>NZ_CP063445.1:2785000-3154609 GCF_015169775.1 Novosphingobium sp. ES2-1
GCAGCGCGTGCTCCCTTGTTCGCCCGGATGGACGCAGATGACGTCTGCCGGCAGGATCGCTTCGCGCGCCAAGTTGCCTTTCTCGAGGCCAATCCGGATCACGGCGTCATTGGTACGTGGACCGAGGACATCGACGAGTATGACCGGCCGTTCCTGACGCATGCGCCCGAGCACCCTGTCACCTTCGACGATGTTCTCGCCATCATAGAGCAGCGCAGCCCGCTGAGCCATCCCACCATCATGGCGCGACGAGACATCGTTCGCGCCGTTGGAGGCTATCGTGTCGCTTATCGGCATTGCGAGGATTACGATCTCTGGCTGCGACTGGCATCGGTCACGAAACTGGCGAACATTCCCGAACGCCTGCTCAGCTATCGGCATTATGCTGGGCAGATTTCGAACCGCCATGCGTTCGCGCAGCAATACGGGGCCGCCGTTGCCCAACTCGCCTACCGCGAGCGTCAGCTCGGCCGACCGGATCCCACAGAGCACATGCAGCAGCTTCCCGCCGTCGAGGCGCTGGACCAAGTATTCGACACTCCGGGCCTGTCTCGCCAGATCCGGGACAAGGTTGCGCGGGGCGCCATTTATTCGCGCGATGCCATGCGCGGCGCAGGTTTCCCCCTCCTGATCGGCCATGTTCGCGACGGGGGCAACGGACCAGAGCTTTGGCGCACGGTAATGCGTCTTGTCCTGTTCGGCGTGCCATTACGCGCCATGCGACTGGCAATAGCCCTGCTCCTGCGTATTTGACGATGGCCGCTCCGCAATCACCCGCCGACCAGACAACCGACCGGACTGGCGCACCGATGATGTCTGTCCGCGCGGCAGCCGTCTGGGCGCTGATCTCGCAATATGCCTCCTTTGCGCTGCAGTTCGTGGCCAGCATCGTGCTCGCGCGCTGGTACATCACGCCCGATCAGCTGGGCCGGTTCTCGATCGCCTTTGCCGCGGTCACGCTGGTCGCATTCCTGCAGGATTTCGGCGTCACGCGTTATATCAATGGAGAGCGCGATCTCACGGCAGAGAAACTGCGGTCCGCTTTCACGATTTCGGTGGTCTTCGCCTGGGGGATAGCGCTTCTGGCTCTCGCCAGTGCCTGGCCGATCGCTGTCTTCTATGGCGATCCGCAATTGCTGCCGATCACTCTGGTCATCGCGGCATCCTACCTACTCGTGCCGCTGGCGATCGTCCCCCAGGCGACCTGCCAGCGCCGCATGGACTATCGTTCGAACACGATGATCGAGGTCGGAGCGGCGGTGGCCAACGCCTTGACCGCATTGATCCTGGCGATCCTTGGTCATGGCGCGCTTGCCCTCGCCTGGGGGGCCTTCGCCCAGCAGGCGGCGCGGTTGCTCATCAGTCAGTGGCGTTCGGGCGGCATGCTGCCGTGGCCGCCAAAGATAGCGCGCGCGGCAGACGTCATGGCACTGGGCGGCACCAACACCGTACAAGTGGTCTGCAGTTCACTCTCTGCCCGCGCGCCGGAGCTGGTCATCGGGCGCATGATCGACAGCGCCGCTGTCGGCCTCTTTGCGCGCGCATCGGGATTGGCCCTGCAGTTGCGGCTGCTGATCGCGGGTGCGGTTACCGGCGTCTTCTATCCCGCGTTTCGCCGGATCCGCGATAGCGGTGAACCCCTGGGGCCACCCTATCTGCGCGTGCTGGCGGCCTATACCGGGGTAACCTGGCCGGCCATGGCGGGCATCGCGGTCCTCGGCGAGCCCCTGATCAGGCTGCTTTACGGCGAGCGCTGGATGGCAGCGGCGCCCCTGCTCACCTGGGTTGCGCTCTCGCAGATCGGCTACGTCGCGCTGCCGCTCTATGCAGACCTGCCGGTGCTTATGGGACGGCTGAAGCCGCTCATGCGCTGCATGGTCATCGAGACGGTGCTGTCCGTAGTGCTGATCGCACTTACTGCGCCGCTCGGTCTCGAATGGGTGGCCGCCTCGCGCGTGCTGCATGCCGGGCTATGGGTCGTGATCTACCTGCCCTTGCTGGCTTCGACACTCGAGCTGCGTTACCGCGACATCCTGCTGGGCTGGTTGCGTAGTGCCGCCGTCTCGCTGGCCGCAGTCCTGCCGGTATTGCTGGGGTTCTTCATCGGGCAAGGTCCCGCCGAACTCGGGCTGGTGCAGGCCGCATCGACTGTTGCGCTCGGGATCGTGCTGTGGCTCGCCTCCTTGCGAGTGCTCGGCCATCCGCTTTACGCCGAGATCCACGAGATCGCTCGCGGACTGCTGGCGCTCATTCGTCGCTCGTCCCCCGCCACGCGCTAAGGACTCGCCAAGGCGCCCATGCAGGCGTAAATCAGGCATGGGAGAAGTCGCCATGCCACAGGGCCGCCCTTTGCCGGTGTTTTCGCGAAGGCTTTTCATGCTTGCGCTGGCCAGCATCGTGCCGCCGGCGTTCGCCAGCGAACCGGCGACCCAGCCCTTCCCATCACCTGCTGACGAGCTTGTGCAGCTCCAACGGGACAGACATGATCGCATGACTGTCCCGGTCCTGATCGGGAAAAGCGGCCCCTACGATTTCCTGATCGACACCGGCTCCGAGCGCACGGTCCTTTCACGGCAGGTGGCGCAAGGGTTGGGCCTGCCTGTGACCGGCAATGGCGTGGTCGTCGGCGTGGCAGGCTCGCACCAAGTGGAACTGGTCGATGTCGAGGAGATAAGCCTCGGCAAGCGGACATATTATACCCTGACCGCGCCGCTGCTGGAAGCCGAGCATATCGGCGCGCAAGGCATCGTCGGGCTCGACAGCCTGCAGGACCAGCGCGTGCTGATAGACTTCGGCGCCAATCGCATCGCCATTGGCGATGCCGCATCGCTGGGCGGCACGAAAGGCTTCGAGATCGTCGTCAAGGCCAAGCGGCGTTCGGGCCAGCTGATCATGACCAACGCGATCATCGATGGCGTCCACACCGACGTCGTGCTCGATACCGGGTCTGACAGCTCGATCGGCAACCTTGCGCTGCGCAAGGCCATGGCCCGCCGCAACCGCACCGAGCAGACGACACTGTTCTCGGTGACGGGCCAGGCGCTCAATGCGGATATTGTCATGGCCTCGACGATCGAGATCGAAGGGTTGCAGATCCACAATACCCCCCTCGCCTTTGCCGACTCCCCGGCGTTCCACCGGCTCGATCTGGTCAAGCGCCCGGCAATCCTGCTGGGTATGGCGCAGATGCGCATGTTCAGGCGGGTGGCGATCGACTTCGCAACAAGGCGCGTGCTGTTCGACCTGCCGTCCGGGACCACAATGCCGGACTCGCACAGGAGCATCCGGTTCTGATTGCCAGTCTGCCTGCAAGGCCGCCTTTGCCGCTGTAAACTTTCAAAGCTCTGGCATAGCCGTCCACGTTCCCTATGTGGGAACCCATGCCACCTGATACACCGACGAGTCCCAAAGACGCCCGCCACGATGGCTGGGCCACGCTCAAGCGCTTCCTCCCGTACCTCTGGCCTGCCGACAATGCGATCCTGCGCCGCCGGGTCATGGGCGCGGTGGTCATGGTACTGCTCGGCAAGGCGACGACACTTGCGCTGCCATTCGCATACAAGAAAGCCGTCGACGCAATGACGCTTCCGGCAGGCGCTCAGCCTGCCCTGACTGTCGCACTGGCGTTCGTCCTGGCCTATGCCCTCGGTCGCTTTGCCGGGGTGTTGTTCGACAACCTGCGCAACATCGTGTTCGAGCGCGTTGGCCAGGACGCCACGCGGCATCTGGCGGAAAACGTCTTCGCCCGCCTCCACAAGCTTTCGCTGCGCTTCCACCTCGCCCGCCGCACCGGCGAGGTAACCAAGGTGATCGAGCGTGGGACCAAGAGCATCGACACGATGCTCTATTTCCTGCTGTTCAACATTGCGCCGACGGTGATCGAGCTGACGGCGGTCATCGTGATCTTCTGGCTGAACTTCGGGCTGGGACTGGTCACGGCGACGATCCTTGCCGTGATCGCCTATGTCTACGCCACGCGCACCATCACCGAATGGCGTACGGCGCTGCGCGAGAAGATGAACCGGCTCGATGGCCAGGCGCTGGCCCGCGCGGTCGATTCGCTGCTGAACTACGAGACGGTGAAATACTTCGGCGCCGAAGCGCGCGAGGAAGCGCGATACGCCTCCGCCGCGCGCGCCTACGCTGATGCCGCGGTGAAGAGCGAAAACAGCCTTGGCCTCCTCAACATCGCGCAGGCCCTGATCGTCAACCTGCTGATGGCGGGGGCAATGGCCTGGACTGTCTATGGCTGGTCACAGGGCAAATTGACGGTCGGCGACCTTGTCTTCGTCAACACGTACCTCACCCAGCTCTTCCGCCCGCTCGACATGCTCGGCATGGTCTATCGCACCATCCGGCAGGGCCTCATCGACATGGCCGAAATGTTCCGCCTGATCGACACGCATATCGAAGTGGCAGACGCCCCCGATGCGCCTGCGCTGGTGGTGAACCGCCCCTCGGTGACGTTCGACAATGTCGTGTTCGGTTATGACCGCGATCGCGAGATCCTGCACGGTCTGTCGTTCGAAGTGCCTGCGGGCAGCCGCGTGGCCATCGTCGGCCCATCAGGCGCGGGCAAGTCGACCATCGCGCGCCTGCTGTTCCGCTTCTATGACCCGTGGTCCGGGCGTATCCTGATCGACGGGCAGGACATTGCAGGCGTGACGCAGGCTTCCTTGCGCGCCGCACTGGGCATCGTTCCGCAGGACTCGGTGCTGTTCAACGACACCATAGGCTATAACATCGCCTATGGTCGTGACGGTGCAGGAATGGCCGAGGTCGAGGCCGCCGCCAAGGGCGCGGCGTTCGCAGACTTCATCGCGCGATTGCCGCAAGGCTATGACACCGAAGTCGGCGAACGCGGCCTGAAGCTGTCGGGCGGCGAAAAGCAGCGCGTCGCCATCGCGCGCACCCTTGTGAAGAACCCGCCAATCCTGCTGTTCGATGAGGCGACCAGTGCGCTCGATACCCGCACGGAGCAGGACATCCTGTCCACCATGCGCGCCGTCGCCAGCCACCGCACCACGATCTCGATCGCGCACCGCTTGTCGACGATTGCCGATTCCGACACGATTCTCGTGCTGGATCAGGGGCGCCTGTCAGAACAAGGCAACCACGCCGACCTGCTGCGCCGCGATGGCCTCTACGCCGAAATGTGGGCGCGTCAGGCGGCGGAAAGCGCGGAAGTGAGCGAAGCGGCCGAGTAGGAGGCCGCTTCGCAGCGCCAGGATCAGCTTTCGGCGGCTTCGCTGTTGAGTTGGATGTAGTTGGCCAGACCCATGCGCTCGATCATGTCGAACTGCTTCTCGATCACGTCGACATGCTCTTCCTCGCTCTCGAGGATCTTGGCGAAAAGATCGCGGCTGACGAAATCGCGCACGGATTCACAGTGGGCGATGGCATCCCTGAGCAGCGGCAGGGCATCCATCTCCAAGGCAAGGTCAGCCTTGAGAATCTCCTCCACCGATTCGCCAACGCGCAGGCGGCCGAGCGCCTGGAAGTTGGGCAGGCCATCGAGGAACAGGATGCGGTCCGCCAGCATGTCGGCGTGCTTCATCTCGTCGATCGATTCGTGGCGCTCGTACTCGGCCAGCTTCTTGACGCCCCAGTTGGCGAGCAGGCGGTAGTGCAGCCAGTACTGGTTGATCGCGGTCAGCTCGTTGAGCAGGGCCTTGTTGAGATATTCGATGACCTTGGCATCGCCCTTCATCGCGCTGGCTCCTTTGCAATGGATGGAGCGACGTTACGCTGCAGGATGGGCGGCATAAAGCGCGAACGACTCGCACCGGGTGCCTGCAACACTTTGCAACGTGGGACTTATGCCAGCGCGCAGGCGCGCTCGTCGGTGATCACGTCCTCGGCATCATCAAGGCACTGCCGGCACTGCGGCTTGAAGCCCATGCGGCCGTAGATCTCCTCTGCATTGCCGGCGTGGCAGCGGGCAGTGGCGCGGATGTCCTTCTCGCGGATGGCATTGCAGATGCAGATGAACATTGCACTGAAACTCCAGGGCAGCACGCTTCCTGCCAATGACTCGCATTAATAATGAGACTGGATCGCAATAGCAAGTGACATCCTGCACCTTCGCCCCGTTGCAAAGCTTTCAAGGCGGTTCTATCTGTCGTCCTACATCGAGAGTTGGAGTGACGCTCCAACGCCAACCTGCCGATCCGGGCAAGGTGGTACCCGATCTGCCGCAAGCAGAAAGGGGATGTGGCCGATCCGGCAACCAAACGGACACGGACACCGTGAAGAGCGTCTTCTCCCTCAGGTTTGAGGAAGACGTTACACGTGCCGATCAGGATTGCCGACAATCTCCCTGCCCGCCGCACACTCGAGGCCGAGGGCGTGATCGTGATGAGCGAGACCGAGGCCGCGCGCCAGGACATCCGCCCGATGCGGATCGCCCTGCTCAACCTGATGCCCGACAAGATCACCACCGAGACCCAGATCGCCCGCCTTCTGGGCGCAACTCCGCTGCAGGTCGAGCTTGAGCTGGTGCGCATTTCCGACCACGTCAGCAAGAACACTTCGGCAGGTCACATCTCGGCCTTCTACCGTCCGTGGGAGGACGTGCGTGCCGAGAAGTACGATGGCTTGATCGTAACGGGCGCACCGGTCGAGACGATTCCTTACGAAGAGGTCAGCTACTGGGACGAGCTCGCCCGCATCTTCGACTGGTCACAGACCAACGTGCACCGCACGCTGTCGGTGTGCTGGGGCGCGATGGCCGCGCTGCATCATTTCCATGGCATCGAGAAGCACCCCTTGCCGACCAAGGCCTCGGGCGTGTTCCGCCACATCAACCACGCGCCCGCCAGTCCCTTCATGCGCGGCCTGCCCGATGTGTTCGACGTGCCTGTGTCGCGCTGGAGCGAAGTGCGCCGCGAGGACCTGCCCGAAGGTCGCGGCCTTTCGGTCCTTGCCGACAGCGCCGAAACCGGCCTGTGCCTGATCGATGACCCGGCCCACAACACGTTGCACATGTTCAACCATCTCGAGTACGATACGCTGACGCTGGCGGGCGAATATGCGCGGGACGAAGGCAAGTACTTGCCCCGCCACTATTTCCCCGGTGACGATCCCCAGGCCATGCCCGCCAACACCTGGCGCGGCCACGGCCACCTGCTCTACGGCAACTGGGTCAACGAGACGTACCAGACGACGCCATACGATCTGGCGGATATCGGGAAATGACAAGTGGTGCCGTTTCGCGGGGGAGCGGGCCGGTGCCGCCAGCCCTTGGCAGATGCCAGGGCGCACCGTGCAAAGACTCCACAACACTTGCCTTTCCGCGCCGCATCGCCTAACGGCCCCACCTTCAACCGACACGGATTCGATGATCGGCCTGGCCACAAGGGCTGCCAAGGCAGATCGGACGCGTCGAACTCAGGAGACGAAAATGCCCAAGATGAAGACGAAGAGCGGCGTGAAAAAGCGCTTCAAGCTCACCGCCACCGGCAAGGTGAAGCACGGCGTTGCCGGCAAGCGCCACCGCCTGATCAGCCACAACGCCAAGTACATCCGCCAGAACCGCGGCACTGACGTGATCTCCGACGCCGATGCGAAGGTGATCAAGAAGTGGGCGCCCTACGGGCTGAACTGAGGAGCGCTGAACTATGAGCCGTATCAAGCGTGGTGTAACCACCAAAGCCAAGCACAAGCGGATTCTGGATCAGGCGAAGGGCTATCGCGGCCGTCGCAAGAACACCATCCGCGTCGCCCGTCAGGCCGTCGAAAAGGCCGGCCAGTACGCATACCGCGACCGCAAGGTCAAGAAGCGCAGCTTCCGCGCCCTGTGGATCCAGCGCATCAACGCTGCTGTCCGCGCCGAAGGCCTGACCTACTCGCAGTTCATCCATGGCACCAAGCTTGCCGGGATCGAGCTCGACCGCAAGACCATGGCCGACCTCGCGATGAACGAAGGTGCGATCTTCACCGCCGTCATCGCTCAGGCGAAGGCTGCCCTGCCCGCCGCCTGATCGGCGTTGCAAGCAGGCTGAACAAAAGGGCGGTTCCTTCGGGAGCCGCCCTTTTTCGTTGCGATTCGCGCAAGCGCAGTGCAGGGTGCGGATGAACAACACATAACTAAAGTAAACAGGGGCGCGCACAGCTTGACCGGGGACTGCACAGTCCGGGTTCGATTCCATCGGCCGCCAGAGCCGCTGCAGCGCTATTTCACGACATTTTACCTGACCGAGATCGACGTGCCCCAAGGCCGGGTGACCGATCACCTCCACCCTGAATGGGCAAACATCCGCATCTACCAGGGCGACTTTCCGGATTCGCAATTGCCGGGTCGGCCTCCGTTCGCGGGCGTCCAGGCCAACGCCACCGGGCCGACGAGCACCACTCTGGAATTCACCACCGGCACCACGCGCATCTGGGGCATCGGCCTCTTGCCGCTGGGCTGGGCGCGCTTCGTGCGCCAGCCCGCCAATGCGCACGCCGATCATATCTATGACGTCGCCAGCGAGCCTTTCCTTGCCCCCTTCCGTCCTCTCGCGGCCTCGGTCTTCGGCAAGGAGAAGGACGAGCAGGCCGAACTTTCGCGCATCACCCGCTTCTTCGAACAGAACCTGGCGGCCGACGTCGAAGACGATCCACGCATTGTCGCCTGCCACGCCGCCTTGGTCGATCCGGACATCGCTTCCGTCAGCGAGATGGCCGAGGCGACCCAGTTGCCCACCCACACCGTGGAGCGCCTGTGCCGCAAGCACTTCGGCTTCCCGCCCCGGCTCCTCCTGCGTCGCCAGCGCTTCATGCGCAGCCTCGTGCAGTACATGATGGACCCGTCGCTGAAGTGGATCGGCGCGATCGATGGTCACTACCATGATCAGGCCCAGTTCGTTCGGGACTTCCACCGTTTCATGGGCATGAGCCCGAGCGAATATGCCCATTGCCCCAAGCCCGTGCTGCAGGAAGTCATGCGCGCACGGAAGGAGTTCGTCGGCGCGGCGGTTCAAGCCCTGCACACCCCCACTCGATCTTAACTCCAGACTTTGATTCCGGCGCATTTGCGGCTAGCGGCTTGCCGATGGAAAACCTCGATCAACAGCAGGCCGCAACGCTCGCGGCCATTGCGGAAGCAGGCACGCCCGAAGCGGTGGAGGCGATCCGCGTCTCCGCGCTCGGCAAGCAGGGCTGGGTCAGCGCCCTGCTCAAGTCGCTTGGCGGGATGACCCCGGACCAGCGGCAGAGCGAAGGCCCGAAGATTCACGCCGCACGCGAAGCGGTGACCGCCGCCCTCGCAGACCGCAAGAATGCACTGGAAAGCGCCGCGCTCGAAGCGCGCCTCGCGGCCGAAACGGTCGACCTTTCCCTTCCCGCGCCGCAAGCGCCCACGGGTTCGGTCCACCCGGTTTCGCAGGTCATGGACGAACTGGCCGAGATCTTCGCCGACATGGGCTTTGCCGTCGCGAGCGGTCCCGAGATCGAGGACGACTGGCACAACTTCACCGCGCTCAACATGCCCGAGACGCATCCGGCGCGCGCGATGCACGATACCTTCTATTTCCCTGACAAGGATGCCGAAGGCCGTTCGATGCTGCTGCGCACGCATACCTCGCCGGTACAGATCCGCTCGATGATCGCGCAAGGCGCGCCGATCCGCATCATCGCCCCGGGCCGGGTCTATCGTTCGGACTCGGACGCCACGCACACGCCGATGTTCCACCAGATCGAAGGCCTCGTCATCGACAAGGGCATCCACCTCGGCCATCTCAAGTGGACGCTGGAAACCTTCCTCAAGGCCTTCTTCGAACGGGACGACATCGTCCTGCGCCTGCGCCCGAGCTACTTCCCCTTCACCGAACCATCGGTGGAGGTCGACGTCGGTTACACGCTCATCAACGGCAAGCGCGTCGTTGGCGGCAGCGGCGATGCGGAGAACGGTGGCTGGATGGAAGTGCTGGGCAGCGGCATGGTCAACCGCAAGGTCATCGAGTTCGGCGGGCTCGATCCCGATGAATGGCAGGGCTTCGCCTTCGGCACCGGCGTCGATCGCCTCGCCATGCTCAAGTACGGCATGGATGACCTGCGCGCCTTCTTCGATGGCGATGTGCGGTGGCTTGGCCACTACGGCTTCGGCGCGCTCGATGTGCCGACCCTTTCCGGCGGTGTTGGAGTACGTTCGTGAAGTTCTCGCTTTCGTGGTTGAAGTCGGTCCTCGATACCAAGGCCGACGCCCGCACCATCGCCGAAAAGCTGACCTCGCTGGGCCTGGAGATCGAAGGCGTCGAAGATGCCTCGGCGGCGCTCAAGAGCTTCCGCGTCGCCCGCGTGCTGACGGCGGAGAAGCACCCGCAGGCCGACAAGCTGCAGGTGCTCTCCGTCGATCTTGGTGATGGTTCGCCCCTGCAGGTTGTCTGTGGCGCGCCCAATGCGCGTGCAGGCCTTGTCGGCGTGCTCGGCCTGCCCGGCGCAGTGGTCCCGGCCAATGGCATGGAACTTCGTAAGTCCGCCATCCGCGGCGTCGAATCCAACGGCATGATGTGCTCGACGCGCGAGCTTGGCCTTGGCGAAGAGCATGACGGCATCATCGAACTGCCCGAAGACGCGCCGCTCGGCACGACCTTTGCCGATTACCTCGGATCGGACCCGGTGTTCGACGTGGCGATCACGCCCAACCGTCCGGACTGCATGGGCGTTCACGGCATCGCCCGCGATCTCGCTGCGGCGGGCTTGGGCGTGCTCAAGCCGATCGAAGCCAAGCCGGTTGCTGGCAGCTTCCCCTGTCCGGTCGAAGTGCGCACCGACGATCCTGAAGGTTGCCCCGCCTTCTACGGCCGCGTGATTCGTGGCGTAAAGAATGGGCCGAGCCCGAAGTGGCTGCAGGACTACCTGAAGAGCGCGGGCCAGCGTCCGATCTCGACCCTGGTGGACATTACCAATTACGTCATGCTCGGCTATGGCCGCCCGGCTCACGCCTATGACATGGCGAAGCTTTCGGGCGCGGTCGTGGCCCGCAAGGCGCGCGAAGGCGAGA
This sequence comes from Novosphingobium sp. ES2-1, assembly GCF_015169775.1. Lineage (NCBI taxonomy): Bacteria > Pseudomonadati > Pseudomonadota > Alphaproteobacteria > Sphingomonadales > Sphingomonadaceae > Novosphingobium > Novosphingobium sp. ES2-1. The sequence continues at coordinate 2,795,988 of NZ_CP063445.1, forward strand.
CCTGCCTCGCGCTCAATGGCAAGGAATATGCGCTGCAGCCGTGGATGACGGTGATTTCCGACGATGCCGGCGTGCATGACATCGCCGGGATCATGGGTGGCGAAGATTCGGGCTGCTCGGACGGGACGACCGACGTCCTGCTCGAAGTCGCGTACTTCGATCCCGCTTCCATCGCCCGCACCGGGCAGGCGCTGGCGCTAGCTTCCGACGCGCGCGGGCGGTTCGAACGTGGCGTCGATCCGGCGTTCCTCGATACCGGGCTCGACCTGCTGACCAGTCTGATCCTCGAGATCTGCGGTGGCGAAGCGAGCGAAGTCGTGCGCGCAGGGCAGCCGCCGCTGGCGCGCAAGACCGTGGCCTATGATCCGAAGCTGGCCGGGAGCCTTGGCGGCATCGACGTCGGCAATGGCGAACAGAAGCGCATCCTTGCCGCGCTCGGCTTCGACGTGGCCGAAGACTGGACCGTCACCGTGCCGACCTGGCGCCCGGACGTGGACGGCGCACCCGACATCGTCGAGGAAGTGATCCGCGTCCACGGGCTGGATGCCGTGCCTTCCACGCCGCTGCCGCGCGCAGATGGTGTGGCCAAGCCGACCGCAACTGCGGTGCAGACGCTTGAGCGCCGGGTCCGCAGAGCGGCTGCCTCGCGTGGCCTGCATGAAGCGGTGACGTGGTCGTTCCTGCCCGAGAAGGAAGCCGCGCACTTTGCCGATGGCGAGGAAACTTGGGCGCTGGCCAACCCGATCTCCGAAGACCTCAAGGTCATGCGCCCCTCGCTGCTGCCCGGCCTGCTCTCGGCCGCCCAGCGCAATCTCCACCGTGGCGCCACCTCGGTGCGCCTGTTCGAGATCGGCCGCCGCTACTTGCGCGGCGCCAATGGCGCGAGCGACGAAAAGCTGAGCCTAGCCGTTGTTCTGGCAGGCGAATCCGTCTCGCGCGGCTGGGCGACTGGCAAGGCCAGGCCGTTCGACGCATTCGACGCCAAGGCCGAAGCGCTGGCGCTGCTTGCAGAAGCGGGCGCTCCGGTCGACAACCTGCAGGTCATGGGCGAGGCTGGCGATCAGTTCCACCCCGGCCAGTCGGCCACCCTGCGCCTCGGGCCAAAGCAGGTGCTGGCGCGCTTCGGCATGCTGCATCCGGCAACCGCCAGGGCCTTCGATCTCGATGGTCCCGTGGCGGTGGTCGAGCTGTTCCTCGACCGCATCCCGCCGCGCAAGGGCCCCGGCCAGTTCGCCCGCCCGCACTTTGCGCCACCTGCACTGCAGGCGGTGACGCGCGACTTTGCCTTCCTTGTCGCGGCCTCGGTCCCTGCGGGCGATCTGCTCCGTGCTGTCAAGGGTGCGGACAAGCAGGCCATTGTTTCGGCACGGATCTTCGATGACTTCCGCGGGACTGGCGTGCCAGAGGGCCAGAAGAGCCTTGCCATCGAAGTGACGCTCCAGCCGGTCGAGAAGTCATTCGATGAGGCGACGCTCAAGGCGATTTCGGACAAGGTGGTGGCGGCTGCCGCCAAGCTCGGCGGTGTCCTGCGCGGATGAGTGACGATCTCGTCACCATCGCCAGCGAGGAGCTGACTGCGCAAATAAATCCTTTGGGCGCAGAGCTTTGGTCGCTGACCGATGCTGCGGGGGCGGAATACATGACCGATGCGGACCCGGCCTTCTGGTCGGGTCACGCGCCCTTCCTGTTTCCGATCGTCGGGGCGCTGTCGGGTGACACCTTGCGCCTTGATGGTCGCGAATTTTCCATGCCGAAACATGGCTTTGCACGACGCAGTGCCTTCGCCCCGGTTCATGCCGAAGGGGCGGAGGCACGCTTCCGCCTGACGGATTCGCCGGCGACGCGCGAGGTCTATCCGTTCGGCTTCGTGCTCGAAGTGGCCTACCGCATCGAGGGCATGACGCTGCACACCGAGGTCAGCGTGTTCAATCCCAACGCGGAAGCGCTGCCCTTCAGCTTCGGCTTCCATCCGGCCTTCGCTTGGCCGCTTCCGGGGGGTTTTCCCAAGGAAGATCATAAGCTTGTCTTCGAAAGGGCCGAAAGTCCAACTCTACGGCAACTCACTCCCAACTCTGGCGAACTCTCCCCCAACTCAGTGCCGAGTCCTGCGAACACTCGCGAGCTGCGGCTGCACGAAGACCTGTTCCGCAACGATGCGCTGATCTGGGACGTGTTCGAGAGCAAGTCGCTCACCTATGGCACCGATGGCGGGACCACTCTCGACCTCCATTTCCCCGACACGACGTCGATGGGCGTCTGGCAGGTTCCGGGCGCGCGCTACATCTGCATCGAGCCGTGGCAGGGTTACGCCGACCCCGCAGGCTTCACCGGCGATTTCCGCGAGAAGCCCGGCGTCGTCCTGCTCGATCCCGGCGCGACGCGCAGCTTCCGCATGGACGTGACCGTAAACCCGCGCTAACCGCGCTCCCCATGTCCAATCGCCGCACCTTCGCCATCATTTCGCACCCTGACGCGGGCAAGACCACGCTGACCGAGAAGCTGCTGCTTCAGGGCGGCGCGATCCACCTTGCCGGCGAGGTCAAGGCACGCGGGGCCGCCCGCCGCGCGCGGTCGGACTGGATGAAGATCGAGCAGCAGCGGGGAATTTCGGTGACGTCGTCGGTGATGACGTTCCAGAAGGACGGCGTTGTCTTCAACCTGCTCGATACGCCGGGCCACGAGGACTTTTCCGAGGACACCTACCGCACGCTGACTGCGGTCGATTCGGCGATCATGGTGATTGACGCGGCCAAGGGTATCGAGCCGCAGACGCGCAAGCTGTTCGAAGTCTGCCGCATGCGCTCGGTGCCGATCATCACCTTCGTCAACAAGGTCGACCGCGAAGGCCGTTCGGTGTTCGAGACGCTGGACGAAGTCGCCGATGCGCTGGCGCTCGACGTCGTGCCGATGTCCTGGCCGATCGGCATGGGCGGGATCTTTCAGGGCGTGATGAACTTCGCCGACGAAACCATCGCCCGTCCCGAAGGTGACAGCCGCGAATTCCTGGGCAAGCGCGAACCCGCGGTCGACATACCCGAGGACATTGCCGAGGAAATCGAACTGGCCCGCGCCGGCTACCCCGAGTTCGATCTCGAAGCCTATCGCCATGGCGACCTGACGCCGGTCTATTTCGGATCGGCGCTGAAGAACTTCGGCGTTGCCGAGCTGATCGATGCGATCGCCCGCTATGCTCCGCCGCCGCGCCCGCAGAAGTCGAGCGAAGGCACGGTGGAACCGGAGCGGCCCGACGTGACCGGGTTCATCTTCAAGGTGCAGGCCAACATGGACCCGCAGCACCGCGACCGTATCGCGTTCATGCGCATGGTCTCGGGCACGTTCAGGCGGGGCATGAAGCTGACGCCTTCGGGCCTGGGCAAGCCGATCGCCGTGCATTCGCCGATCCTGTTCTTCGCGCAGGACCGCGAGATTGCCGACACCGCCGAGGCGGGCGACATCATCGGCATCCCGAACCACGGAACCCTGCGCGTGGGCGATACGCTTTCGGAAAGGAACGACCTGCGCTTTACGGGGCTGCCGAACTTCGCGCCGGAAATCCTGCGCCGCGTGGTGCTGAAGGACCCGACCAAGACCAAGCAGCTGCGCAAGGCGCTGGACGACCTTTCCGAAGAAGGCGTGATCCAGGTATTCTATCCGGAGATCGGCAGCCAGTGGATCGTCGGCGTGGTCGGCCAGCTCCAGCTCGACGTGCTGGTTTCGCGCCTCGAGGCGGAATACAAGGTCGAGGCGGTGCTCGAACCTTCGCCGTTCGATACCGCACGCTGGCTCAAGGGCAGCGACGCGGCGCTCAAGTCCTTTGCCGATTTCAATGCATCGAACCTTGCCAAGGATCGCGATGGCGACCCTGTTTTCATGGCGCGATCGTCATGGGATGTGGGCTACCAGCAGGAGCGCAACCCTGAGCTGACCTTCTCGGCAACGAAGGAAAGGTAGCGGGCCCAGCGGCATCCGGGGGTTGAAACCGCGGCCTATCCGGCGCAGTTACTCGGCCCATGCAGTTACTCGGTCCCAGTTCGAACACCTTCATCTCTCAGCGCCTGCGCCTCCACTATGTGGACTGGGGCAACACGGACAAGCCGCCGCTGCTGCTGGTCCATGGCGGGCGCGACCATTGCCGGTCGTGGGACTGGACCGCCGAGGCCCTGCGCGAGGACTGGCACATCATCGCCATGGACCACCGCGGCCACGGTGACAGCCAGTGGACCGAGGACGGCAACTATCGCACGATGGACCTCGTCTATGACGTGGCCCAGTTGATCCACCAGCTCGACCTCGCCCCGGTGACGATCGTCTCGCATTCGTGGGGCGCGAACACCAGCCTGCGCTATGCCGGGCTGTTTCCGGAAAACGTGCGCAAGATCGTGGCCATCGAGGGGCTGTTCCCGACGCCCGAGCGCGAGGCGATGATGAAGAACGTGCCCTTCGCACGGCGCGTCCGGGATTTCATCGGCGAGAAGCGCAAGGCCGCCGGGCGCCTGCCGCGCCGCTATCCGACGCTCGAGGACGCCTATGCGCGCATGAAGGGCGAGAACCCCTACCTGACCGACGAGCAGGCGCGACACCTGACCCGCCACGGCATCAACCGCAACGAAGACGGCACGTTCAGCTGGAAGTTCGATCCGCATCTCAACGTCGATGGCGCGCCCTATGATATCACCATCGAGCAGCGCAACGAGCTGTGGAAGGCCATCACCTGTCCGACCCTGCTGCTGAACGGCGCGGATTCCTGGGCCGGAAATCCGGTCGAGAACGGGATGATCGAGCACTTCCGCAATGCCGAGGTGATCGAGTTCGAGAACGCCGGGCACTGGCTGCACCACGACCAGTTCGACAAGTTCATCGCGACGCTGAAGGACTTCCTCTGATGGCAAAGTTCACCGACTGCATCCTGCCCGAGCACGAGGCGATGATCGGGCAGCAGTCGGTGTTCTTCGTGGCCACGGCCGCAGCGGAAGGGCGGATCAACCTTTCGCCCAAGGGTTATGACTGCTTCCGGGTGCTTGGACCAAATCGCGTGGCCTATCTTGACCTTGCCGGATCGGGCAACGAGACGCACGCGCATCTGATGGCCGATGGCCGCATCACGATCATGATGACCAATTTCCAGCAGCCTGCGCTGATCCTTCGGTTGTATGGCCATGGCAAGCCGGTGCTTCCTGCCGATCCCGCATGGCAGGAACTGGCAGCGCATTTCACGGTTCTGGCAGGCACACGCCAGATCTTCGACATCGCGGTGGACAGCGTGCAGACAAGCTGTGGCTGGGGCGTGCCGCTGATGACACTCGAGCAGGAGCGGCAAACGCTGGTGAAGTACCACGCGCAATCCGATCCTGCGGCCTGGGAAGCAAAGATGGCGGCGCGCACCAGCAGCATCGACGGACTGCCCGTGACGCCGACCGACCGCTATATTTCAGGGGCCTGACGTCGGTTTGAAACTCAAGGTCGCCAGCTACAACATCCACAAGGCCGTCGGGCTTGACCGGCAGCGTGATCCCGACCGGATCATGACAATCCTGCGCGAGATCGATGCCGACGTGATTGCCCTGCAGGAAGCGGACCGCCGCTTCGGCTTGCGCGAGGCGGTGATTCCCCGCGCCACGCTTGACGACCACAGCCCGTGGCGTGCCGTGGAGCCGGGGCATTACGATCGGGCGCGGACCGGAGCGAGCATGGGCTGGCACGGCAATGCGCTGCTGGTGCGGCGCGAGATCGACGTGGTGGAAGCCTGCGCCGTGCCATTGCCGACAATCGAGCCGCGCGGGGCGGTCTGTGCCACCTTGCGCATGGGCAGCGCGCTGGTGCGCGTGGTGGGCATGCATCTCGATCTTTCCGGCCTGCGCCGCCGCCAGCAGGTGGAGACGGTGTGCGGGCATGTCGCCGGGCACGCCGAACCCGGCCATGTGGTGATGATGGGCGATCTCAACGAATGGTCGCCGTCGGGCGGCGCACTGGGAGCGTTCGCTGCGCCGCTAAAAGTCCTTGCGCCGGGACGGAGCTTTCCTTCGCGCCGGCCCGTGGCGCAGCTTGACCGGATCGTGGTGAGTGATGGGCTTCTGGTGGAGGGCCTTGGTGTGCACCACAGTCCGCTTGCCGCGGTGGGATCGGACCACCTGCCGGTCTGGGCCGATCTTCTCCTGCCCTGAATCGATGCTTCGAATCCGTGCACCGGGCGCTGCCTAAAAATTGGGCATGCGACTTTGACTGCACAAGAATCGGGCGCAGATAACCATCACGTGGCCATTTTTGTTCCCATGAAAGGCTGAATCCGTAGAAATCCGGATTTGGCACGCCCCTTGCTTAATACTTCTCGCCGGCAGGTCGCCCGGCGTTGAGGGCAACAGAAGGGGGCATGAATGAAATTCATCATCGCCATCATCAAGCCGTTCAAGCTCGACGAAGTGCGTGAAGCACTGTCCGGGCTGGGCGTTGCTGGGATGACGGTGTCGGAGGTGAAGGGCTTTGGTCGGCAGAAGGGCCAGACCGAAATCTACCGTGGCGCCGAATACTCGACCAACATGCTGCCGAAGGTGAAGATCGAGGTTGCTGCGAGCGACGATCTTGCGCCGCAGATCGTGGAAACGATCCAGCAGGCTGCCAGCACCGAAGCGATCGGCGACGGCAAGATCTTCGTCCTCGACCTCGCATCGGCCACGCGCATTCGCACCGGTGAAACCGGGGATACCGCGCTTTGAGCGCGCCTTCCATTTCCGACCTTAGGGGAACCAACATGATCCGCAAGATGATCGGTGGCTTGGCGGGAACGGGCGCTTCGCTCTTCGCTGCCACTGCCGCTTTCGCACAGGATGGGCCGATCAAGGCTCCGACCGCCGAACAGATGGCCGGCATGGTCGACAAGGGCGATACCACCTGGATGCTGATTTCGTCAGCCCTCGTCCTGATGATGAGCGTTCCGGCGCTCGCTCTCTTTTACGGCGGCCTTGTTCGCACCAAGAACATGCTCTCGGTGCTGATGCAGGTCTTCATGATCGTTTCGGTCGCAGCACTCGTCTGGGTGAGCTGGGGCTATTCGATGGCCTTCACCAGCGGCAACGCTTTTGTCGGCGGCTTTTCGAAGATCTTCCTGCAGGGCGTGGATGCCACGACCTATGCAGCGACGTTCTCGAACAACGTCTACATCCCTGAATATGCGTTCGTCATCTTCCAGATGACCTTCGCCTGCATCACGCCTGCGCTGATCGTCGGCGCCTTTGCCGAGCGCGTGAAGTTCAGCGCGCTGATGGTCTTCACCGTGCTGTGGCTGACCTGCATCTACTTCCCGATGGCGCACATGGTCTGGTACTGGGCTGGCCCGGACTTCCTGGCCGATGCTCCGACCGATGCCGGTCTGCTGTGGGGCTGGGGCGCTCTCGACTTCGCTGGCGGCACTGTCGTGCACATCAACGCTGGTATCGCCGGTCTCGTCGGCTGCCTCATGATCGGCAAGCGCGTCGGCTTCGGCAAGGAAGCTACCCCGCCGCACTCGCTGACCATGACCATGATCGGTGCCTCGCTGCTGTGGGTGGGCTGGTTCGGCTTCAACGCCGGCTCCAACCTCGAAGCCAATGGCGTGACTGCGGTTGCCTTCATCAACACCTTCGTCGCCACCGCTGCCGCTGCTGTCTCCTGGGCGATTGTCGAACAGCTCCACCACGGCAAGCCCTCGATGCTGGGCGCTGCCACCGGTGCGGTTGCCGGTCTGGTTGCGATCACTCCGGCTTCCGGCCTTGGCGCTCCGATGACCTCGATCGTCCTTGGCTTGGTCGTCTCGCCGATCTGCTACCTCTTCGTCAGCACGATCAAGAACAAGCTGAAGTACGACGATACGCTTGACGTGTTCGGCGTGCATGGCGTGGGCGGCATCGTTGGCGCCATCGCCACCGGCATCGTCGCGGCTCCTTCGCTCGGTGGCCAGGGCGTGTTCGACTACACCGTGTTCCCGGCCGGCTTCGATGCTGCCAGCTACGACATCGGCAAGCAGGTCTTCACCCAGATCAAGGCCGTGCTGTTCACCCTCGTCTTCTCGGGACTGGGCTCCGCGATCCTCTTCTTCATCGTCGACAAGACCCTGGGTCTGCGTCCGACTGAAGAAGCCGAGCGTGAAGGCCTCGACATCTCCGAACACGGCGAGCGCGCCTACAACTACTGATTTTACCGAATTGGCGGGGTTGGAGAGCCAGATCCTCTCCCTCTCATCTCCCTCCTCGCCAAACCTTGTTCCTCCTGCGAACAGACTAAGGCCGGAAGCGCTAGCCCGCTTCCGGCCCTTTTTTTGTTCGCGATCGGCGGTTCGCTTGCCCGGAACCCCGGCAGACCGTAAGGCGCGGGGCGTTATGGCAAACGCAACGACTCCTCCCGCTCCTCGGCCGAAAGACTGGATTCTCGGCATTCACGCCTACGTCCCCGGCAAGTCGACCGGCAAGGACGGGCAGAAGCTGACCAAGCTTTCCGCCAACGAGAATCCGCTGGGCACCAGCGCGGCTGCGCTCGAGGCGCGGGGGATGGCTGCCCATCCGGCGACCTATCCGGATCCGGACAGCACGGAACTGCGCAAGGCCATCGGCGAAGTTCACGGCATCGATCCCGCGCGGATCGTGATGGGCACCGGCTCCGACGAGCTGCTCAACCTTGCCGCGCAGGCCTATGCCGGGCCGGGCGATGAGGTGCTCTACGTGCGCTACGGCTTCTCGGTCTACGACATTGCCGCGCGGCGCTGTGGCGCAGTGCCGGTGGTGGCGCCGGATGCCGATTACGGCACGGACGTCGATGCACTGCTCGCCTGCGTGACGGACAAGACGCGGGTGGTGTTCCTTGCCAACCCCAACAATCCCACCGGCAGCTGGCTGCCGCGCGCCGAGATCGAGCGGCTCCATGCAGGGCTGCGCAACGATGTGCTGCTGGTGCTGGACGGAGCCTATGCCGAGTATCTTGATCCGGCGGATGACGATGGCGCGCTGGAACTCGCCGCGCGGGCATCGAACGTGCTGGTGACGCACACCTTCTCGAAGATCTATGGCCTTGCCGGAGAGCGCATCGGCTGGGGCACCGGGCATGCCGACATCGTCGACATGCTCAACCGTATTCGCGGGCCGTTCAATGTCTCAAACACGGCGCAGGCGGCGGGGCTGGCGGCGGTGCAGGACCAGGCCTTTGTCATCGCCTCGCGCGAGCACAACAACGCCGAACGCGCGCGCTTTGTCGAGAAGCTGGAAGCGCTGGGCAACCATGGCGTGCGGCCGCTGCCGAGCAAGGCGAACTTCGTGCTGATCCTGTTCGAGGGCAAGGTCAGCGCCGAGGACGTCTACCTTGGCCTGATGGACCACGGCTACATCACGCGCTGGCTACCGGGCCAAGGCCTGCCGCAGGCCTTGCGCATCACCATCGGCACGAGGGTGCAGATGGACGAGATTGCCGATGCCATTCGCGCCATGTGCGAGAGCGCGAAGTGAGCGACACGCCCTTCCGACAGGTCACGATCGTCGGGCTGGGTCTGCTCGGCGGGTCGATCGGCCATGCGGTGCAGGCGTTCCTGCCCGGCACGACGGTAATCGGATGGGATGCCGATGCCGGCGTGCGCGCGCAGGCGGCGGAACTTGGGCTGGCACACCGGATTGCCGAAAGCGCCGAGACAGCGGCGCAAGGTTCGGATCTGGTGATCTTCTGCGTACCCGTGGGCGCGATGGGCGCCGCCGCGCGGGCGATTGCGCCGGGCTTGGCCAAGGATGCGCTGGTCAGTGATGTGGGCTCGTCAAAGGAGACGGTGGCCGCGGCTCTTGCCGAGGCTCTGCCGGGCCATCACGTGATCCCGGCGCACCCGGTGGCAGGGACCGAGCGCAGCGGGCCGGACGCAGGGTTCGCCACGCTGTTCCGCAACCGCTGGTGCATCGTCACCCCACCTGCGGACGCAGACCCGGCGCTGTCAGCGCGGCTGGTGGCGTTCTGGGAGGCGCTGGGCGCGCGGGTCGAGACGATGGACGCCGCACATCATGACAAGGTGCTGGCAGTGACCAGCCACCTGCCCCACCTGATCGCCTACACCATCGTCGGTACTGCATCGGACCTCGAGCAGGTCACGCAGAGCGAGGTGATCAAGTACTCCGCCGGCGGCTTCCGCGACTTCACCCGCATTGCCGCCTCGGACCCGACGATGTGGCGCGACGTGTTCCTTTCGAACAAGGACGCAGTTCTGGAAATGCTGCAGCGCTTCACCGAAGACCTGACCGAGTTGCAGAAGGCGATCCGCAAGGGCGATGGCGACATGCTTTTCGACCACTTCACCCGAACCCGCGCAATCCGCCGCGGCATCATCGAGATGGGCCAGGACGATGCGCGGCCCGACTTCGGGCGCAGCGATCATAATGGGCAGAAGGCTTCAGCCGAACAGGAATAGCAGCGCCACGGCCCACATCGCGGCGGTGGAGAGCCAGCCGCCCACGGCAAGACGGCGCGAGATGGCGAGGCGGCCCATGATGCGAGGGTTGCGTGCGATCATCATGGTGACGACCATCAGCGGCGGGGCTAGCAGACCGTTGACGACCGCTGCCCAGTAGAGCGCGCGCATCGGGTCCAGGTCGATGAGATTCAGGGCAACGCCGCCCAGCGTTGCGAGCGCGATGGCGGCGTAGAAGGCCTTGGCCTCGCGCGGGCGACGATCAAGCCCTTCGGTCCAGCGGAAGGTTTCGCTCACCGCATAGGCGGCGGATCCGGCCAGGACCGGCACGGCGAGCAGTCCGGTGCCGATGATGCCGAGCGCGAACAGCGCGAAGGCGAAATCACCGGCAATGGGGCGCAGGGCCGTGGCAGCCTGTTGCGCGGACTGGATCTCGGTCAAGCCGCTCGCATGAAGCGTCGCGGCGGTGGCCATGACGATGGACAGCGCAGTCACGTTGGAGAACCCCATGCCGGTCAGCGTATCGTTGCGGATGCGGCGCAGTTCGGGGCCAGCCTCACGCGGGGTGATGCACAGCGGCTTGGCGTGGCGACGGTGGCGTTCCTCCACTTCCTGACCCGCCTGCCAGAAGAACAGGTAAGGGCTGATCGTGGTGCCGAAGATGGCAACGAGCGCCATGGTGTGATCGCGATCAAGCGAGAAGCTGGGCACGGTCAGGCCGCGCAGGGCCGCGCTCCAATCGACATCGGCGACCAGTACCACGGCGATGTAGGAGAACAGCGAGAGCGTCGTCCATTTAAGGATGCGGGCGTAGCGTTCATAGGAGACGAAAACTTCAGCCAGCACGCTCGCGACGCCGAACAGCAGCACGAACAGGTGTTCCGGCCCCGGTATCAGCAGAGCCAGCACCGCACCCATCGCGCCAAGGTCTGCGCCGAGGTTGATGACGTTGGCGACAAGCAGCAGCGCAACCATCGTGCGCAGCAGCGCGGGATGGTAGTGGCGGCGCAGGTTGTGGGCGATGCCGCGCCCCGTCGTCGCGCCGATCCGCGCGCAGATCGCCTGGATCGAGACGAGCAGGGGCAAGGCCAGGATCATCGACCAGGCCAGCGAATAACCGAACTGCGCGCCGACCTGGCTGTAAGTGCCGATACCGGAGGGATCGTCATCAGCGGCGCCGGTGATCAGGCCGGGGCCAAGCACTTCGACAAGCGAGCGCTTCTCCTCCTCGCTCGGTGCAGATTGGCTCATGCGTTGAGCGCGTTGATCGCGGCCTCGACGCGCGCCTCGATTTCCTCGCGCTTGAGACCGGGCGGGATTTCCTCGGCAAAGCGATAGCGGATGATACCCGGCTGCTTCCACGTGCGATGATACAGCGGACCGCTGTCGACCGCGACCGGGATGACCGGCAGGCCAAGCAGCTTGTAGATCCCCGCGAAGCCTGCCTGAAGGGGGCGGCGCTGCCCATGCGGGACACGGGTGCCTTCAGGGAAGATGATCAGAGGGCGGCCCTCGGCGATCAGGCGGCGAGCCTCGGTCAGCATCGTACGCAGGGCGCGCGCGCCTGCCTCGCGCTCGACCGAGATCAGGCCGTAGTTCCGGCCGGCGAGCCCCCAACCGGGTATGCTCATCAGTTCCGCCTTGGCGAAGACCACCGGCAGGCGGAACAGCCACGGCAGGTCGATCGCCTCGAAAAAGGCTTCGTGGCGGATGGCATAGAGCACGCCGGGCTTGAACACCGGGTTTTCCAGTTCGACGCGAATGCCGAGCAGGACGCGCGCGCAGAGCCGGTGCCAGCCACCCCAGCCGCGCACCACCGCGCGAAAGCCATCTCGCCAGAGCGCCATCAGCGCCAGGGAGCCCAGCACGAAGAACACCGAGCCGCCATAGAACGCGGCGTAAAATAGCAGGCTGCGGGGAATGGATAGCAGATTGCGCAAGATCACCAACCGATCGCTTTCGCTCCGAGCCAGACGACGAGGCGCGCAACGTACTTGTTGTATTCGATGAAAAGGATGCGGAAGCTGGGCTTCGACACAACGGCATCTTCGACGATGATGAGATGGGTCGGCGCCTCGGCCGAAAGGTCGAACGCGGCGCGGCGCATGTGCCAGTCCGTCGTGACAAGACGGACGGAGCGCAGCTTGTTTTCCTTGACCCAGCGCGTGACCTCGACCGCGTTCGACCGCGTGTCGACCGCATCGTAGCCCAACACGATGCAGCACAGCATCAGGCGATCGGGCACCTTGTATTCGGCGGCGAACTCGCGCGGGCGCACTTCACGGTCCACGCCCGAGACAAGCAGCTTGCTGGCGCGACCGCGTTCCAGCACCTTGAGCGCGTGAGGGATGCGCCCTCCCCCGCCAGTGAGCGCGACGACTCCGTCGGTGCGGACCGGTTCAACCACCGGACGCGGCAGGAAGACCGCAAACCAGATAAAGCCGAGCGCCCAGGCGATCAGCAGCAGAGAGAGCAGCCGACGGAAGATGCCCCGCTTGGTCACAGCATGCGCCTCAAGGCGCTCAGCACGGTCAGGCGCGCGGTGAGGACGGCGAGCAGGACGCCGGCCAGGGGAATGCAGCAGATTGCGATCCAGTCGCTCCAGGCAAGGCCACCGGCGGCCATCATCCCCGAACCAAGCGCGGCAAACTGGCGGCCGAGAAGCCCTGTCACGACCACGCCAAGCAGCAGGCCGCCGATGCCGCCCGCGGCTGCGTCCACTGCCATCGAGCGCTGGAAGATACGAGCGATCTGGCTGTCGGTGCCTCCGAGCATGTGGACGATCTCGATCGTGCTGCGGTGGTTGCCCAGCGCATTGCGCGAAGCCAGCAGCACCGTGGCGACGGTAGCAAAGGCGAGCAGCGCGATCAGGCCGCCAGCGAGCCATTGCAGCGCATGGACGGCCTCGAACACCGGAGCGAGCCAGCTGGCCTGCGCATCGATGCGAGCCGCCGGTGCCTTGCGCTGGACGGCCTGCCCCAAGGCCTTGACCCGCGCGGGATCGGCACTTCCGGCGAGGCGGACATCGATCAGCGCGGGCACCGGCAGGGCGTTGACATCGTCGCCCGCGGTGGTGCCGAGCCAGGGCTCCACCAGCGCGTCCAGCTCCTGCTGGGGGACGAGGCGCGCTTCGGCAATGCCCGGCGTCGCCTTCAGGACAGCCAGGGCAGCCTGGGCCTGACGGTCTCGCTCACGCGGGGCGCCGTGGACGATCTGGACGGTGACGCCACCGGCGACATCGGCCCTCGCCGCCCGGGCCGTGTTGCGCAAGGCGAGGCCGCTGGCGGTGGCAACGACAGTCAGGCCGATCATGATCGCGATGACCCAGGGCATCGGGCCGGAGAGCTTGCCCTGAGGCAGCAGTCGGCTTTCCGCGCTGGTGCGTTCGCGCCAGTCGCCACCCAGGGCGCTGGTGATGGCGGGAAGTACGCTCATGCGCCGAGCACGTCCGGGCGCGGCGGAACGGCGGCGCGGCGCGGCGGATAGCGCAGGGCGCCGGTGGGATCGGACAGGCGGCCCTTGTCCAGCCGCATGATCAGCGATTCCGGAACCTTCTGGATAAGGTGCACGTCGTGGGTGGCGACGACCACGGTCGTGCCGAGGCGGTTCAATGCCTCGAACAGGCGCAGCAGCTTGACCGCCATCTCGGGATCGACGTTACCGGTCGGCTCGTCAGCCACAAGCATGTCGGGGCGTCCGATCACCGCGCGGGCAATGGCGACGCGCTGTTGTTCACCACCAGAAAGCGTAGCGGGGCGGGCATTGCTGCGATCGCCGAGGCCTACCCATTCGAGCATGTCGGAAACAGGCTTGACGATGTCCCGCTCGGGCACGCCGGCCACGCGCAGGGGCAGTGCCACGTTGTCGAACGCAGACAGGTGCGGGACGAGGCGGAAGTCCTGGAACACGACGCCGAGGCGGCGACGGAAACCGGGCAGGCGTTCTCGCGGCAGGGTGATGGCATCGGTGCCGAACATGCGGATCAACCCGCGCGAAGGGCGCTGGGCAAGGTAAAGCAGCTTGAGCATGCTCGTCTTGCCCGCGCCCGATGCACCGGTGAGGAAGTAGAAGCGCCCGGAATACAACGTGAAGCTGACATCGGTCAGCACCTCCTTGCCCGTGCCGTAGCGCAGGCCGACGTTGTCGAAATGGACAATCTCCGCGTCGTCTGGCTGGCTCATGAGGTGGAGACTGTACCCGTTTGTTCTGCGCCGATCGTTACGCCCCAAGGGCTATACGCGGCAATCCATGTGGAAAAAAGGCCGGGGATGCGTTTCTTGGGTGGTGTGGCTATTGTTTCCCACGGCACGGCCATGCTTAACCCGACGAATGATCATTGCGTGCCCAGCCTGCTCGACGCGCTATGTCGTTCCCGACACCGCGATCGGCGTGGACGGCAGGACCGTGCGTTGCGCACGGTGCCGCCATTCGTGGTTCCAGAACGGGCCTGAGCTGCCCGCGCGTGGGGAAGCGTCACTCGAACCCGCGCCGGTGGAGGCCGCACCTGTTGCAGCCGCCCCTGAGGCGGCCCCCCAAGCAAGCGCACCGCCCACACCCGATGCGGCGCCGGCGAACGCGGCTGCGGCCCAGCCTGAACCCGATTTGCCATTCGCGCGCGCTTCGCAGTCCGGTGCTGCCCCGGACGAGGCCGAGCCGCCGACGCCTCCGCCACTGCCCCACCCGGCGCGGCGCAAGTTCGCCCCGGTGGAGGAAGCGGTCGATCAATCACCCTTCGAGCACCAGCCCCCGTTCCGTCCGCGGCGCAATCCCACCAAGCTGTGGACGATGGCTGCCGTGGCGTTCGCGGTCACGATCGCGGCACTGGGCGGGGCGGCATGGTATTTTGGCGTGCCGCAGTGGATCCCCGGCGTGAACCAGACATTCGGCGCTGGCCCTGCCGATCTCGTGCGCTCTTTCCCGCCGGAAAAGCAGGATCGCCGCCAGCTGCCCAACGGCACCGAATACTTCGGCCTGAGCGGAACTGTCACCAATACCGGCAAGGAAGTGCGCGCCCTGCCCGAAATCCTGATCGTGCTGCGCGATTCGAACGACAAGGTGGTGAAGACCTGGCCGGTGCCGCCGCCGCAGGCCGAACTTGCGCCCGGCGAAAGCGTGACCATCAACGCTGCGGTCACCGACGTGCCGAAGTCGGCAAAGGTCGCGGAAATCGGCTGGAAGCCTGACTGACCCGCAGCTGTTTCGAGGCGCGCGCGAAAAATTGCGCGAAGCTTGTTGCGCAGGCCAAACTCCTTTGCTAGGGGCGCGCTCCTACCCCACCACGGGGCGCCGATCACGGATCGGACACCCCGTATGATTTTGCGGTCGTGGCGGAATTGGTAGACGCGCAACGTTGAGGTCGTTGTGGGCGAAAGCCCGTGGAAGTTCGAGTCTTCTCGACCGCACCATCACTCTCCGAACAGTGTGATCCTTGCCTTCGGGCAACCTATTTTCGCTTCAGGCGGAAACCTCTTCCTGCGAACTGCGTTCGGCAGGCAGGATGAGACGCATGACCCTTGGCGGGGCACAGGCCACAGCGGCCCGTGCCCCGCTTTTCTGTGATCAGGTAAGGTCTGCAAGGCCGATGGCCTGCCCTTCGGCCGCTGCCTTGTTGGCGGCCCGGCGCAGGCGCTCGATATGGAGCCGGCCTTCGGGGACAGGCTCCTTGGGCAGGGCTTCGAGCGAGGTGCGGTAGATCTCCTCGAAGTCCTCGGCGAATTCGCCGTGGGTGAGGATCAGGCCGCGGTTCTCGATCATGCCCTGCAGGGTCTTCTGCCCGACCTCAAGCGGGTCCATGCCGAGTTCGAAGGCAGTGCCGAACTGTTCGAGCTCGGCCGGGTCGGCCGGTGCAAAGCCGGAGTCGGCAAAGCCTTCGGGCCGCTTCAGCGCACTGGTCCAGGCGTTGGTGCGGGTCAGGCCGGGGCACATCAGCGAAACGCCGATGCCATGCGGCGCGAGGTTGTAGCGCAAGGATTCGGTAAGCCCGCGCACCGCAAACTTGCTGGCAGTGTAGATGCCTGCCTGGGGGCCGGAGAGATAGGCCGCCATCGAGGCCACATTGACCACGCGCCCGCCCTCGCCATGGGCCTTCATGCCCGGCAGGAAGGACACGAGACCGTTGACCACCCCGCCGAAGTTGACGCCCATGATCCAGTCGTAATCGGCATAGGTCGCCTCGTCGGTCGGGCCGAACACGCTGACGCCCGCATTGTTGACGAGGACGTGGACCTTGCCCACCTCGGCAGCGATCGCGGCAAAACGGTCGCGGTCGGTGACGTCGAGCCGGACGTAGCGCGCCGCCGGGAGGTTGTTGTCGGCGAGCCAGCGGGCCGCATCCTCGCGGTCCTGCTCCTTGCGGTAGGTGAGAACGAGGTCCATCCCGGCCATGGCGAAGGCGCGGGCTATGCCGAAGCCGATGCCGTTGACGCCGCCGGTGATGAAGGCGGTCTTCCCCTGAAATTCGCTTGTCGTGCCAGTCATGTGTCGTTCCTCTTCCGTTTGCAACGCTAACAATCGTGAGGATTGTCGGCAACTGTGCGAAGTGAAACGGCCGCAGTGAACGGGCGGCAGTTCAGGCGGGCTTGCGCAGGCCATGGAGGAAGATGCGGACGCAGGTGCTCGCGTGGTCGGCGAGCGATGCGTCATCGAAGCTGGCCTCGACGCGGTAGAGCTTGCGGCTGACCACGCCGGCAAGGGTAAGGTCGAAGAAGGCGAGCGCGGCGCGTTCCGGATCGTCACAGGCCAGCAGGCCACGCTCGGTCCAGGCGGCGAGTTGCGCGGCGAGCAGATCGTTGAGCGGCGTGACCGCGTGCTGGCGGTAGGTTGCGCCCACTTCGGGAAACAGATGGCCCTCGGCAATGGCCATGCGACCCACGAAGATGCTTTCGTCGGTGAGAATCCACGTCAGCGCACGCAGGGCGAAGCACTCCAGCCACCCCTGCGGTTCGGCATCGCTGACGTCTGCCATGTCCACCACATCGCGCCAGCGTTCGGCGATCCGCGCGACGACCGCTTCGAACAGCGCGCGCTTGGTTTCGAAATGACGGAACATGGTGGGCTTGGAACCGCCGAAGCGCTCGAGGATGCGGTTCGTGCTGGCGCCGGCAAAGCCCTCAGCCATGAACTCGGCCTGTGCGGCATCGAGGATGCGGGCGCGCACCACTTCCGGATTGCGACTGACCGGGCTTCTCATCGCGACTGTCCGTGATATAAAGAAACCAACTGGTGTATTTGATTCGACATCTGGGGAGAATGACCGTGAGCGCCTTCATTCGCAATGGCTGGTATATGGCCTGTTGGTCGCACGAAGTGCCCGAGGGCGGCTTTCTCGCCCGCCGCCTGCTCGACAGGCCATGGGTGATCTGGCGCAAGTCGGATGGCGAGATGGTGATGATGGCGGATCGCTGCCCCCACCGCTTCGTGCCCCTGAGCCGCGGCGGGCGCGATGGCGACATGATGCGCTGCGGCTATCATGGCCTCGCCTTCGACGGTGCAGGCAACTGTGCGCACAACCCGTTCAGCGGCCAACCGCTCGACATTGCCAAGGTCGAGGTGCTGCCGGTGGTGGAGAAATACACCGGGGTGTGGTTCTGGCCGGGCGATGCCGACAAGGCAGACCCCGCGCTGATCCCCGACTACAGCTTCATCGACCATGACAGGCCACTGCATCGCGGCACGATCAAGATGGACGCGAGCTACGAACTGGTCACCGACAACCTGATGGATCTGAGCCACGCCGAATTCATCCACCGCGAAAGCTTCGGCACGAACGGTGCCCTGCTGGCTTGCGGCGAGCACGAGGTGATTCAGGAAGACGATGGGGCCATCTGGAACAACTGGACGATGCCCGACTCCGATCCGCCGGCCTGGGCTGTGCCCATGCTTCCGGAAGGCGCGAAGACCGACCAGTGGCTGCACATGCGCTGGAATGCGCCGTCGAACCTGGCCCTGTACATTGGCCTTGCCCGGGCAGGCACGGACCGCAAGGACATGGTCGTGCCGCTGATGGGCGATCCGCATATCCTGACGCCCGAGACGGCAACGTCGACGCACTATTTCTATACGCACGAGCCGACCCCCGAAGCGCATGCGCTGCTCGAGAAGGCCTTCCTTGAAGAAGACCATCCGACGCTGCACGCGCAGCAGGAAGCGATGGGCGATGCAGACTTCTGGGATCTGCGCCCGGTGATCCTGCCATCTGATGCAGGCGCGATCAGGGTCCGACGGCGGATGATGCAATTGCGCCGCGCCGAAGCAGGGGAGCCTGTGGCCGCGCAATAGCCGGCCACGGCCAGCGCGCACTCAGAACATTGCCCTCAGAACATCGGGTGCGCGTTGGCCGACTTTTCCGGGATCGGCTGGATCACGTCCCAGTGCTCGACGATCTTGCCGTCCTTGAGGCGGTAGAAATCCGCCACGGCGGCACCGCGCGCCGCAGGATCGGGCCTTGCGAAGATGTGGATCGCGGCAAGGTCCCCGTCGACGAGGATCTTGCGGACCTCGAAGCTGCGGTTGCGGTCGGAAAACATCGGCTGCAGCAGCGCGATCGCAACCTCGCGCCCATCCGGCACGCCCGGGTTATGCTGGATGTAGTCGGGCGCGACGTAGGTCTCGAAGGCCTGGCGCACGTCGCGCTCGACATAGAACATCCGGGCGAAGTCCTCGACAATGCGGCGGTTGTCCGCCGCTGCCGGGCCATTGCCCAGCAGGGCGACGGTCGCGATGGCCAGGAGAACGCGGCGCATCAGGCCAGCGCCGGTTCGGCCTGGCGCGGGGTAACGATGAACCACGTCACCACCGCGATCACGATGCCAAGGCCACCCGCGATCAGGAACGCGCCCTGCATCGAGCCGCTGGACGTGCGGGCCATGCTGACCAGCAAGGGCGAGACGAACTGGCCGAGGAAGAACGCAGAGGTCCACACGCCCATGCCGCGCCCGCGGTGTTCGAAGGGCAGGTAGCCTTGCGCCCAGGCGATCAGCGTCGGCACCGCCATGCCGGCGCCGGTCTGCTGCAGAGCCATGCCGGCAACCATGCCCTTCCAGTCGCTCGCAGAACCGATCACGGCAAGTCCTGAGCCGAGCAGCAGGAGGAAAATGGTCAACTGGGTGCGCGCGCCGAGGCGCCCGGTGGTCCAGAAGATCAGCGCGCCGACGATCACGAACATGCTCGGGATCGTGGTCAGGCGGCCGATTTCCTTCGGATCGGATACGCCAAGCTCCTGCCAGACGATGCCGCCATTGATGATGAAGACATAATAGAGTGCGCCGCCGAACAGGGTGACGAGACCGAACAGGAGCACACCCTTCCACGGGAACGGAGTGCTTGCTTCGGCACCGATGCCCAGCATCTTGCGGGCGGTGTCGTCGTTTTCAGGCTCATAAATGAAAGCGAGCATCGCGAAGAAGCAAAGGAAGCCGACTCCATAGATCGCAAAGACCGCGTTCCAGCTCATCGAAGCGAGATAGCCCGACGTGAAGATGACGGCGCTGCCGAAGAACGGGCCGACGATACCCTGCATCGAAAGCCAGCGATAGCGCCCCTTTTCGTCCCAGTAATCTCCGATCAGAGTGTTTACCGTGGTGAGGATCGCCGCTTCTGCGACACCCAGCAGCAAGCGCGATGCGTAGATGTGGTCGAGATTGTCGAGCAGCATCGGTGCCATGCCGACGAAACCATAGAGTCCCGTGGACCACAGCAGCAGGCGGCGGCGACCGAACTTGTCGACGAGCAGGCCCGCGAACAGGGCAAGGATCGCGACGGTCAGACCGGGTGCCGAGACCATGGCCGGCACCTTGGTCGGCGCTGTGGGATCGCTCGCGAAATGCGCGATCATCGCGGGCACCGCCGGGAACATCGACACGATCGCGACGATGGGCAGGAAGCCGGTCAGGACTATGGTGAGGCCTTGTGGAATGCCCGGTTGGCGCCTGGCGGAACTGGTCATCTGATCTCCCTGTGGCCGATTGCCGCCACATTCTAGAACCGTTATTCTCAAACGGTATCCACGCGCCTTTTGCGCAAGTCAAGCTAATGGACTTGATGCCAAACCATCAATTTTAGAGATGCCATGGCATAAAAATTACTTGCTTGGTGTATTGGTCCGCGCATTCTAAATCCTGCGCAATCCCAATCAAGCAGACGAGAGGGGCCGGCATTCCGAACTGACGGATCCGGTCAGAGGCCATGGAAAATCTGGATATTCTAATCATCGGCGCCGGCATTGGCGGACTTTCGGCGGCCATCGCGCTGGCTCGCAAAGGGCACACCGTAACGGCCGTGGAAAAGGACCCGAACTGGTCGGTCTATGGCGTAGGCATCATCCAGCAGTCGAACGTCCTCAGGGCGATGGACCAGCTCGGCGTGCTCGACAGGTTCATGGATGCGGCCTGCGGTTTCGATGCGGTCGAGATCTTCCTGCCTGATGGCACCAAGGTCGCCCGCGTGCCGAGCCCCCGCCTGGTCGAAGGTCGCCCTGCCAACGTCGGCATCGGCCGCCGCGCCTTGCAGAAGGTGCTTGGCGACAGCGCCAAGGAACTGGGCGCCGAGATTCGCCTCGGCATCACGGCCGATGAGATTGTCGATGATGGCGAGAAGGTGGCCGTGACCTTCTCGGACGGCTCGTCGGGCATCTACGACGTCGTGATCGGCGCCGATGGCGTCTATTCACAGACACGCGCCGCCATCCTGCCCGACGCAGAGAAGCCGGTATTCACCGGCCAGGCGGTGTGGCGTTACAACTTCCCGCGCCCCGAGGGACTCGATGCCTTGCAGGTCTACAATGGCCCGACCGGCGTGGGCCTCGTGCCGATGAGCGCGGACGTGATGTACATGTATGTCACCACGCCCGAGCCGGGCAATCCGTGGTATCCGAAGGAAGGCATTGCCGCCGCGATGCGCGCCAAGCTGGCCAATTGCTCGCCTGCAATCCGTGAACTGGGCGAGCAGATCACCGACGATGAGGGCGTGGTCTACCGCCCGCTCGAAGGCATGCTGGTGCGTGGCGACTGGAGCAAGGGCCGCGTCGGCCTGCTGGGGGATGCCGTCCACGCCACCACGCCGCATCTCGGCCAGGGCGCAGGCATGGCCATCGAGGACGCCATCGTCGTCGCCGAGGAACTGGAGCGTCACGACACCGTCGAAGCCGCGCTCAAGGCCTATCGCGACCGCCGCTTCGAGCGCTGCCGCTACATCGTCGAGAGCAGCCTTGCGATCTGCCACGGCCAGCTGGGCGTGGGGCCCGCGGTCGACAACCACAAAGCGACCGCCGAGATGTTCGAAGTCGTCTCGCAGCCGATCTGATTCACCCGCATTTCAAGGAAGATCCCAATGAGCCGCGTTACCGAAATCCGCTATGTCGGGTATGGCGTGAAGGAATTCGACGCCGAGAAGACCTATTACACCGAGGTCTGGGGCCTCGAGCCGGTGGGCGAGGACCCGAACCATGCCTGGTTCAAGGCGCAGGGGCATGACGAGCACCACGTGGTGCAGCTGCGCCGCGCGGACGAGAACCGCGTCGACGTGATTGCACTTGCGGCTGACAGCCGTGCCGACGTCGACGCGCTGCGCACGAAGGTTGCCGATGCCGGATGCCAGATCGTCAGCGAGCCTGCCGACCTGACCTCGCCCGGCGGCGGCTACGGCTTCCGCTTCTTCTCGCCCGATGGCCTGATGTTCGAAGTATCGAGCGACGTTGCCCGTGGCGCCAAGCGCGAGCTGGCGCGCTGGGAAGGCGTGCCGGTCAAGATCAGCCACATCGTGCTGCATTCGCCGAACCATCAGGAAGCGGTGAAGTTCTTCTGCGACGTGCTCGGCTTCAAGATCTCGGATTGGCTCGGCGATTTCATGTGCTTCCTGCGCTGCAATTCGGCGCACCACCGCATCGCCATCCTGCCGGGGCCGGCCTGCCTCAACCACGTCGCCTACGACATGCTCTCGGTCGACGATATGATGCGCGGCGCGCATCGCCTGAAGATCAAGGGTATCGACATCAGCTGGGGTCCGGGCCGCCACACTGCCGGCAACAACACCTTCAGCTATTTCGTGACCCCGGGTGGCTTCGTCACGGAGTACACATCGGATCTTGAAGAGGTGGACTTCGAAGCGCACCAGCACAAGGTTCACGTGCCCGCACCGATGGTCATGGACCAGTGGGGCATCGGCGTCGGCGGTCCGCAGACGATGCCGCATCCGCACGTCAACCCGGGCCTGTTCAAGACCCCCGAACTCGTCGGCGAGGCTTGATCGATGGCACTTTACGAACCGTTCCCGAACTACATCTGGAACCTCTCCGTCTCGATCGCGATGGAGAGCGGCGGCCAGATCGGCGAAATCGTCGACATGTGCCAGCCGATCATCGATGCCGCGGCCAATGGCGGCGATGCCGGCACGCCGCAGTTCATGAAGCAGTGGGCCGCCTATGGCGACAAGCTGATCGAACTTGCTGCAGAGGACGAAGCCAAGGGCCGCGCGTTTTCGGCATCCAACAAGCTGGAGCGCGCGTCGCTCTACCTGCTGGTGGCCGAACGCATGCAGGGCCACGGCGCGCCGGGCCGCAAGGAAACCTACGCCAAGGCGCTGGACGCCTTTGCGAAATCGACAGCGCTGGGCAAGATCAATCGCGAGCGCGTCGAAATTCCGCTGGCAAAAGGCACGATGCCCGCACTCTACACCCGCGCCGAAGGGCCGGGGCCGCATCCGGTGGTGGTATATTGCAACGGCCTCGATAGCTGCAAGGAGCTGCTTTACTGGAGCCGCCTCCCCGAAGCCCTGGCCCGCCGGGGCGTCTCCACGCTGTGCGTCGACCAGCCGGGAACGGGCGAGGCACTGCGCCTGCAGGGCCTCCCGGTCGATCCGCACTCGGAGAACTGGGCGAGCATGGCGGTAGGCTGGCTGGAGAGCCAGGCAGACGTCGATCCCAAGCGCATCGGCATGACCGGGATCTCGCTCGGTGGCCACTTTGCGCCGCGCGCAGTCGCCTACGAGCCTCGCTTTGCTTCGGGCGCGGTATGGGGTGCCAACCACAATTGGCGCGAAGTGCAGGACAAGCGCATGAAGCGCGAGGGTGAAAACCCGGTCCCGCACTACTGGGCGCACGTGATGTGGGCGTTCGGCGCAGAGACGATGGAAGAGTTCCTCGAGAAGTCGACCGACATGAACCTGAACGGGCACATGGGATCCATCAAGGTGCCTTTCCTGGTGACCCACGGCGCGCAGGATCGCCAGATCAGCGTGTCGTACGCGGACGACCTTTATGATCAGCTCGTCAATTCGCCCCGCCGCGAGAAGGTGATCTTCACTGCCCGCGAAGGCGGTGTCGAACACGTCGGCGCGGACAACATGTCCTACGGGCGCGACCTGATCGCCGACTGGTTCGCCGAGACGCTGGGTGGTACGACTGCCTGAATGGAGCCTGCCGCCTACATCCGCCGCGAGACTGCGGTCAGCATCGCCGTAAATGTTGCCTTGAGCGCGGCATTCTTCATTGCGGTGTTCGGCACAGGTAGGGACGTACCGGTGTGGAGCGTGGGCGGCTATGTCTTCGACTTTGCCCCTCAGGGGTTCATGATCGGCCTGATGGCCACGCTGGTGCCAGCTTGCTGGCACGCAAGGCCCGGGCGGCGGGCAAGGTGCGGACTCTGGACAGTGAATCGCGCCTGCCCGCAGCGGTCCTGCCACGCGCAATCCTGTGCGGCTTGGCTGGTGCCGCATCGGGCGTGGCAGGCGCAGCCGCCGTGCTGATCTTGGCGGGGACAACGCAGCTCGGATGGCTGCCTGCCCTGCTTGCAAAACTCGCGTTCGGCGCGGCACTGGCCCTTGTGGTCACCCCTGCGGGCCTCCGGACCGAACTGACAAGGCGCTGAGCAAGCGCAAGGGAGAAATTGCCATGAGCCGCCGTTTCGTCGATCTCTCGATCTATCTCGAGAATGATGTCATCACCGATCCGCCGTTCCTGCGCCCCAAGATCGAGTATCAGAAGCATGGCGAGACGATGCCCGAACTGGGCTTCTTCTTTCCCGGCGTGACGCCGGAGCAGACGCCGGACGGCGCGGGCTTCGCAGCGGTCGAGAACGTGACGCTGACCACGCACAACGGCACGCACCTCGATGCGCCGTGGCACTTCCACCCGACGATGGACGGCAAGGACGGCAACCCCGTGCCCTCGATGACCATCGACGAAGTTCCACTGGAATGGTGCTTCCAGCCGGGTGTGAAGCTCGACTTCCGCCACTTTCCCGATGGCTACGTCGTGACCGCGCAGGACGTGGAAGACGAGCTCAAGCGCATCGGGCACGAGCTCAAGCCGCTTGAGATCGTGATGGTCAACACCGCAGCCGGCAAGGCCGTGGGCGATCCCAACTACGTCAGCATCGGCTGCGGCATGGGCTACGAAGCGACGATGTACCTGACCTCGCGAGGCGTGCGCGTGACCGGCACCGACGCTTGGAGCTGGGACGCGCCCTTTGTCCACACGGCAGAGAAGGTCAAGGAAACCGGCGATACCTCGCTGATCTGGGAAGGCCACAAGGCCGGGCGAGACATCGGCTACTGCCACCTCGAGAAGCTGCACAATCTTGAGGTGCTGCCGCCCGACGGCTTCATGGTCAGCTGCTTCCCCCACAAGATCAGGGGCGCTTCGGCAGGCTGGGTCCGCGCCGTGGCGATCTTTGAGGAATAAACTCCACTTGTTCAGTTGACATTAATCTCAAGCGCATTAGTAGAGTTCTTGTCGGGCAATTCTGCCGCGATTCGAAAAGGCCCAAGGCGACCTCGCTCGGGTTCGTGTTCCCACGAGCAAGGACTCTACCAATGACGATTCAACTGAGCCCCACCCGTATCCGGCCAACGCGCGGCATCCCGGCCGAAGCTTTCGCGATCGGCGTCCTGGTCCTCACCGCAGCGGCAAACGCGCTGCATCTGGTGATCTAGAGCACTTTCCGACCAATCGGGCTTACCGTGATTGTCGCAGGGCGCTTCTCGGCAAGGAGCCTTGTGCAGGGCGCGCTGGTGGCCCGTCCAAACAAAGCGACGCTGTCCGAGGGGCTCCCTGCGGCGACCCCTCCGGGGCGGGGCCCTTTTGGCCGATCGCTGCGTCTCTCGTCGGTCACTATGCGATGGCATGGCTCCCTCCTCGATCCTCGCGCTCGGCCAAAATCGGCTCCGTCACGGTGAGCCAGATTGGTCGGAAAGTGCTCTAGACGAAGTCGCCCACCCGGAAATTTTCGGCGAACGCGGCGGCGAGGCTCTCGCGATCGAGCCTGGCGAGCATCGGCAGGCGGCCAAGGCGCTTCACGTTGCCCATTGCGCAGATCGTCGCCTCGCTGTCCTCGTTACCCTCGCCGACGAACGCGACGCCGTGGATCGGGACGCCGCGCGAACGCAGAGCCTCGAAGGTCAGGAGCGAGTGGTTGATTGTGCCCAGCGCCGTCCGCGCCACGACGACGACCGGAAGGTTCCACCAGGCAAAAACATCGGCATAGGTGGTGCTGCGCGTGACAGGCACCAGCGCGCCCCCTGCCCCTTCGACGACCAGCGGCCGCACTGCGGGCAGCGCCAGTTGCGCCAGATCGATGACGACCCCGTCCAGCTCTGCGGCCCGATGGGGTGAACATGGCGTGTTCAAACGGTAGGCTTCCGGGAGAACCTGATCTGCAGGCACGCCCGAAAGACTGGCAACGTGGTCACGGTCCGCGCCGTCATCGAGCCCGGCCTGCACCGGCTTCCAGTAGTGCGCGTGCAACGCTCCGGTAAGCGCTGCGGAGAAGATCGTCTTGCCGATGCCGGTATCGGTGCCGGTCACGACAAAGGCGCTCATCGCAGTGCCTCTGAAAGAGCCATCCCCAGAGCGTCGACATCTTCGGAAGTGGCATTCAGGGTCAGCGAGATGCGCAAGCGGCTGGTGCCTTGCGGAACAGTGGGCGGACGGATGCCGCGCACGTCAAACCCCTTGGCCTGAAGCGAAGCGGCGACCGCCATGGTCCGTGCATCCTCGTGCAGGATCAGCGGCAGGATCTGCGATCCCGAAGGCAGCGCACCGTGCGGAGCAAGCACGCGCTCGGCATGGGCGACAAGGGCGCGCAGGGCTTCGCGGCGTTGCGGTTCGTCCGCCATGATCCGGACCGCCTCGCGCACGGCAGCGCAAACCAGCGGTGAAGGCGCGGTCGAGAAGATGAAGGGACGCCCGCGGTTGACCAGGAAATCACGTACGACCTTGGGGCCCAGGACAAGCGCGCCTTCGCAGCCCATCGCCTTGCCGCAGGTTCGCAGCACCACGGTGTCCGGCCGGCCATCGAGCGTTGCGGCGATGCCGCGCCCATCCGGACCGAACACGCCGGTGGCATGGGCCTCGTCGATCAGCATGATCGCATCGTGCCGTTCTGCCACCTGCGCCATCGCGGCCACGTCGGCCATGTCCCCGTCCATCGAATAGAGCGTCTCGAAGGCGAGCCAGATGCGGCCAGAATTGCCCTTGGCACGCCATTCGCGGGCGGCATCATCGAAGCTCTGCGGATCGTTGTGTGCAGCACTGACCGCCGTGGCACGGGTCAGGCGCAGACCTTCGTGCATCGAAGCGTGGACCAGTTCGTCATGGACGATCAGGTCTCCGCGCTGTGGCAGGGTGGACAGCAACGCGACATTGGCGGCGTAGCCAGCCGAGAAAAACAACGCGGATTCGCTGCCGAAAAAGCGGGCTGCTTCTTCCTCCAGCAGTTCATGCTCGGGGTCATTACCACGCAACAGGCGCGATCCCCCGGAACCCAACGGAACCCCGCGCGCGATGGCTTCCTGCACCGCCGCCGCGAGCCGGGGCGACGAAGACATCGCAAGGTAGTCGTTCGAGGCAAAGTCGATCCCGCGCCGGTGAGCAAGGCTGCGCAGGCGGGCCTTTTCGCCCAGCCCTGCAAGATCGGCGACATGTGCCGACCACAGCGAACCGGTGCGGGTGGTGCTGTCTGCCATCAGGCCGCGCAGCCTCCCGCGCAGCCTCCGACCGCCTTCATCGCCCGCATCGGTTCCTCGCCTTCCATCGGCTTGAGGCCAAGGCGGGCGAACATGGCAGCATCGGCATCATCACCGGCGTTGGCGGCGGTGAGCAGCTTGTCACCGGTGAAGATCGAATTGGCACCGGCCATGAAGCACAGCGCCTGCGTGGCTTCGGACATGGATTCGCGGCCGGCCGACAGGCGCACCATCGACAGCGGCATGGTGATGCGCGCGACGGCAACGGTGCGGACGAACTCGATGTCATCAATCTTGGCGAGCGGCGTATCGGCCAGCATGTCGCCCAGCACGGTGCCCTTTATCGGCACCAGCGCGTTGACCGGCACGCTTTCCGGGTGCTGTTCGAGCGTGGCGAGAGCGTGGACGAAGCCGACGCGGTCGGCGCGCGTCTCTCCCATGCCGACGATGCCGCCCGAGCAGACGTTGATCCCGGCATTGCGCACGTTGTCCAGCGTCTGCAGGCGATCGGCGAAAGTGCGGGTGGTGATGACTTCCTCGTAGCGTTCGGGCGAGGTGTCGATGTTGTGGTTGTAGTAGTCGAGACCTGCCTCGGCGAGTTGCGCGGCCTGGCCGGGCGTCAGCATGCCGAGCGTCATGCAGGTTTCCATGCCCATCTCGCGCACGCCCTTGATCATGGCGATGATGGCAGGCATGTCGCGGTCCTTGGGGTTGCGCCATGCCGCACCCATGCAGAAGCGCTTGGAGCCATTGTCCTTGGCCTGCGCGGCGGACTGCAGCACCTTCTGCACTTCCATCAGCTTGGTCGCCTCGACGCCGCTGTCGGCCTTGACCGACTGCGAGCAGTAGCCGCAATCCTCGGGGCAGCCGCCGGTCTTGATCGAGAGCAGCGTGCACAGCTGCACTTCGCCCGCCCGGTGGTGCTGGCGATGAACCTCTGCGGCGCGGAACACCAGCTCGGTGAAAGGTAGATCGAACAGCGCGGCGATCTCCTCGCGCGTCCAGTCGGTGCGAACGGAAGCCACCGAGGCAGTTGTTTCGCGCTGGCGGAGCAGGGTGTCTTGCACGGCGGGAGTCCTTCGCAGTCTTCGATTTCGCAGGCCCATAGCGCAAATCGATGCCGCATGCTCAAGTGAATTAGCGAAGCTGCAAACCGGCAATTTGCATTTCACGGAGCGAAACCGGTTTTGTCGGCTTTCTTCAGGCCACCGCGCGGCTTGCAGCGTCGAAACTGGTGACCTTTTCCCGCATGGTGCGATTGCGGCCGAGCCGCTTCGCTTCGTACAGCAGCTGATCGCAGCGAGCATAGAGCGCGGCGAAGTCTATCTGCAGATTTCCGCCGGTGTCGTGCTCTACCAAGCCCATGCTGGCCGTCACCAGGCAGTCGAGGCCGGGCACCTCGGCGGAGACGCGGACAGCTATGGCGCGGCGACAACGCTCGGCGCGGGCCGCAGCATCCTGACCGCGCAGAAGCAGCAGGAACTCCTCGCCGCCCATCCGGATCGCCTTGGTGTCGCGGTCGTCGAGCAAGGCACCGGCCGCCGAACGCAGCACCACGTCGCCCATCGCATGACCGTGCGTATCGTTGACGTTCTTGAAATGATCGAGATCGATGACGGCCATTGTACGGAACCCCCCGGCAAACAGCTGGGTGAAACGCTCCTCGATCGTGCGGCGATTCCTGAGCCCGGTCAGGGGATCACGGTCGGCAACGCCTTCGAGTTCGAGGGCGCGGGCGGTCGCACGGTCCCGTTCCTGCCGGACCTCGACGAAACGATTTACGATTCCGAGGCCCGTGACCAGCACCTCGAAGGCCAGGGCAAGCTGGTATAGCTCGATGGCCTCGGTGGGATGGAGTCCTGGCAGAAGATAGGCCGAGATGCGCCAGGACCCGATCAGGAGAATGGGCGTCCAGGCAATGATCTGCAGACGGACCGATTGGCTGCCGCGGCGGTGTCCATCCCATAGCATGGCCGCCAGCACGACAATCGCCAAGCCGATCGAAAGGTGCATCGCAGGCGATGAATATGGCCTCATCCAATCGACGGGCATGCAGGCGACGAGACCGACGATGCCGATCGCAGGCGCCAATCGCCGCCCCAGCAACCGCAGGCGCGGCGCGAGCTTGTCGGCTTCGATGAAGCTGGCGGCGAACAGCAGCGCGGCTCCCGCCATGGCAGAAAAGGCGAGGTTCGAAACCTGCCATTCCCACAGCGCGCCGACATCAAGGAAGATATGCAGGAAACCCGTGGCGAAGGCGGCCTGCACCAGCATGGCTGCGACCATGACCAGATGCCAGATCACGTAGCGTTCCGGCAGAACGGAATAGAACGCGGTGTTGATCAGCAGGGGCACAAGCAGCATCCCGCAGATCGCCGCCATCACGACGATCCGGGGCAAGGGCCAGCCGGTCCCTTCGGGAAAGGGATCAAGCCGCATTTCGCTCATGATGGTCTTGCCCCAGGGCTTCACGACCCTGACCGCCACGGCTTGCGCATCCGCGGTCACGCCGGTCACGGGAATCACCATGTAAGGCCCCGCAGCGAGGTGATGGACGTCTTCAGGCCAGAACGAGGACCAGCGGATATCTCCGCGCTGCCCGACAACGCCCACATCCACCCGCTCGAAGTTGCCAGTATGCGTGACGAGGCTCTGCGGAAGAACCCGGTTTTCTTGCTTGCCGAGATCGAAGCGGATCAGAACCTCTTCGGCCAGGGACCAGCCACTGTCGTCGCAGCGCCAGCGGGACGGCGCCGATGCGACTGCCTGCCAGGTTTCACCAATGCCGGCATCGGCGTGGCAGACCGAGCGAGGGCGAACGGGATCGGCATGCCCTTCAGCGGACCTCAGACCGACGAAGAGCACCAGCACCAAGCACAGCCAGCGTCCGAACCCACCCAACATGAACTCAGTGCTAGCTCGTCAAACTTAGAAGCTCGTTAATCCCCTGAAAGAATTGCCCCGACATCCGTATTAAGTTCCGATGTCGGGATGTTCATGAGTTCGCGCGCAAGTGCGTTCAAAGGACGTTGCCGTCCTTGTCGCGGTAGATCTCGCGCCGACCGACGTGATTGGCAGGCCCAACGAGGCCATCGGCTTCCATACGCTCGATCCACTTCGACGCCGTGTTGTACCCCACGCCCATCTGGCGCTGGATCCAGCTGGCAGAGGCCTTCTGGCTTTCGAACACGAGCTGGCAGACCTGACGGTACTTGCGGTCTTCCGGATTGTCCGAAGCGCTGTCGATATCGTCGAAGCCGAAGCCGCCGTCTTCCGGCTCTTCCGTAACGGAATCAACGTATTCGGGGCTACCCTGTCCACGCCAGTGATCGGCCACCTTCTCGACTTCCTCGTCCGAAACGAACGGGCCGTGGACGCGCTTTATCGGGTCGGTGTTGGGCTTGTAGAGCATGTCGCCCTTGCCCAGCAGCTGCTCGGCGCCCTGCTCTCCAAGGATGGTGCGGCTGTCGATGCGGCTGGTAACGGCAAAGCTGATGCGGGTAGGCAGGTTGGCCTTGATCACGCCGGTGATGACGTCGACCGAGGGGCGCTGCGTGGCCATGATCAGGTGGATACCGGCTGCACGGCTCTTTTGCGAGAGACGCTGGATCAGGACTTCGATTTCCTTGCCGACCGTCACCATGAGGTCGGCGAGTTCGTCGACGATGACCACGATCTGCGGCAGCACCTCGTAATCGAGCTGCTGTTCCTCGAACAGTTCCTCGCCCGTGTCGGGATCGAAGCCGACCTGGATGCGTCGTCCGAGCGGCTTGCCCTTGGCCAGCGAGGCGCGAACCTTGTCATTGAAGCCCGAAATGTTGCGGACGCCGATCGAGGACATCTGGCGGTAGCGCCGCTCCATCTCCTCGACCGCCCACTTGAGCGCGCGGACAGCCTTGGCCGGCTCGGTCACCACCGGCGAGAGCAGGTGCGGAATGTCGTCGTAGGACTTGAGCTCCAGCACCTTGGGATCGACGAGGATCAGGCGGCACTGCGCCGGCGTCAGCCGGTAGAGCAGCGACAGCAGGATGCAGTTGAGACCGACCGACTTGCCCGAACCGGTCGTACCGGCCACGAGCAGGTGGGGCATCGTCGCAAGGTCGGCCACGATCGGCTCGCCGGCAATGTCCTTGCCCAGGATGATCGGCAGCAAGGCCTTGGAACTGGCGAACTTCTCGCAGGCGATCAATTCGCGGAAGGATACCATGTCGCGGATCGCGTTGGGCAGTTCGATGCCCATGACCGTGCGGCCCGGGATGGCCGAAACGCGCGCAGAGATCGCGCTCATGTTGCGGGCAATGTCGTCGGCAAGGCCGATCACGCGGCTGGCCTTGATCCCCGGCGCCGGCTCCAGCTCGTACATCGTCACGACCGGGCCGGTTCGCACCGCGGTGATCTCGCCCTTCACGTTGAAATCGTCGAGCACGTTCTCGAGCAGGCGGGCATTGCGTTCGAGCGCCAGCTTGTCGATCTTCTGGGTCGAACCTGCGGGCGCTTCGACCAGCAGCTCGATCGAGGGCAGCTCGTACTTGTCGAACAGATCCCCTTGCCGTGCCTTGGGCTGCACAGCCGCAGGCGCAGGCGTGCGAGTGGGATCGGTGATCTCGGTCGGCTTGCGCTGCGAGAGCGCCTC
This sequence comes from Novosphingobium sp. ES2-1, assembly GCF_015169775.1. Lineage (NCBI taxonomy): Bacteria > Pseudomonadati > Pseudomonadota > Alphaproteobacteria > Sphingomonadales > Sphingomonadaceae > Novosphingobium > Novosphingobium sp. ES2-1. The sequence goes on from NZ_CP063445.1 coordinate 2,827,982, forward strand.
CTCGACGTCGATCGCGTCGGCAGCCGCGCGTGCCTCTTTCTCGCGGCGCTCCTTCTTTGGCGGACGGACAGTGGCCTCGTCCTCTTCGTCTCCCAACGCAACTTCGCGCGGCTGGCGGCGCAGGAACGACGGCAAGCTGAGCATTCCGGCCCAGTCGAATGCAAAGATCCGGCTGGCGATGGCAAGGCCTCCTGCAAGCGAGACAAGCCCAAGCGGAACCGTGAACCACAGCGCGGAAACCTGCGGCACCAATCCGGCGAGGCCGCTCACCGCGGCGGCTCCCAGCAGGCCCGAGAGCCCGCCTGGCCCGGCAGGCAGGCGGCTCGAAGTGCTCGCCCCCCAGAGCGAGAGCGCAGTGCCGATCAGCGCCATGGCAACAAGCAACAGCAGCGTAGGCCGCCACCAGCTGGGGGGTGCGGCTGCTTCCTCGTCCTCGTCGAGATCGATGAGATCGCTTTCCGAATCCCACAGGCGCCGCGAAAACACCCACAGGAGCGGGAGCAGCAAACCGCCCGGCAACCCGAAGAACAGCAGCACACGCTCCGATGCCCATGCGCCGGCCAGGCCCATCCAGTTCTCGACCGGGCTTCCCGAAGCCGTGCTGCCGGAGGGATCGGTCTGCGTGTAACTCAACAGCGCGAGCGCGAGAAACACCATCGCCGCCGCGAGAATGCCGCCGCCCAGCAGTTCCAGACTGCGGCGCAGCGAGCGGCGCAGAACGGCGCGCCAGTCGGCTCCACGCAAGCCTCCTCGCGCGTTCGATCCGCGTGCCTGCGCGGTGGTTGCTGCCCGGCTTGCCATGAACTTGTGCCTATCCCTGCCCTTGAGCGCGCATCATGCGCCCGAAGGGGACTCACCGTCAAGAATCCCGACAGGAATTGCGATGAGTGAAGGGTTTAGGCGAGCCCATCGATCGCCGCCCAGCCATGGACCGGCAGGTGCGCGGCACGGGCGCGGGTCATCCCGCCCAGTGCGATCACCGGCAGCGGCGAGAGCCGCGCCAGCATCAGGAAGCGGACCGGGCCGAGCACTTTCCCGCCCGGATGCGATCGCGTCGGGTAGACCGGCGAAAGCAGGATGGCATCGGCCCTGGCGCGTGCTGCTGCGGCTATTTCCTGCAGCGAATGGGCTGTCGCCAGACGCAGGCCGCTACCAGCCATGATCTCTCTCGCCCCGCCGTAGACACCATCGACATGCCACATCCGCGGCACGCGGGCGCCGATGACCATGACGCCACGGCGTCTCGCCAGTCTGGCCAGCGTCACGAAGCGGGCGCGGCGTGGCGCACGGTCGAGGTGGTAGTGGCGGAACACCAGCGCATCTCCGTGCCCGAGCCGCGCAATCGCGCGCTCCAGCCCGGCATCGTTGCGCGCATCGCTGAGCAGCACGCGCCGCGGCACCCTTTTCGCGATGGTCTGGCGCTTTCGCATCGTGGCGCTATAGCACCGCGCCATGGAACAGGCAGTCCCTTCATCGCCGCTCGAACAGGTCCGTTCGCGCATCGCCACGGCCGCCCGCATCGCCGGGCGCAAGGCCGATGACGTCACTCTGATCGCGATCTCCAAGACCAAGCCCGCCGAGGCGATCCTCGATCTGATCGCGCAAGGCCAGCGCGTGTTCGGCGAAAACCGGGTGCAGGAATCGCAGGACAAGTGGCCCGCCATCCGTGCAGCCCATCCCGATGTCCAGCTTCACCTTGTCGGCCAGCTGCAGTCCAACAAGGCCGAAGATGCCATCGCCCTGTTCGACTGTATTCACTCGGTCGATCGCCCCAGCCTCGTGACGGCCCTGGCCAAGGCGCAGGACAAGCTTGGCCGCAAGGTGCCGTGCTTCATTCAGGTCAACATCGGCAACGAAGAGCAGAAGGGTGGCTGCGCCGTGGCGGAACTGCCCGCCCTGCTGACGCAAGCCCGCGAAGCCGGTCTGGAAGTTGTCGGCCTGATGTGCGTGCCCCCCGCCGGGATCGAAGCCGCGCCGTTCTTTGCCTTGCTCGACAAGCTGGCCGACGACAACGGCCTCAGCCGCCTGTCGATGGGCATGAGCGACGATTTCGAAACGGCGGTGCAACTGGGCGCGACACATGTTCGCATCGGGTCCGCTTTGTTCGGCAAGCGTTAAAGCGCTGAATGGTGTGGTTAATCCGGCGTTCCGTAAGAGTCTGGTCGTCCTACGCCCGGTGAATTAACCCCATCTTACAACGCCCGGCGGCATACCTTCATGATTGGAGGATCCCTTGGCCGCCGCAGATCGTGAATCTTCAGAGAAACGCCAGCTTCTTGATGACGAGGTAAGCCTTGAGAAAGTGCATATCTCGACTCTGGTCGCGCATGCGCTGGTGCTTTGTGCCGTGATCCTGCCGATGGTCGTGGCCGACAAGTACCACGACTTTCTCGCCATAGTTGCAGCCTGCTGCATGGTGGGTCTATTTGCACTTCAGCTGGTCCTGAAGCGGGCAGCCCAGTCTGTGCGCAACCGCAACATCACGAACTACGTTATCACCCGCGACTCTCGCGAGCAGATCCAGGAACTGTTCGCGATGACCGATATGCTCCAGGCCGCCGAGACCTATGAGGACGCTGGCGCCGTATTGATGGCCACAGCGCGCCGCTTGCTGCCCGGCTACGGCGCGGCACTGTTCGTGTTCAACAACTCGCGCGACCGGCTCGATCTCGCGCGGGCGTGGGACATGCCCGAGGGCTACAGCGTTCCCGAGATGCTCTCGCCCTCGAACTGCTGGGCGCTGAAGCGCGGCAAGCCGCACGTCAATTCGCCGGCAGTCGGAACCCTGTGCTGCGCGCACCATCCCTCGGAAATCGCCACCGTCGAAATGCCGATGATGGCCTGCGGACAGCTGCACGGCCTGCTGATCATCGCCCATCCTGACTCGGATGGCGCCTACGATCACATCATGGAAATCCGCCGCCTCGGCCGCGCCTTGGCGGACTCCATGTCGCTCGCCCTTTCCAACATTGCCCTGCGCGAGAAGCTGCGCACCCAGTCGCTGCGCGATCCGCTGACCGGGCTGTACAACCGCCGCTACATGGAAGACGCGCTGGAACGATTCGTGTCGCTCGGTTCGCGCACCGGGGCAAGCACTGCCGTGGTCATGCTGGATCTCGACAACTTCAAGAAACTGAACGACGAACATGGCCACGCCAAGGGCGATGCCGTCTTGCGCGATGTCGCGGCACAGATCGTCGGGTGCCTCAGGCCGACCGACGTGGTCTGCCGCTATGGCGGGGAGGAACTGGTCGCCATCCTGCCCGACTGCTCGCTCGAGGACGTGCTCGACAAGGCCGAAGTGCTGCGCCAACGCATAGAATCCCTGAGCGCCAGCCACGAATGCGCGATTTCGGCCTCACTTGGCATTGCCACGGTCCCGGAAACCGCAACGTCGGCTACCGACATCGTGCCAATTGCCGACGCTGCGCTCTATGCCGCCAAGAAGGCCGGCAAGAACTGCGTGGTCGCTGCCGAAAAGCGTGCCGGGCGTGAAACGCCAAGGCTTGCAACCGTAAACTCGCGCCAGAGCTGAATGCTGCGCGAGCACCGGCCCGCGCAGCACTCCATGGCATCAGAAGTCGGCGTTCAACTCCACGCCCAGCACGCGTCCGCGCACCAGCGGCGAGAACGTGCCGGCCTTGGGATTGTCGGCAAACGGCCGGTCGACGCCGGTCGAAAGCGGGCCACCAAACACCGGGATCTGCGCCGCCGTACCCAGCTGCGTGTCCCCACCATGCTGGACCTGATCGAGCAGGTTGCGGCCATAGACCGTGAAGGTCAGCCCACCGGTCTTATAGCTGATCGAGGCGTCGAGGTTGTCGGACGAGGTGATCCAGCCAAAGTTGTTGTCGGTATAGGCAAACCGGTCGCGGTGCTGGAAGTTGGCGCGGGCGACGATGGCATTGCCTTCGCCCACCGGGAAATCACCCAGCACGCCAAAGCCATAGGTCCACTTCGGAGTGCGTGGCAGGTCGAGCGCCTTGTCCGCGTCGTTGACCACGCCGTCGCTCGAAATGTCGAACAGCACCTTGGTGTACTCGGCATCGATGTAGCCGAAGTTCGCGGTGAGCAGGAAGTTCTTGCCCACGGCAAAACGGCCTTCGCCTTCGATGCCGGTGATGCGGGCGTCGGCAGTGTTGAAGATGGACTGGGCAACACCCGCCGCAGACCCTTCGTTGACCTCACGCTGCATGTTGCCAACCTCTGTGCGGAAAGCCGCCAGGTTTAGCGTCAGCTTGCGATCCGGTGTCTGGAACTTGGTGCCCAGTTCGAAGCTGTCGACCTGCTCCTCGTCGAACGAAAGGCCGCGCGTTGCTGCCACTGCCTCGAAGGCGCGGGCATTGGTGATGCGGAAGTTGTACCCGCCCGAACGGAAGCCGCGCGTCCAGTTGCCGTAGACCTGCGCATCGCCGTTGAAGCGATACTGGAAGCCGAGCTTGGGGCTCCAGTTCTCCCACGTACGCTTGTCCTTGAAGCCGTTGTTCTCGTTCGGGATAAGCGGGTTGACCCCGGATGTCGGGCAAGTGCCGGCCACGACCGAACAATTGGAACGAGGCCGAATGTAGGTGACGGCGACGTCCTTGGTTTCCTTGGACCAGCGGATGCCTGCGGTCAGCGTCAGCTGGTCGGTCACATCGAAGTCGCCCGACGCAAACAGGCCGAGCACGTCGTGATCCTGGCGACCCCCGCCGATCTGGGTCAACGGGCTGATGAACGTGGGGAAGAAGCGCAGCTCGTCGTAGCGCAGGTCCTGCGTGAACCAGAAACCGCCTGCCGTGAAGTCCAGCGCACCGAAGCGGTTGTTGTAGCGGATTTCATCCGAATACTGGCGCTGCTTGAACAAGGAATTCGAGTGGAAGATGAATACCGGCTTGGAATCGATGTCGCCCCCGGTCGAGGCGTCATAATCGCGGAAGCCGAAGATGTTGGTGATCTTGCCATCACCCACGTCGATTTCGGTCTTGTGCGTCGCAAACCAGGTGCGGTTCTTGTAGAAGCCGCCGTTATCGATCGCAAAGTCGAAGGTGTCGCGCTTGTAGAGGCCGTGGTTCTGGCCGGCGGGGCCATCGCCCTCGCTGTTGAAGTATTCGACCTTGGCAACCATGCGGATCGCCTCGGACGGCAGGAATTCCAGCGCACCGCGCAGGATCTGGGTCTGCGCCTTGCCGAAGTCCTTGCCATTGAACAGGTTCTTGAAATAGCCCTCGTCGTTGTTGACGTAACCGCCGACCTTGAAGTTCAGCACGTCCTTGATCAACGGACCGGACACCACGGCCTGCGCCGCGAAGTTGCCCGATCCGCGCCCGGAATCGATCGGCCCTTCATAGAACACGCGGAAGTTGGCGCGCAGATCCGGCGTCGGATCGCCGGTGTTGATCAGGACCGCGCCCCCGGTGGTGTTGCGGCCATAGAGGATGCCCTGCGGCCCGCGCGCCACTTCTACCGAACCCAGGTCGAACACGTCGAACACCAGGCCATTGTTGACGCCGATGTATACCCCATCCACGAACACGCCGACGGTCGGGTCGATCGAAGGGATCGAGCTGTTCACGCCAAGCCCGCGGATCGAGAAGTTGGCGGTCCCGCGCGAGGTGCCGACCTGATCGAGCGAGACGTTTGGCGCGCTGTAGGTCAGCGTCTGGATATCGCGCACCTGCAGCGCCTGCAGGCTCTGGGCATTGAATGCGGTGATCGCAACCGGCACGTCCTGGACGTTCTCGACGTCCTTCTTCTTCGTGGCGGTGACGATGATGTCGGCGTTAAGCACGTCAATCGCCGACTGCTCCTGATCCTGCGCCGCGTCCTGACCATAGGCCACGCCCGCACCCGTGACGACGAGCGCAAGGGCGCTGAGCCCACGGCAAATTCCTAGCGAAACCCTGCTCTTTGTAACTGGCATTCACAGCTCCCGTTTATCTTGTGGAGCAAGAATGCCCGCTGCGCAGCGGCGTTCAACCTGTTTTCAAGTGCGCAATTAATTCTTACAAAGCGCGTGGCATATTTACATCAATGTCAGCCGTGTTGATCCAGTTCGTTGCCGGTAAGCGTGACGACGTGCAGCAGGTTGGTGGCCCCGGGCGTGCCGAAGGGAACGCCGGCCAGCGCGACAAGCCTTGAGCCGGCGGTGCCGAAGCCATGACGCAAGGCCATGCGCTTGCCCTTGGCGATCATCTCCTCGAAGCTGCCGATGTCCTTGGTGCTGACGGCGTGGGCACCCCACAGCAGGCCCACCTTGCGCGCGGTCTTCTGCGATGGCGTCAATACCAGCATCGGCACGCCAGGCCGTTCGCGGGCCACGCGCCGCGCGGTCGACCCCGACCCCGTGAAGACGATCACGCCTGCGATCGGCAGGGTGTTGGCGATGCTCGCCGCAGCCTGTGCCAGCGCGTCGGCCGTGGTCGGATCGGGCAGGGTCTCGATGAAGTGGACGCGCGCGCCATAGCCCGGATCGGCTTCGACCTGCGCAGCGATACGGTGCATGATCGTCACCGCCTCTTCCGGCCAGGCCCCTGCGGCGGTTTCGGCCGAGAGCATGACCGCGTCAGCCCCGTCATAGACCGCGTTGGCGACGTCGGACACTTCGGCGCGGGTCGGCGTCGGCGCTTCGATCATCGATTCGAGCATCTGCGTGGCGACGACCACCGGCTTGCCCTGGCGGCGCGCGCTTTCGACGATGCGCTTCTGCAGCGGCGGCACTTCTTCAGGATTCAACTCCACGCCAAGGTCGCCACGGGCAACCATGATGCCGTCGGAAAGCTCGATGATCTCTTCCAGACGCGAGATCGCGGCAGGCTTCTCGATCTTGGCCATCAGCGAACCGTAGCCGCCCATCAGGCGGCGCGCTTCGGCAACGTCCTCTGGACGCTGCACGAACGACAGGGCGATCCAGTCCGCACCATGCTCGACGGCAAACGAAAGGTCGCGGCGGTCCTTGTCGGTCAACGCCGGGACCGGCACCACGGCATCGGGCACATTGACCCCCTTGCGATCGGAGATGACCCCACCAACCTCGGCGGAACAGAGAATCTCGTTCTGGTCGGCCCGGATCACGCGCAAGCGCAGCTTGCCATCGTCGATCAGCAGGCGCTGGCCCTTCTGCAGGATGCCGAACAGTTCGGGATGCGGCAGTTGGACACGGGTCTCGTCACCCGGCTCGGGATTGCGATCAAGCGTGAAATGGCCCGAGTGGCGGATCACCGCACGGCCTTCCTTGAACTTGCCCACCCGCAGCTTCGGCCCCTGCAGATCGCACAGGATCGTGATGGGGCGATTCACCTTCTTCTCGAGCGCCCGGATATTGGCGATCGTTTCGGCATGGGTGGCGTGCTCGCCATGGCTCATGTTGACACGGAAGGCGTCAGCGCCTGCGCGAAAGAGCTTCTCGAGCATTTCCGGCTCGCGGCTGGCGGGTCCTACCGTGGCGAGGATCTTCACTTTACGTCCGCGAGGATCGAGCTTGGCCACAGCTTGGGTACTCCTTATGAATCTGCGGGATGCGCTATGGCCCATGCCATTTCAAAACCCAAGGAAGATTACCGTGGATACGAATGCAATCGATACGCTTCCCGATTCCGTAGCGGCCGCCGCCTTCCGCCGCCTGGTAAAGCACCTCCAGCACCGCCACGATGCCCAGAACATCGACCTGATGGGTCTTTCGGGCTTCTGCCGCAATTGCCTGGCGGACTGGATCATCGAAGGCGGCTTTGCGGGCGACAAGGCCGCCGCACGCGAAGTGATCCACGGACTCCCCGCAGCCGAATGGAAGGCCCGCTACCAGACCGAGGCAACGCCCGAGCAGCTCGCGCGGATGGAAGAAAGCCTCAAGAAGAACGCTGGGCATCCTTGATGTGAAGGAAAGGCCGTCCGGCTTTTCCTTGCGGCACCGGCCCGCTCCCCCGCCCGACTACCCATAGGGGTACCTTTGCCGGGTAGTCGGGCGGGGGAGCGGGCCGGTGCCGTCAACAAAAACGCCACTAATCCCCGGACTATCCACAGGCCCGGTTTTGCCCGAATCCTGTGGCGCGTCTATCAGCCGCGCCAATTGATTCACCCGCATACCCGGAGACTTTCCCGATGGTCGAATTCGACGATGCCAAGACAGCAGACGATCGCCTGCGCCTCCTGATCGAGCGCATCGAACGCCTCGAAGAGGAAAAGAAGGGCATCGGCGACGACATCAAGGACGTCTACAACGAAGCCAAGGCCACCGGCTATGACGCCAAGATCATGCGCCAGATCGTCCGCCTGCGGAAGATGAAGCCCGACGACCGCCGTGAGATGGAAGCCGTGCTCGAAACCTATAAGAACGCTCTCGGCATCGACTGATCGCGTTTCCCGGGCAGGAGCGGAACCACCACCCTGCCCGGCCATTGGCATCCTGTAGTTTCAGCAGGATAGCCCCATGACCCAGACCGCCACCGTCCGCCCGCCGATCCACGAAGACGGGCTCCCCGGCAGCGAGGCGAGCCTCGATCCCAAGCCCGAATGGCAGCCGCGCTATCCCGGTTCGGGGCGACTGAAGGGCAAGGTGGCGATCGTGACCGGGGCGGATAGCGGCATCGGCCGCGCCGTCGCCGTCCTCTTCGCACGCGAGGGCGCGAAAGTCGCCATCGCCTATCTCAATGAGAACGAGGACGCCGCCCGCACCCGCGAACTGTGCGAAGCCGAAGGCAGCGAAGCCCTGACCTTCTCAGGCGACCTCGGCGATCCGGAAGTGGCCCATGCCCTCGTCGATCTGGTCATCGGCGACTGGGGCCGCCTCGACGTCCTCGTCAACAACGCTGGCGAACAGCACCCCGACAAGGACATCCGCGACATCACCGCGGACCAGCTGCAACGCACCTTCCAGACCAACATCTTCTCGATGTTCTACCTCGTCCAGGCCGCGCGCGAGCACCTCAGGCCGGGCGCGGCCATCGTCAACTGCACTTCGATCACCAGCTACAAGGGTGAACCCGAACTGCTCGACTACTCAAGCACCAAGGGCGCCATCACCGCCTTCACCCGCGCCCTGTCCGAACAGCTTGTGGGCGAAGGCATCCGCGTCAATGCGGTCGCCCCCGGCCCGATCTGGACCCCGCTCAACCCTTGCGGCGGCGCGTCGGAGGAGAAGCTCGAACACTTCGGCGAGAACACGCCGATGGGCCGCCCGGGCCAGCCCAACGAGGTGGCTGCCAGCTTCCTGTTCCTCGCCTGTGAGGACTCCTCCTACATGTCGGGTCAGGTGCTGCATCCCAATGGCGGCACGGTGGTGAACGGCTAACCCCAGTTCAGCGCTACCGCCAGCACGATGGCGTTCGATGCAATGTGGTTGAGGATCGAGGCCAGCAGGCCAAGCCTCACCCGCATGTGCGCGAACATCAGGCCTGACCAGAATTGCGGCAGCACCATCGGCACGGCAGCGAGCGTGATCGTCGGGTAATTGAAAAGGTGCATTACCGCGAAAACCGCAGTGGTGCCGTAAAGCAGCAGGGCGAAGTGTCGGGCGAACCACGGTGGAACCCCCGTGTCTCGCCGTTTCCGCCACCAGATCACCGCCGCAACAAGGACCGTGGCCAGCAGTATTCCCCCACCCGCGAGCGGCTTGCCCCGGCCCAGCGCCACGAAAACGATCAGCCCGGCCAGGACCACGCCGATCAGGGCCAGCACGCGCCGCGTCCCGCTCATCCAGCCGCGAAAGAACAGTTCCTCAAGCACCGGCGCCAAAAGCACCGCCCCGCCCCACAGCGCCAGCGGCCCCATTCCTTCGAAGGCATTCGGTGGCGATAGCGCAAAGGCCTTCTGCCACAGCGCGATCAGCGGCATCACCACCAGCCCCAGCACCCCAATCTGGAATGCTGTCAGCACAAACCAGCGGGAAAGCGCTCCATCAGCGTTCAACCCGGAAGCCGCCATCGGCACGGGGCGGCGCAGGAAGGCGATCAGTTCGGCAAGGGTCGTGCGGATCATCGGTGTCTCATGCCTGCAATTGCGCCGATGCGCCACACCGATTGCCGGAACGCGCGACGTCGGCTAGGGGCGATGCAGATTCCAAAACCTCGCAAGAAGCACGGACCATGGCAGGCCATTCCAAATTCAAGAACATCATGCACCGCAAGGGCGCGCAGGACAAAAAGCGCTCGGCGATGTTTTCCAAGCTCAGCCGCGAAATCACCGTGGCCGCCAAGATGGGCATGCCCGATCCGGACATGAACCCGCGCCTGCGCGCCGCGGTCAACGCGGCCAAGGCCCAGTCCATGCCCAAGGACAACATCGCCCGTGCGATCGACAAGGCATCGAAGGGCGAAGGCGATAACTACGAGGAAGTGCGCTACGAAGGCTATGGCCCGGGTGGCGTCGCGATCATCGTCGAGGCGCTGACCGACAACCGCAACCGCACCGCCACCAACATCCGCACCGCCTTCTCGAAGAACGGCGGCAACCTTGGCGCATCGGGCGCGGTGAGCCACGGCTTCGAACGCCTCGGCCTGATCGAATACCCCGGAAAGGTCGGTGACGAGGAGAAGGTCCTCGAAGCCGCCATCGAAGCCGGTGCCGAAGACGTCGAATCCGACATGGGCGATGGTGACGAGAACCCAGGCAGCCACCAGATCTGGGTCGCGGTCGAATCGCTGCACGAAGTTGCGCGCGAACTCGAAAAGACCCTGGGCGAGGCCGAAGGCGTCAAGCTGGCATGGAAGCCGAGCATGAAGACCTCGGTCGATGCCGACAACGCCGCCACCCTGCTCAAGCTGATCGACGTCCTTGAGGACGACGACGACGTCCAGACCGTCTGGGGCAACTACGACATCCCCGACGACGTCATGGAAACGCTGGGCTGATGCCACGGGCAACGGCAGCGCTTCCAGTTGCCGTTGCACTCGCGGCGCTGCTCTCCACCGGCGGGTCGGTGGCGAAACCTGCCCGCCTCGGCGCGGCTCGTCCTGCAAGCCTGTGCGCAAACGACGAACGCGTGGTCTACACCTGCCGCTTCGGCGTGAAGCTTGGCAGCGTTTGCCTGGCACGCAACTCGCTGCACTATCGCTTCGGACCGCAGGGCCGTCCCGAATTGCACATTCCCAGCACGCCGGACTGGAGCAACATCCACACCGGCGGCAATCGCAGCCAGGGCGGCCTCAACCAGGACTACATCCGCTTCACCAACGGGATGACGCATTACGTCGTCCACGTCGATGAAACCGGCAGCCTCAACGAGAACCCCGGCAGGCAGTCCTCGGGAATAGAAGTGCTGCAAGGCTCCTCGGGCGAAAATGCGCTCGCCAGCCTCACCTGCAGGTCGCCAGCCTCGTTCGACGGGAGCGCCTATGACGACCTTGCCAAGGCAGCACCCAAGGACTGGGATGGCGCCGAAACGCCTGGCGGACCATTCGAGGTTATCTACTGAACCATGATGCCGCTCGCCATAAAGGCCGTGCTCTCCGGCCTGCTCATCGCGCTGATCTCGGAGATTGGCCGCAAGTTGCCCACTGTCGGCGCACTGGTCGCTTCCTTGCCGCTCGTCTCGGTGCTCGGCATGGTGTTCCTGTGGAACGCCCGGCCCGATGCGGAGAACATGGCGGTCCATGCGCAAGCAACCTTCTGGTACGTCCTGCCCTCGCTGCCAATGTTTCTCGTGATCCCCGCGCTGCTGCGCCACGGCGTACCGTTCTGGGTTACTCTGGTCGCGGGCTGCGTGCTGACGGTGCTGCTCTATCTGGCCATGATGCAGATCGGCCCCCGCTTCGGACTCAAGCTGTAAGATGATAATCCTCGGTATCGACCCCGGCCTCACCGTCACCGGCTGGGGCGTCGTCGCCAAGTCGGGCAGCCGCCTCAGCCACGTCGCCAACGGCCAGATCCGCACCGACAACAAGGCCACCATGGCTTCACGTCTGGTCGAACTCGATTCCGCGCTTGCCGCCGTGATCGACATTTACAAGCCTGACAGCGGCGCGGTCGAGGAAGTCTTCGTCAACGTCAACCCGCAGTCCACCCTAAAGCTCGGGCAGGCACGCGGCGTTGCCATGGTCGCGGTCGCGCGGGCAGGAATCCCCGTGGCCGAGTATCCAACCAAGGTCATCAAGAAGGCGCTGGTCGGCACCGGCGGTGCGGAAAAGCAGCAGATCCAGCACATGCTCAAGATCCTGCTCCCCGGCGTCCAGCTTGCGGGCGAGGACGCCTCCGACGCCTTGGCCGTGGCGATAACCCACGCCAACATGCTCGGCAGCCATCGATAGGCCGGAACGACTGCCACGATCCGGCGTATGCACCGGATGGACGCACTGAACGACAGATTGAGCGACGAAGACTGGATGGCGCGCGCGCGCGATCTCGCCATCTCCCGCAAGGGCACCGATCCCGCCAACACCCCCATCGCTGCAATCATCGTGCGCGAAGGGCAACTCCTCTCGCACGGCGTCAACCGCACGGCCGAACATTGCGACGCCACCGCCCATGCCGAAGTCATGGCGATCCGCGCTGCAGGCAAGTCCTCCGGCGAAATGCGATTTCCCGGTGCCACGCTCTATTCCACGCTCCAGCCCTGCGGCATGTGCACCATGGCCTCGATCTGGGCAGGGATATCGCGCATCGTCTATGGCGCGGGGCGTGATGACGTCCACGAGATGTACTTCGAGGACCGACACCTCTCGACCCTCGATTTCGTGGCCGATGCCTGGAAGGACGACCTGACACTGACCGGCGGCATCCTCGCCCACGACTGCGCCACGCTCTACTACCGCCCATGGGACGACGTGCCAGAGGACCAGCAAGCCAACGACTAGCGCCCCCTTCGCTAGGGGCTTAGGGCACCCCTTTCTTCTCCCCTCCCGCAGGCGGGAGGGGTTGGAGGTGGGCATTTAGCGCCAACACCCGCCGCCACTCCACGCATTTGGCGCAGGTATCCTCTGGCCACGGCAAAAAGTTCCTGCCATAGGAACAAACCATGATCGCCAAGCTGACCGGCATTCTCGATGACACCGGGCCCGATTGGGCCGTGATCGACGTGAACGGCGTCGGCTATCTCGTGCAATGCTCGGCCAAGACGCTGACCCATCTCGGCATCCGGGGGGACAAGGTCGTCGTCCACACCGAAATGCAGGTGAGCGAAACCGACCAGCGCCTGATTGGCTTCACCAGCGCCGGCGAACGCGCCTGGTTCCGCCTGCTCACCGCGGTGCAGGGCGTCGGCAGCAAGGTGGCGCTCGCCATCCTCTCGGCCCTCTCGATCGAGGAACTCCAGCGCGCCTGCGCCCACGGCGACAGCGCCATGGTCGCCCGCGCCAACGGCGTCGGCCCAAAGCTCGCCAGTCGCATCGTCAACGAGCTGAAGGACAAGGCCGGTGGTTTGGCAGGCTACGCTTCGCCAGTTGGCATGGCCAGCGGAGAAGCGTTCACCTTACCGCCCGGCAACGCCAGCGCCGATGCCGTCTCCGCCCTGCAGAACCTCGGCTTCAAGCCCGCCGTGGCAAGCAGCGCCGTCGCCGCTGCGGTCAAGGAACTGGGCGAGGACGCGGGGCTGAACGAACTGGTGCGCGTGGCGCTGAAGAGGGCAGCGGGGTGAGAAGCATGGAAAGCTCAACGTCACTGAAGATTGCTATGCGCCTTCTCCTGACCGTGGTTTTGACTATTTCGAGCTTTTTGCCTGCTTCGGGGCAGGTCAAACGCAAGTACGCTCCTCGGGAAAATGAAGCGGTAGTCGTAACCGCTGGTCAGACGTTCTACACGGAATTCACTTCCGTACCGACTGTCGGAATCAAACTGGAGAGACCATTCCGAAGCAGCATGGCAGGCGCAATGGGGTTTCCGTTTTCCTTTGAGTTAATGGACCCTCTGCTTGTTCCCGTGGCGCCGCACGAGGATGGATGGCGTTACTTTGCTCCGAAAGACGGAGCATTCAAGGCCTCTCATGGTTTGCTGGGGTCTGTGATCCGACCGGGTGACAGTGTCGGGATTAGGATAAGTCCCAACGGCGAAGCAGAATGGTTTGTAGATAACTCCGTATATAATGGATTTCGCACCATTTGGTCTCGAAAGATGAAGAAAAAAGATCCGTCCTACGAATTAGTAAATCTGGGCGAAGAAGTCTCTGGTGACCTTCCAATACATCGACTTGTATATCTTGGTGTCCGCGACGCACAAGTCAGGGTTCGATGGGATGAGGTAGATCCGAATTTTGGTCAAAGGTCGGAGGAATACTCTTTTCCTGCAGTAAACAAGGTCTCGTCGGTAGCAGTTCGGGGCGCAAGGTTCAGACTTATCGTCACGGACACCGGAGCCGAAGTCACAATGCTCGCACCGATGACCGATGGGGTTGGTCAATTAAAGGAAAGACCTTTGCCCCTTTCTTTGCCACCAAACTCCCAACCCGGTATGATCCAGCCATGACCGACCTCAGCTTTTCCATCCCCGATTCCATGCTCCAATGGCTCGAGCGGCGGGCATCGGCCGGGGATTACGTCGACGTGGGCGATTTCCTGCGCGATCTTGTTCGCAAGGAACAGGAACGCTCCCATCGGCTGGAATGGTTGCGCGAGCAGATCGCGGAAGGTGCTGCTTCCGGCATTGTCGAGGGCGAACCTGAAGACCTGATCGAAGAAATCATCGCAGCCCGCCGGGCACGGCATGGCTGACGTCCGGCTGACCGCGGCAGCATTGGCAGACCTTGATGAGATCGACGAATACGGCGTAACGAACTTCGGCAGCGAACTCGCTGATGCATACTCTCGTGGCTTTGGCAGCGTGTTCGCCCGCTTGCGCCGCTATCCACGCTCAGGCCCGTCGGCTCCGGAACTCGGTGATGGTGTACGGACGATCCGCTACCGACAGCATCGTCTATATTACGTGATAGAAAACGGGGACGTCGAGGTTCTGCGCGTGTTCCATGTCGCCCGCGATGTTCAGGATTCCGATTTTCAATGACTGATAACCCCCTCCTTTCCGCCGCCTCGCAGATCGAGGATCAGGACGCCGCGCTGCGGCCCAAGACGCTGGCCGAATTCGTCGGGCAGGCGGCGGCCAAGGACAACCTGCAGGTCTTCATCGAAAGCGCCAAGATGCGGCGCGAGGCGATGGATCACGTGCTGTTCTTCGGGCCGCCGGGCCTAGGCAAGACCACGCTCGCGCAGATCATCGCGCGCGAACTCGGCGTCAATTTCCGCGCCACCTCCGGCCCGGTCATCGCCAAGGCAGGCGATCTGGCGGCGCTGCTGACCAATCTCGAACACGGCGACGTCCTGTTCATCGACGAGATCCACCGCCTCAATCCCGTGGTCGAGGAAGTACTCTATCCGGCAATGGAGGACCGCGCGCTCGATCTGATGATCGGCGAAGGCCCTTCGGCCCGCTCGGTGCGGATCGACCTGCCGCCCTTTACCCTGATCGGCGCGACGACGCGGCAGGGCCTGCTGCAGACCCCCTTGCGCGACCGCTTCGGCATCCCGGTGCGCCTGCAGTTCTACTCGGTCGAGGAACTGGAGCGCGTCGTGGCGCGCGGGGCCAGCCTCATGGGCATCGGCATCGACAAGGGCGGCGCCACCGAAATCGCCCGCCGCTCGCGCGGCACCCCGCGTGTCGCCGGCCGCCTGCTGCGCCGTGTCCGCGACTTCGCGCAGGTGGCAGGCGCGGACAAGATCACGCAATCCATTGCCGACAACGCGCTGACCCGGCTCGAGGTCGACAAGATCGGCCTCGACCTGCAGGACCGCCGCTACCTGACGATGATCGCCGACATCTACAAGGGCGGGCCGGTCGGCGTCGAGACGCTCGCCGCCGGCCTGTCCGAGCCGCGCGACACGATCGAGGAAGTGATCGAACCCTATCTGATCCAGCTCGGCATGATCGCGCGCACGGCGCGGGGGCGCTGCCTCAACGACCGGGGATGGCAGCACCTTGGCCTCACTCCGCCGACCGGCTCGACACCCTCGCTTTTCGACCAGGCAGACTAGCGCCCGAGTCTGCCCTCCACGCGCGAAAGTTGCAGGAGAGTTAGGGGTGAGTTGTGGGGGAGTTGCCGTAGAGTTGGATTCAAAGCTTCATCCTCGCAGGGCATTCGGTCCCATTCTGGCACAGAGTTAACCGTCCCCCCGCTCCGGTCCCGTTTTCGGGCAGATTCAAGGCTGACAACACGGTTAACGCCATTGCCCCCGCGCGCCCCATCTGCGTTCCTCGATCGGTAAGGAAGGGTCAGCAGAGCATTAACCCGCGTCTGTTAGCGCCTTCCGCAAAGATACGAAACGGAAGCAACGATCATGTCGGTTCGGATGGCATTGGCAAAACTGGCGGCGGCTGCAGCGGGCGGGGCGATGCTCGGCGGCGGCGCCGTGCACGTTTCGGAAGCGCCCTCGAAGGGCGAGATCCACCACGTCAAGCCCGTGAAGGTCAAGACGACCAAGCCCGCCAAGCGGATCGCGAAGCGCCCGGCCAAGCGCGAAATCCACCGCGCCCGCCGGATCGTGACGACGACCACCACCAAGACTTGCGAGCCCGCGCCGCAGATGGCGATGGTGCCGGTTCCCTACATGCCACCGATGCCGCCGCAGCCGACCGGATCGACCGGTAGCGGCGGGGTGCCCGTGGTGATCGGCGGCGGCGGCATCGGCGGCTTTGGCGGCGGCTTCTTTGGCGGGTTCTTCGGCGGCAGCAGCGGCGGCGGTGGCAGCGTAGTCGTCTCGTCGACCAGCACCGGTTCCACCTCCACCTCGGGCGGCTCCACTTCGTCGACAACGTCGGGGGGATCGACCTCGACCAGTTCGGGCGGCATCACCAGTTCGACCACCACCGGCGGCGTCTCGACTTCGACCGGCGGCGTTTCCACCTCGACCTCGACGTCGTCCGGCAATGTCAGCACGTCGAGCGGATCGGTCAGCACCAGCTCCGGCAACGTCAGCACCAGCAGCGGCAACGTCTCAACCTCGAGCGGGAACGTCAGCACCTCGTCGGGCAACGTGAGCACCAGTTCGTCAACCTCGACGTCCTCGGGCAACGTCACCTCGAGCTCGTCGACCTCGTCGTCCACGTCCAGTTCGACCTCAAGCTCCACGTCCTCGTCGACGTCTTCCTCGACCTCGTCGTCAACCTCGTCCTCGACGTCTTCGTCCAGTTCGAACGGCGGCACGACGACGACGACCTCGTCGACCAGCAGCGGCACCGAAGTGCCCGAGCCTTCGATGGTGATCCTGTTCGGCGCGGCTGCCGCGGGCCTGGTCGCCCGCCGTCGCTACGGCAAGCCGAAGAAGGCCTGAGGCACACTATTCGGCCCGCGTCAGCGGGTTACGGGAAGGGCGGCGTCCGGGGGGAAGCCGCCCTTTTTGCTTGTCCGCTATTCTCTTGCTCTAATCGCAGCCGCCATCACCGCAATCGCCGCTTCCGGCGTCGGTCGCCCACCACATGCCGCCCGAGCTGTCGCCGGATTTCCGGCGCCGTTCCGGCGTATCTGCCTGCGGCTTGAGCGCAATAAGCGCCAGCCCCAGCACGAGCACCACGATTGCGACAAACCCCCAGAACAGTGCCGGCATAGCTCGATCCTCTCTCCCGATCGGAGAGTGCGCGCTTCGACCGGCGCCGTCAAACGGCGATTGCCTCAAACCTGAAGGATGCCGGCGGCATACCAGCCCATCGCGCCGCCAATCGCCACGATCTGCAGGAAGGCAATGGTCTTGAGCCGGCTGACGAAAGGCTGCTTGCGCGTCTTGTGCCGGAACACCCGCCGGGCCAAGAAGGCACCGGGCGTACCTCCGAGGAACGCCCCCATGAGTAGGTTTGCTTCGGACGTACGCCAGAACCCGCGCAGCGCCGCGCGCTTGTCGAACCAGAAGGCTGTGAAAGTCTGCAGGTTGACGAGCAGGAGCCAGCCAGCGGCGATCTTGAGCAGCGGCAGATCAGCCAGCGCTTCCAGCATCGATTCCATCGTGAGCCTTGGCCATCATGTCCATGAAGTTGCGCGCCGCATCACGGTCCTCAGCGTGCTTGAACGCCACGTCGAGATCGGGCGCGCTGCCAAGCATGTGCAGCAGCGACCACAGCCCGAAGCGGCGCGCGAGGTCCTTCTCCAGCCCGAAATCGACGAGCATCTTCTCGATACCCGCTTCCATCGCGGCAGGGGTAATCGCTGCAAAGTCATCGCTGCCGAAATAGCGGCGGAGCTGGTCGTCGAGTTCCATGGGGAGGCGCTATGTCAGAGAACGGCCAAGCCGTCACGATCGATGATCGCTGCGAATTCGGCCGATACGGTGCGATAGTCCACGAGGTCGACTTTCCATGGCAGGGCCGACTCATCGAAAGCCTCGCGCAGGAGCGCCATGACCGAGAGCAGCAACGCTTCCTTTGCCTCAAAGGAAAGATCGAGGTCGGACCAGGGCTTGGCCTTTCCGGTGGCGCGACTGCCGAAGGCGCGGACCGCAACGCGATCCGGCAGGCAGTGACGCAGGATCGTGCGCACGTCGTCGATTTCCTCTGGCGTCAACTGTAGCAGGCTGGTCACGCCCGCGCCTGCAAGCGGTCCAGCAGGCCACGCGCTTCGGCAAGAACGGCAGGGATCGCGGCGACCACCTGCACCGCCTTGGCCTCGTCATACGTGTGCGAGGTGATGTTGCGCATCTCGCGGAATGTGCGCCACTCGGGCCATTGCCCTGCGACCAGCCCCTGCTCCACCCCGGTGCGGATCAGGTCCGGGAAGGTCCGCCGGTCAATCTCCTCGGGATTGGCCGCCCCCGCTTCGAGCGCGCTGCGGAGCATCTTGTGGGCAAGGTCGTAGGTAAACTCGAACCGCTGGATCAGCCCATCGCGGATCTGCGCATCGCTTTCGTCACTCCGATAGCGCTCGAATCCTTCGTCTAGGCGGGCGATGACGTCCGAGAAGGTGCAAACCGCACGACATCTTGCACTTCGTTGCCCTGCAGTTCGCGTTGCCCTATCAGGAAGCGGGTGTTCCAGCCTGTGTCTGGCGGAGAAATGTCTCTCCACGTCGTCCAAGCGCCATGTTCGGGGTCGGGGATTGAGAGGGCGTATTTGCCTACCGGTATCACTAGCGAACGTGCGAGACGATCGCCAGCGGGCGTGGCTTCCAATAGAATGTCATAAGACGCCTGCCCGCCGTCTGGCGCATCATACATAATCGCTCCCTTTGATTGACCAATCACAAGGTGCCACCTGGGAAGCCCACGTCAACGAGGGACTTTGCCGTTCCATGGGGTGAGCGGAGGTGCGCTGTCAGGCTGCTGCTTTGTGCACTCCCATGCGGTCGCCACGCCCCGCTAGCAGACCCGCAATCGAAATGTCCTCGTCCAGCCCTTCCCAGTGGATGCCGTCCCGGCTCATGAAAAATGCTGATCTGTCAGCTTCGGACGCATGAAGCAGGCGTGGGAACCACGCGAGTGGCGCGCCGATTGTGCGGCCGTCGTCGAGTTCGACCCACAGGCAATGGTCGTCGAAACGGACGGACAGGGGCTCAGGCGAAATAGTCATTCCATGCCCTTTCGAGTTCTTCGCGCCGCTCTTCGATAACACGAACCAGTTGCGAAAGCACGCGGGGCGGGAAGCCGCGATCATAAGCCAGGCTGACCTCAGGGCTAAGCCAGAATTTCGCCGTGTCGCGGCCCTTGGTGACGTGGATATGCGCAGGCTCGCGCGGATCACCTTCGTTTGAGAAGAAATGGAAGCGGTAACCGTTCCAGTCAAAGACTTTTGGCACCGCTTCTCACCTCTCCAGGACGTCAATCACTCCGCCGCAATCCCCGCAGCGCCGAACATGTCGACGTCCACCTCGACCGGCGCTTCGACATTCGCCGCCGACTTCGCCGTACGCCGCTTGTCGAAGCTCGACCACACCGTGTTCCAGTCGCCCTTGGTCGCCGCCTTCGAGTATTCCGTGGCGCGGGTTTCGAAGAAGTTGGCGTGTTCGACGCCGTTGAGGAGCGGGGCGAGCCAGGGCAGCGGGTGGTCTTCGATCATGTAGATTGCGGGCAGGCCGAGCTGCGACAGGCGCCAGTCGGCGATGTAGCGGATGTAGCGCTTGATTTCCTTGGCGCTCATGCCCGGGACCGGGCCTTGTTCGAAGGCGAGATCGATGAAGGCATCTTCGAGGCGCACTGTCTTCTGGCAGCAGTCGATGATGTCTTCCTTCACCGCCTTGGTCAGGCAGCCGCGCTCTTTCACGAAGGCGTGGAACAGGCGGGTGATGCCTTCGCAGTGGAGCGATTCATCGCGGACCGACCACGAAACGATCTGGCCCATGCCCTTCATCTTGTTGAAGCGCGGGAAGTTCATCAGCATGGCGAAGCTGGCGAAGAGCTGCAGGCCCTCGGTGAAGCCGCCGAACATGGCCAGCGTGCGGGCGATGTCCTCGTCGTTGTCGACGCCGAAGGTCTGCAGGTAATCGTGCTTGGCCTTCAGCTCCTCGTATTCGAGGAACATGCCGTATTCGCTTTCAGGCATGCCGATGGTGTCGAGCAGGTGCGAATAGGCGGCGATGTGCACCGTCTCCATGTTGGAGAAGGCGGCGAGCATCATCTTGATCTCGGTCGGCTTGAACACGCGGCCGTATTGTTCGTGGTAGCAGTTCTGCACTTCCACGTCGGCCTGGGTGAAGAAGCGGAAGATCTGCGTGAGCAGGTTGCGCTCGTGATCCGAGATCTTCTGCGCCCAATCGCGGCAATCCTCGCCCAACGGCACCTCTTCGGGCATCCAGTGGATCTGCTGCTGGCGCTTCCAGAATTCGTAGGCCCAGGGATATTCGAAGGGCTTGTAGGTCGGGCGGGCTTCAAGAAGGGGCATGGCGGTGTCCTGTGCTGATTCTTTGAATGTAAGGTCTGATGCGGTCAGGCAAAAGCGCGGGCGCGGCCTTTGCGGGGGATAGTGGCGGGGTTTTCGACGCGATTGTATCGTGCCCTTTGGGGCAGGAACCCTCGGCCCGGCGACAGGGGCCATCGGACTGGCGCTGCGCCCGGTTTCGAAGCGGAACGGCGGACCCGGCGCACGGTTGTGAAGGCAAGGGCGCGCGATCGGCAGCGCCCGTGAAACTTCATAGAATTCGCAGGAGAATTGCCATGGGCGAGTACGAGCCGAACGATTCCCGCAACGTCACCGGCGCCAATGCCAGCGAGCGGCAGCAGCAACAGCAGGGCGGAACCGGCCAGGCCGACCGTCAGGAAGGCATCCGCAGCCCCGGAGGTGCCGACCAGCAGACCGGCGGCGACCGCTGGAGCGGCGACTACACCGGTGGCCAGATGGGCCAGCAGTCCGAACGGCAGAACCAGGGCCCCAACAGCTCGCGTTCCGACAATTCCGGCACCGAGGGCCAACAGGTCCAGTTCGACGCGGGCCAGCGCCAGATGGGCGGCGGGCAGGCGGGCGAGCAGATGGGCTACGGCAACAGCACCGAACGCACTTCGGGCATCCGAGAGCATATGGAAGTGATCGGCGCCGATGGCGTGCACATCGGCACGGTCGATGGCGTCGATGGCGACCGGATCAAGCTGACCAAGAAGGACTCCGGCGCGGGTTTCGAAGGTGGAACCCATTCCGGCCACCATCATTACCTCTCCACCGGGCTCGTCGCCGAAATCGAAGGCGACAAGGTTCGCCTTTCGGCGAACGGCGATGTGGCCTGGGGCATGCTCGAGGAAGAATAAGTCCGGAAAGGCAGCGAGGCCTTCCCGCTGTCCTGTCCCGGCGGATCGCCGGGTGCCGGATCGCAAGAACGTCCCGCCCCCTTCGGGACCAGGTCGTGCCACGCGACCGGAGAGCGCTCCGCCGAAAGGCGGGGCGTTTTTCTTTGTTTGCGGGGTGCGAAAAGCCCATCCGGGCTTTCCTAGCGGCACCGGCCCGCTCCCCCGCCCGGCTACCCACGAGAGTACCCTGAATGGGTGGCCGGGCGGGGGAGCGGGCCGGTGCCGCAAGCCCCTGACGGACGTCAGGGGCGCAACCAGCGAAGACTCGCTTACTTCCAGAACCAGCCGGGCTTGAGGCTGCGGTCCTTGCGGTTCTTCCACATCGAGAAGTACATCCACAGGCCCGAGATGCTGAAGAACAGCAGCGCCACACCGGTCATCAGCGATATCGCCGTGCCCACGGGTCCGAATTCCTCGCCCGAATGCAGGTGGTGGAACCAGCCGACCAGCGACTTCATCCCGCCCGGAGGCGCCTTGGGCCGGCACATCATGGTTTCGGGGCAGACGAAGCCCTGCGGAACCGGCGGAGGCCCGGCCTGCTCGCCCGCTGGCCAGAGCGCGGTCACGTGGCTGGCGACGCCGGTGAACGCCATCCAGATCATGAAGACCCCGAAGAACACCGTGATCCAGCGGTGCCACTTGCGCATGAAACGAACCCCTTTGATAATGCGAATTGATCGCAAGATTAGACAAATCCGCCTTAGCGGGCCTGACCGGGATCGTGCAAGCACAAGTCTTGTCGCGGATTGTCGCATGGAAGCGCCAGCCGCAAAGTGTCGCGGGGTGTAACGGGGATGTGCTGCCCGGCAGTCGGTCAGACGTCTTGTGACGCATAGAGACTGCCGGACGGAGCATGGGTTCGCCTAGGCGAAGGGCATGGCTGGCACCACCATCACTGGCAGGCCAGGCATTCCTCGTAGTCGGTCTGGCCGGCCGAGAGTTCGATCTTGGGGGCCTGCGCGGTGTTGTCCGCCTCGACGCCGCCGGCGAAGCCTGCGCGCTGGACCGACTTGGAGCGGAGGTAATAGAGGCTCTTGATGCCCTTCTCCCACGCCTGGAAGTGGAGCATCATCAGGTCCCACTTGTCGACATCGGCCGGGATGTAGAGGTTCAGCGACTGGGCCTGGTCGATGTAGGGCGTGCGGTCTGCCGCGAATTCGAGCAGCCAGCGCTGGTCGATCTCGAAGCTGGTCTTGTAGATCGCCTTTTCCTCAGGGCTGAGGAAATCGAGATGCTGGACCGAGCCACCCTGCTCGAGGATCGAGTTCCACACGTTGGTGGAATCCTTGCTCTTTTCGGCCAGAAGCTTCTGCAGATAGGGGTTCTTGACCACGAACGAGCCCGACAGGGTCTTGTGCGTGTAGATGTTGGCCGGGATCGGCTCGATGCAGGCAGAGGTGCCGCCGCAGATGATCGAGATCGACGCGGTCGGCGCAATCGCCATCTTGCAGGAGAAGCGCTGCATCACGCCCATTTCGGCAGCGTCCGGACATGCACCGCGTTCCTGCGCGAGCAGGATCGAAGCCTCGTCCGCCTTGGCGGCGACGTGTTTGAACATCTTGAGGTTCCACGCCTTGGCCATCGCCGATTCAAAGGCGATGCCCTTGAGCTGGAGGAAGGAGTGGAAGCCCATCACGCCCATGCCGACCGAGCGTTCGCGCATGGCCGAGTACTTGGCACGGGCCATCTCGCTGGGCGCGCGGTCGATGTAGTCCTGCAGCACGTTGTCGAGGAAGCGCAGCACGTCCTCGATGAAGCGCTTGTCGCCGTTCCACTCGTCCCAGGTTTCAAGGTTGAGCGAGGACAGGCAGCACACCGCGGTACGATCGTTGCCGAGGTGATCGCGGCCCGTCGGCAGGGTGATTTCCGAGCAGAGGTTCGAGGTCGAGACCTTCAGCCCCAGGTCGCGGTGATGCTTGGGCATCATGCGGTTCACCGTGTCGTTGAACACAATGTAGGGCTCGCCCGTGGCAAGGCGGGTTTCAACGAGCTTCTGGAACAGCGAACGCGCATCGACCGTGCTGCGAATCGAGCCGTCCTTGGGGCTGCGCAGGTGGAATTCCGTGCCATCGCGCACGGCTTCCATGAATTCGTCGGTCAGCAGCACGCCATGATGGAGGTTCAGCGCCTTGCGGTTGAAGTCACCCGAAGGTTTGCGGATCTCGAGGAACTCCTCGATTTCCGGGTGCGAAACGTCGAGATAGCAGGCCGCCGAACCGCGCCGCAGCGAACCCTGGCTGATCGCCAGCGTCAGCGAATCCATCACGCGCACGAAGGGGATGATGCCGCTGGTCTTGCCGTTGAGGCCGACGCTCTCGCCGATGCCGCGGACCTTGCCCCAATAGGTGCCGATGCCGCCGCCGCGCGAGGCGAGCCAGACGTTCTCGTTCCACGTCGCGACAATGCCTTCGAGGCTGTCATCGACCGAGTTGAGGTAGCACGAGATCGGAAGGCCGCGCCCGGTGCCGCCGTTCGACAGAACCGGCGTGGCCGGCATGAACCACAGCTTCGAGATGTAGTCGTAGAGACGCTGGGCGTGCTCCTGATCGTCGGCATAGGCATCGGCCACGCGCGCGAACAGGTCCTGATACTTCTCGCCGGGGAGCAGGTAGCGGTCGTCCAGCGTGTCCTTGCCGAAATCGGTCAGGCGCGCATCGCGGCTGTCATCCGTCACGATGGTAAAGCGGCGCGGATTGACCTTCTTGGAATCGCTGACCGGCGCGGCCGCAACGGCAGCCGCTGCGACGGTGGCGGCCATGCCTGCGACAAGTGCTTCGCTGCCTGCGTCCTTGGCGTCCATATCCATCGCCTTTGCTTCACCGGCCGCAGCCGGAGCGCCTGCAAGCGCCAGTTCGTCCTGCGCAACCACGGAGCCGTCTCCAGTTCTGAAATCCACGTTCAACCCCCGTTCGCACCCCGCAGCCAAGGCCCGGGCGATCAATCGACACTCGAATCGGGCGAGTGGCCCAATCCTACAAGAGACGGAACGAAAGTGGAACATGTTGTTCCGCAGGCGCTCGGCTCCAGAATTCCCGATCACGGCCCCGTGTGCCATGCGCGCAGGCAATGCGTTGCCATTGCGCGCAAAACACGCCCAAGCGCTCTAAACTAGGTTTAGAGGTCCCCCTGAAGCCCGACCACAACCCATAGTGCCTCAACCGGATTCAGACACAAGAGGGTAAACATCCGCAGGGAGACTCGATTCGTCGCACGTGCGATTCGCTTCGTCGCCAGAAGAGCTATTGTGCAGTGCAGCGACGCGTGGACTTTCCTGCACTTCAAGGGCGAAACGACACCGGTCGAAATATTTTTCGGGTTGGCCACCAACTTGTGGACAAGAGAGCGTCAACCGGCACCATATGTGGTGTCCACAGGAACGGAGTGCAGGTGTGCTGAATCTGATCTCGATTGTCTTCACCGGTCTGGTGGTCGGCGTGCTGGCGCGGTTCTTCTATCCCGGCGACGTCGACATCGGCATGCTCAAGACCGTGCTGCTGGGGGTAGGCGGCGCGCTTGTCGCAGGCCTGTTCGCCAGTTGGCGCAGCGGACGGACGTTCGGCGAAGGCGTGAACCGCGCAGGCTGCCTCGCCTCGGTCATCGGAGCGATGCTGCTCATCTTCCTTGGGCGCAATCTTTAAGCCTAAGCCCGAGGCGCAATGCGGCGATAGCTGAGCGCTTCGGCCACATGGATGCGACCCACTGTGTCCGCGCCGGCCAGATCGGCGATCGTCCGCGCCACGCGCAGCATGCGGGTATAGCCGCGCGCGGAGAGGCGCATCGCTTCGGCAGCCTGTGCGAGCAGCTTGCGCCCGGGTTCGTCCGGAGTTGCGTGGATGTCCAGCAGATCGCCGTTAAGCTCGGCGTTGCTGCGGGCGTTGGTGCCCTCGAGCCGGGCAACTTGCAGCGCCCTCGCCCGCGCCACCCGCGCGGCCACCTGGTCGGAACCTTCTGCAGGCGGCGGAAGCGCCAGATCCGCCGCGGAGACCGGATCGACCTCGACATGGAGGTCTATGCGATCAAGCAGCGGGCCTGACACCTTGGACTGATAGTCGCCGGCACAGCGGGGGGCACGGCTGCACCCCAGCGCCGGATCGCCCAGATGGCCGCAGCGGCACGGGTTCATCGCCGCGATCAGCTGCACGCGCGCCGGGAAGGTCACGTGCGCGTTGGCGCGGGCCACGGTCACCTCGCCCGTCTCCAGCGGCTGGCGCAGGGAATCGAGCACGGCGCGCTGAAACTCGGGCAGTTCGTCGAGGAACAGGACGCCGAGGTGCGCAAGGCTCACTTCGCCGGGACGCACTTTCAGCCCGCCCCCGGTCAAGGCGGCCATGGAAGCGGAATGGTGGGGAGCCCGGAACGGCCGGGCGCGGCTGATGCGGCCGTCCTCGAGCGTGCCGGCCACCGACGCCACCATCGACACCTCGAGCGCCTCGGACGGGGTCAGCTCAGGCAGGATGCCGGGCAGGCACGAGGCCATCAGCGACTTGCCCGCGCCCGGCGGCCCGATCATCAGCAGATTATGCCCGCCAGCCGCCGCAATCTCCAGCGCCCGCTTGGCGGTTTCCTGGCCCTTGACCTGCTTGAGATCGGCCATGCGACGCGGTGGCTCTGCCACGCCCTGAGAAGGCTGGGGGAGGCGGTGCTGCCCCTTCAGGTGATTGAGCAGGCCGATGAGGTCCGGTGCAGCGATCACGTCGATCCCGCTGGCCCAGCGCGCCTCGGGCCCTTGCGCGGCAGGACAGATCAGGCCCTTCTCTTCACCGCTGGCATGAAGCGCGGCGAGCAGCACGCCAGGTGATGGCAGCACGCGGCCATCCAATGCCAGCTCTCCCACTGCCACATAGTCCGCGATCTGTTCGAGATCGACCACCCCCATCGCGGCGAGCAAAGCGAGCGCGATCGGGAGATCGTAGTGCGAGCCTTCCTTGGGCAGATCCGCCGGCGAAAGGTTCACCGTAATCCGTTTGGGCGGCAATGCGAGACCGAGTGCGGAAAGCGCCGAGGAAACCCGCTCCCGGCTTTCGCCCACCGCCTTGTCGGGCAGGCCGACGAGCCGGAACGCGGGCAAACCGGGCGCCACCTGGCACTGCACTTCGACGGCGCGCGCCTCGAGCCCGAGATAGGCCACCGTCGACACCAGCGCGACCATCGATCCTGCACTCCATCCGCAATGCTACTTAGCCTAGCAGCGGTGCGGCCAGTACGGTGGCGGGATGCGGCCATTTTCGAGGCATTCGCAGCCGGTCGCGGGTCATGGTGAGGCGATCTTAACCGCGTCCCTTGGCAATTCGGCAATCCGCGCGCGCGGAGAAGGCTGACCATGCTCCGCCGCGCGCTTCTTCCCGCGATCTTCGCCATTCTCGCCTGCCAGCCGGTGCTTGCGCGCGGGGTGACTACGAGGACCTGGGTGGAGAATGGCGTCACATGGACCGAGACGACGGTCGTCGAAGTCGAAGAGCCGGGCTCCGAACGCATCGCCGGGCTGCCCCGCGCCGATGTGAAGGGCGTCGCCAGCTTCGGGCCGTTCGAGGTGCTGGATGGCAGCCGGGCCGCACTCGTCGCCGAAACCGACAGCTATTCGCCTGCCGACTTCCAGAAGATGCTGCGCGCCTTCCCCGGCATTCGGATGCTCGAAATGCCGGACTGCCCCGGCACGGTGGACGATCACGCGAACCTGCGCCTCGGCCGCATGATCCGCGCCCGCGGCATCGCGACGCGCGTGCCGGAACACGGCTCGGTCCGCTCGGGCGCGGTCGAGCTGTTCCTTGCGGGAGCGAGCCGCAGCGCTGCGCCCGATGCCGAGTTCGTGGTCCATTCTTGGATCGACGATGAGGGTCTCGAGCCGGACGATTTCAGTGCGTCCGACCCGGTCAACCGCGCGTACCTCGACTACTACCGCGAAATGGGCCTTGGGCCGGACAAGGCCTCGGCGTTCTACGCGCTGACCAACTCGGTGCCGAACGATCAGATCCTGACGCTCGGCACCGCCGATCTGGCGCAATACGCAGCGCTCAACTGACGATCAGTGCGCTGCGCCCCATGACAGGCCGGTTCCGATCTCCACGCCAAGCGGCACACTGAGCTTCACCGCAGGCTCGGCCGCCGTCGCCATGACCCGCTCGATCACCGGCCTGGCTTTCTTCACATCGCCTTCCGGCAGCTCGAAGACGAGTTCGTCGTGGACCTGCAGGAGCATCTTCACGCGGGGCAAGCCTGCTTCGGCGAGGGCCGGCATCATCCGGGCCATGGCGCGCTTGATGATGTCGGCGCTGGTGCCCTGGATCGGGGCGTTTATCGCGGCACGCTCGCTGCCCTGCCGTTCGGCCTGGTTCTTAGAGCCGATGCGCGGGAACCACGTCTTGCGGCCGAACAGCGTCTGCGAATAGCCACACTCGCGCACGCTCTCCAATGTTTCGTGGATGTAGCGCTGGATGCCGGGGAAGCGTTCGAAGTAGCGGTCGATCATGGCCTGCGCCTCGTCCGCGCTAACGCCCAGACGCCCCCCCAGGCCCCAGCGGCTGATGCCGTAGAGGATGGCGAAGTTGATCGTCTTGGCCCGCCCTCGCGTGTCACGATCGACGGTGCCGAACATCTCCATTGCGGTGCGCGCGTGGATGTCCTCTCCGGCAGCGAAGGCTTCCTTCAGCGCCGGCACATCGGCCATGTGCGCGGCAAGGCGCAATTCGATCTGGCTGTAGTCCGCGGCCAGCAGCACATTGCCTGGCTCGGCAACGAAGGCATCGCGGATCTGGCGGCCGATCTCGGTTCGGATCGGGATGTTCTGCAGGTTGGGTTCGTTCGACGAGAGACGCCCGGTCTGCGCACCGACGAGACTGTAGCTGGTGTGCACGCGCCCGGTCTCGGGATTGATCGCGGCCTGCAGCGCATCGGTATAGGTCGACTTGAGCTTGGACAGTTGGCGCCATTCCAGCACCAGCGTCGCCACTTCCGCCCCTTGCCCGGCCAGACCTTCGAGCACCGACTGGTCGGTAGAGTACTGCCCGGTCTTGCCCTTCTTGCCACCCTTGTAGCCGAGCTTGTCGAACAGGATCTCGCCCAGTTGCTTGGGGCTCCCGATGGTGAAGCTCTGTCCGCACTTCTCGAAGATCACGCTTTCGAGGCGCGCGATCTGCGCGGCAAACTCGGTGGAGAGGCTGGACAACCGCTCGCGGTCCACCTTGATGCCATTGCGTTCCATCATCGCGACGACCGGCACGAGCGGACGATCGACCTTCTGGTAGATTCGCATGCCCGCCTCGTCGACCAGCCGCGGCTGGAACAGGCGATGCAGGCGCCACGTGACGTCGGCGTCCTCTGCGGCATAGCGCGTGGCGTCGGCCAGCGGCACTTCGGCGAACGAGATCGCCTTCTTGCCGGTGCCGCACAGGTCCTTGAACTTCATCGTGGTGTGCAGCAGGTGCCGCTCTGCCAGTTCGTCCATGCCGTGGCCGGCAAGGCCGGTCTCGCTGCGTCCGGCATCAAGGCAGAAGCTCATCACCATGGTATCGTCGATCGGCGCGACATGGACGCCCTGGCGCGCAAGGATGTTGATGTCGTATTTGATGTTCTGGCCGACCTTCAACACCGCGTCACTTTCCAGGAGCGGCTTCAGTGCGGCCAATGCCTCTGCGCGATCGATCTGCACCGGCCTTTCCGCAAACATGTCTGCGCCGCCGTGGCCGAGCGGAATGTAGCAGGCATCGTTCGGCCCAAGCGCAAGGCTCACGCCGACCAGGCTGGCGCGCATTGCGTCAAGCGCGCTCGTTTCCGTATCGATCGCCACCACCCGCGCTTCGAACGCCCGCGCAATCCACTGCTGCAGCTCGCCCATCGACTGGATGCAGGCGTAGGCGCCAAGATCCACCGCCGGCCATGACGGCAGCGACTGCCGGTTGCCCGCAGGTGCGGCCGGAGCCGCCATGTTTTCGGGCTTGGCGGGATTGAGCTGGGTCTTTGGCCCCGGGCTGCCCTTGCCGTCGTCAAGACGACGCAGCAGGCTGGTGAAACCGTGTTCCTCCAGAAACGCTGCAAGCGGATCGCGGGGGATCTGGCCGAGGGCAAAGTCCTCGATCGGAATCGGCAGCGGGCAATCTTCCTTGAGTTGCACCAGCACGCGGGAAAGGCGGGCCATCTCGGCCTGCTCGATCAGGCTCTCGCGCAGCTTGCTCGCCTTCATCGCAGGGGCCGCAGCCAGCGCGGATTCGAGATCGCCGTATTCCTGGATCAGCTTGGTGGCGGTCTTCGGGCCGATGCCGCGAATGCCGGGCACGTTGTCGACCGAATCGCCCATAAGCGCCAGGACGTCACCGACCTTTTCCGGCGGCACGCCGAACTTCTCGACAACTTCGGGGATGTCGATGCGCTGGTTCTTCATCGTGTCCAGCATGTCGATGCAGCCACCACCGGTGGCGCACTTGCCGACCAGTTGCATCAGATCCTTGTCGGAGGAAACGATCGTCACGTCCCAACCGCGCAATGTCGCTGCCCGCGCGTAGGAAGCAATCAGGTCATCGGCCTCAAGCGCGTCCTCCTCGATGCAGGCGAGGCTGAACGCACGTGTTGCATCGCGGATCAGCGGGAACTGCGGGACGAGATCTTCGGGCGGGGGCGGGCGGTTGGCCTTGTACTGGTCGTAGAGGTCGTTCCGGAACGAGGTTCCGGCCTTGTCGAGAATGACAGCAAGGTGCGTCGGCCCATCCGCCTTGTGCAGGTCCTCGGCCAGCTTCCACAGCATCGTCGTATAGCCATAGACCGCGCCAACCGGCGTTCCTTGCGGATTCGTCAGCGGCGGGAGGCGATGATAGGCGCGGAAAATATAGGCCGACCCGTCGACCAGATAGAGATGCTGCTTTTCGCTCATCGGGGGGTGTTAGCAGGGCGCGATGCCCGCGTCATCGCCTTGCTGCAGGGTGGTCGGAACTCAACCCGGCGCATGCAAGCCTCGGCTCAACGCACGGAAATCGGGCAAAAAAAAGGCGGTTCGGCCCAAACACGGGCTAAACTGTGACACAATGCATACGTCTTGTGCTTGCAACGCGATGAATTGCCGATTAATTGGGTCGCGAAGTCTACCGCTTGAGTAGGCTTTGCGGCGGGCTGCTTGCCCGGCGCTGGTCACTTCAATCCAGGGATTGTAACGCATGCGCAAGCTCATCCTCGCCGCTGTCGCCGGCACCGCCTTCGCTCTCGCTGGCTGCTCGGAAAAGCCGGCTGCTGAAGCCACCGAAACCGCTGCTGCTTCGGAAGCTGCTTCGGAAGTCGCTGCTGACGCTTCGGCTCCTGCTGCCGACGCTTCGGCTGAAGCGAGCGAAGCTGCTTCGATGTAATCCCCGCCCGCAAGGGCAGGTTACATGAGATAGAAGGGGCGTGGTCTTCGGATCGCGCCCCTTTCTCTTTGCGGTATGCCGGGCTGATGGCGCGCAAAAAACGGGGGCGGCAAGATCGCCTTGCCGCCCCTCGTTTTTGCGTTTGGTAGGTGTTTCAGGCTTAGAGCCTAGCGGCGGCGAACAAGGTCCTGCGTGCTCTTGGCCACCGGTGTGCTGTAGCCATCATATATCGTGCGCATCATGCGGGCGATCAGACCGGCGTGAGCAGTGTGACCTTCGGGCCCGGTCACAAAGAATACCACGGCAAGGTGCCTGCCATCAGGCAAACGCACGATACCAACATCGTCCGTCACTCCGAACAGCGTGCCCGTCTTGTGGGCGACGAGCGTACCCGCAGGCAGTCCGGCACGAATCCGATTCTTGCCCGTGCTGGTCCGGGTCATGGTATCGAGCAGCACGGCTCGGCTTTCCGGACTCAAGGCATTGCCCCGATCGATGGCGGCCAGCAACGCAAGCATAGCGCGCGGCGTGCTCGAGGTGCGCACATCAATCACCCGCGCGGCGTCGACCTTGCCATCGTCGCGAACCAGCGTTGCCATCGTATGGTCGAGCCGCTGGCCGGTAATGCCCTTGGACGTGAGCCAACGATTGACCTTGTCGTAACCGCCAACCGCCTGGATCAATCCGTCGGTAGCCTCGTTGTGGCTGCGCGTAATGGAAAGCTCCATCAGGCTCTGCGCGGTCATGATCTGGCCCGAGCGAAGCGGCGCTTCGGCACTGCGCGCGCCGGTTTCGCGCACCGGCATCATCATGGGGAATTGCTGGTCGAGCCGCGCACTGCCCTTCTCGACAAGATCTAGGAACGTGGCCGCGACCGCAATCTTGGCCGTACTGGCCATCGGGAACGGCATGTCGGCATTCACGAAAATCTGACCGCCCCCATCGAGGTCCATGGCGGCCACGCCGATGCGCCCCCGCCCCTCTGCGGCAATCGCGGCCACCTGCTGCTGGATCGCCTGATCGCGCTGATCCTGAAGCGAAACCGTAGCGCGGCTCTGCACTGCGGGGACCGTGGCGACCAGCGCAGGGGCTGCCACCATCAATGCGGCGATGATTCGTGCGGTGCGGAACTTCATGCCTTCTTGTACCCCGACCCCGGTTTATCCGTCTTTAACACAAGTATCGCGTTGTGATTCTAAGGCAAAGTGCCTTTCGGACCATCTCGGCGCATCCATCGCGCGGATGGGCGCAAGCTGCGGGAACCAATCGCGAGTCGCGATTCGCGCTGGACTTTAATCGATCGGTTAAGGATAGTGCCCTCGCACCGGCGGCAAAGCCGGACGTGGAGAGGCAATGGAAACGCTGCTCGAGGCAGTCATGGCAAGGGCGGGGCACGGCGGCAGGATTACCGGCCTGCAGCGGCTATCCGGCGGCGCAAACATGGAATCATGGGCGTTTGCCTGTGGAGATGGGCGATTCGTGTTGCGCCGGGCGCCCTCGGCTGAATGGATCGCGGCGCGTCCGCTCGGGATGGATGGTGAAGCCGAACTGATCCGGCAGGCACACGCGTCCGGCGTGAAAGCGCCGGAAGTCGTCGCCGAACTTGCGAGCGCGGATGGCCTTGGCATCGGCTTCATCATGCGTTGCCTGCCGGGCACGGCCGATCCGGAAATTGCACTCTCATCCTCTCCGGAGCTTGCATCCGATCTCGCAGCGGCAATGGCAGGCATTCACGCCCTTTCGCCAGAAGGCCTGCCTTTCCTTCCGATGCTGGACCCTGCGGAAGGCGTGGAGGGGCTCGCCCGCCAGTTCGAGGAAGCCGGTGGCGACCGACCGGTAATTGCGCTGGGCCTCGCCTGGCTTCGCACCAACCTGCCCTCGCCGACATCGCCCGTCGTCGTCCATGGCGATTTCCGCATCGGCAACCTCATGGTTGACGCAGGGCGCCTGTCCGGCGTGCTCGATTGGGAACTGGCCCATCTTGGCGACGGGCATGAGGACCTGGCCTATGGCTGCATGACGGTGTGGCGATTCGGAAGGCTCGACAAGCAAGGGTTCGGCCTGACCGATGTGGCTACCCTGGCCCGGGCCTATGAAGACGCCGGCGGTGAACAGTTTGATGCAGTCCGCTTCCGCTTCTGGCTGGTCTATCGAACGGTTTGGTGGGCGCTTGGCTGCCTATCGATGGGCCAATCATGGCGATCCGGCACCGATCGGTCACTTGAGCGAGTCGTCGTCGCCCGCCGCTGCGCGGAACAGGAACTCGACCTGCTGCTGCTGCTCGAAAGCGAAGCACCACAGGCGGAGCGCGAGCGCTTCCTGCCTCCCGCGTCCGAGCCCGCACCCGGAAGTCGGGGCGAGCCAACGGCAACAGAAGTCCTGACCGCTGTTTCGGAATGGCTCGCCGCCACGGTCAAGGGCAAGCTCGACGGCCGTGAGCGCTGGGAGCTAGCCGTCGCCCAGAACGCGCTCGGCATCGTGCGCCGCGAACTTGCCGGGCGCGCTGATCCGGCAGACAAGGTCCTCGCCGAGGACATTCTTGCCGGGCGCCAGTCGCTTCAGACGGAAGGGCTCCTTGCCACGCTCCGCTCCCGAACCCTGTCCACGCTTTCCGCCGACATGCCCAAGTATCCCGCGCTGGCGTCCGCCCGCACCCTCTGGAGCTAAGCCTGATGGACTTCGACCTTCCCCAAGACCTCGTCGCCTACATCGCCGAACTCGATGCCTTCATCGAGGCAGAGATCAAACCGCTTGAACAGGCGGACGACAATATCCGCTTCTTCGACCACCGCCGCGAATGGGCGCGCACCGATTTCGACAACGGCGGCCTGCCGCGCCATGAATGGGAAGCGCTATTGGTCGAAGCCACCCGCCGTGCCGATGCGGCGGGGCACTGGCGCTTTTCCGCGCCGAAGAAGTACGGCGGCAAGGACGGCAAGAACCTGTGGATGGCAGTGATCCGCGAACACTTCGCGGCGAAGGGCCTGGGGCTCCACAATGACCTGCAGAACGAGCACTCGATCGTCGGCAACTTCCCGTTCGTGAACATGTTCGAGCATTTCGGCACACCGGAACAGCAAGCGGAGTTTATCGAAGGGGGCTTTGCCCGCACGCGCCGCACCGCCTTCGGCCTTACCGAACCCGATCACGGCTCCGACGCCACCCACATGGAAACCCGCGCAGTGCCGGAAACGCGCGACGGGGTATCTGGCTGGCGCATCGATGGCGAGAAGATGTGGACCACCGGCATGCACGTTGCCACCCACTGCGCCACTTTCGCACGGACGAGTGGCGATGCGGGCGATGCGCGCGGCATCACCTGCTTCCTCGTGCCCAACCCGACCGAGGGGCTGGTCATCCAAGAGTACCTGTGGACCTTCAATATGCCGACCGACCACCCGCGCGTTTCGTTCACCAACGTCTGGGTGCCGGACAGCGCGATCCTAGGCCCCGTTGGCGGAGGCTTGGCCATTGCGCAGAGCTTCGTTCACCAGAACCGGATCCGCCAGGCAGCATCATCGCTGGGCGCGGCTACCTTCTGCGTCGAGGAGTCGGTGCGCTATGCGCGGGAACGCAAGCCTTTCGGCGAGGAGCTTGCCCGCAACCAGGCGATCCAGTTCCCGCTCGTGGAGCTTGCCACGCAGTGCGAGATGCTGCGCCTTCTGATCCGCAAGACGGCCTGGGAGATGGACCGCCTCGAGGCCGAAGAGGGTGGCCACAAGCGCATCGAGCGTGAACTTTCGGACAAGGTCTCGATGTGCAATTACTGGGCGAACCGGCTGGTCTGCGAAGCCGCCGACCGTGCCATGCAGGTCCACGGGGGCATCGGCTATTCGCGCCACAAGCCGTTCGAGCACATATTCCGGCATCACCGCCGCTACCGCATCACCGAAGGCGCGGAAGAGATCCAGATGCGGAAGGTCGGCGCCTTCCTGTTCGGCTATCTCGGGCCGAGGAAGGGCCAGTTCTGACAGGCGGGGGAGCCGTCAGCAGCTCCCCCGGCCGACACTTCAGGCAAGCGCCGCCTTGAGATCGTCGACGAGGTCGGTGCGCTCCCACGGGAAGAAGTCGCCTTCGGCCTTGCGACCGAAATGGCCATAGGCTGCGGTCGGCTGGTAAATCGGCTTGTTGAGCCCCAGGTGCGTGCGGATCGCGCGCGGGGTCAGGCCCCCGAGCTTGGCAATACCCAGGATCGCCTGCTCGATCTTGTCGTCGCCGACGGTGCCCGTCTCGTGCGTGTCGACATAGAGCGACAGCGGCTTCGACACGCCGATTGCATAGGCGATCTGGATGGTGCAGCGCGTGGCAAGGCCTGCTGCGACCACGTTCTTGGCAAGGTAGCGGGTGATGTAAGCAGCCGAACGGTCAACCTTGGTCGGGTCCTTGCCCGAGAATGCGCCGCCGCCGTGGGGAGCCGCACCGCCATAGGTGTCGACGATGATCTTGCGGCCGGTCAGGCCAGCATCGCCGTCAGGACCGCCGATCTCGAAGCTGCCGGTCGGGTTGATGAAGTATTCGGTTTCGCGCAGCAGCACCGGCGGGATCACGTCGGCAATCACGCTCTTCACATAGGCTTCGAGTTCGGCCTGCTTGGCCGGGTCGTTCTCGTCGTAGCCTGCCTTGTGTTGCGTCGAGACGACGATGGCGGTGGCCGCAACCGGCAGCGAGCCTTCATAGCGCAGCGTGACCTGGCTCTTGGCGTCGGGTTCGAGGAACGGCGCGGCGCCGGAATGGCGATCGGCGGCCATGCGTTCGAGAATCTTGTGGCTGTAGTAGAGCGTCGCAGGCATCAGGCCCGGCGTTTCATCCGTGGCATAGCCGAACATGATGCCCTGGTCGCCCGCGCCCTCGTCCTTGTTCTCGCCAGCATCGACGCCCTGCGCGATGTGGGCCGACTGGCCATGCAGGCGGTTGATGAACTCGAACTTCTCCCAGTGGAAGCCGTCCTGCGCATAGCCGATGCGCTTGACCGTCTCGCGCACGGTCCGCTCGATCTCTTCCTGCGCGCCCGGAGCCCATTCACCGTTCTCATACACGCCCTTGCAGCGGATTTCGCCGGCAAGAACGACAAGCTGCGTCGTGGTCAGGGTTTCGCAGGCGATGCGCGCTTCGGGATCCTTGGACAGGAACAGGTCGACGATCGCGTCGCTAATCTGGTCGGAAACCTTGTCCGGATGGCCTTCGGATACGGATTCGGAAGTGAACAGGTAATCGGTGCGCATCGAGAGTCCTATGCCAAGAGGGCCTGTGCTTTGAGACAAGCGATATAAAGAAAGCTTTATGTCCCTGCCCGCTTAGCGTTTCCGCGTGGCACTTGCAACCAGTGCAACGAAAAGAAGCGCTACTGCCCACAAAAGGGCGAGCATGTTCCCGGTGCGCGCAAACAATGTCGCCGCATGGGCGGGAGGGATCACGCCGTCCAACCGGCCGGCGCGATGTTGCGGCACGAACTGACGGACGACGCCATCGGCATCCACAACCGCGCTTATGCCGGTCGTGGTTGCCCGCAAGACCGGCAACCCCTCCTCAATGGCGCGCATCCGCGCCTGCGCCAGATGCTGCGGCGGCCCCCAGGCGCCGAACCAGCCATCGTTGGACGGATTGAACAGGTAATCCGGCCGATGCGCGCGATCCACCACCTGTCCCGAGAAGATGATCTCGTAACAGATCTGCACCCCGGCCTTGCCATATCGGCCCAGATCGAGTGTGCGAGGCCCAGGCCCGGCGAAGAAATCAAGGCTGCCCGCAACCAGTCGCGACAGACCCAGCGGTTCGAGGAGTGAGCGCATCGGCAGGTACTCGCCATAAGGAACGAGATGCGCCTTGGCGTACGAACCCTTGATGGCCCCGTCAGAATCAAGCGCCGTCACCACATTCCAGGCGCCCGCCACCTTGCGCCCCTCCATGGCAAGATCGGTCGTTCCGGTCAGCAGCAGGCCACCTTTGCCGGCGACCTTGCCGAGCCGCTCTCGCGCCAGCACCGGGTCGCCGGCATAAGTCGTCTCGTCGTACCAGAACTGGGAATAGCCCTCGCGCAGAAAGTCCGGCACGCCGCTTTCAGGCCAGAGCAAAAGGCGGTTCTCGCCGGGCTTGCGAGCCAGAGAGAGCCTCGCCGTCTTCTGGAACTGATTCTCGAAATTGGCGGGATCGTTGAGCAGGTCCTGGCGCACATCCGGCTGGACCAGCGTGAACGGCAAGGCCCCTTCAAGCCGTTCGCCGTGAAGTGGCAGGACCATGAGCACAGCAGGGCCGAGCAAGTAGGCACCCGCAGCCCATCTTTGTCCCTGTCGGAAGGACCGGAGCGCAAAGAGCCACCATCCGGCCAGCAGGACGACAAGCCCGGACAGGGCGTAAGTTCCCAACCATTGTGCAGCGAGGGCGAGCCCGGGGCGCTCGAAACCGCCCAGTGTCACCATCGCCAGCGGGTTCCACGCAAACCCGGTGAAAACCCACGAGCGCAGCCATTCAGACACGATCCACGCCGCGGCAAAGGCCGGCAAGAGCATGGCCTTGCGGGTGTTTGCCAGCCACCAGCCACCCCACGTTGCCAAGGCCGGGAATACCGCGAGGTAGAGCGCAAGCAGGAATACCGCGATCCAGCCAAGCCAGGTCGGCATTTCCGCCTGATAGGTGAAAGCCGTGGCGATCCAGCCATTGCCAACGGTGAAATGCCCGACGCCGAACAGCCATCCGATGAGCAACGCCTGCCGCCAGGTCTTTACCACATGGAGGCGGTGGATCAGGAACGCGAGGGCAGCCAGCGTCAGCGGCCACAGGCCCAACGGCTGAAAACCGCAGGCAGCAAGGCCACCAGCGGCAATTGTCAGCAGGCTGTCACACGATGGAAGGCGAGGCCGAAAGCGGGAGGAAAAGCGGGAAGCTGTCATGCCTTCCTGCTATGGGGTGCGCCGGGAGAGACCGCAAGCGGCCCATCCCGGCGTCACCAATCAACCCTCTGCAGGCTCGGTCGCTTCGGCGACCGGAGTCTTGCGCGGACGGCCGCGCTTCTTGGGTGCAGGAGCAGTGGCCTCTTCGGCAACGGGCTCGGGGGCAATGGGTTCTGGGGCCGGTGCTGCTACCGGAGCAGGCTCGGCCTCGGCCTTGGCGCTGATCGATGGCGGCAGGAACGAGGCATCCAGCGTCGCCGGTGCTTCGTCAGCCGCAGCTTTGACGCCGCGCGGACGCCGCTCGGTGCGCGGGCGAAGCCCACGTGTAGCCCGGGTCACGAACGGATTGTCGTTGGCATCGGCAATCGGCTCACCCTCGATGGCCGGAACACCTTCGCCGGGCAGAGCCTCGGCAGGTGCCACTTCCGATTCGGCATCGCGGCTGCGATTGCGCTCGAACCGGCGGGCGCCCTCACGACGCATGCCGCGCTCTTCGGAACCGCGATCGTCGCGCTGCCGGTCTTCACGCTGCCGGTCTTCACGGGGGCGCTCTTCACGCTGGCGATCTTCACGGGGCCGATCGTCACGTTGGCGGTCGTCACGGGGGCGGTCGTCACGGGGGCGGTCCTCGCGATCGCGGCGACCTTCATAGCGGTCACCACGGTCCTGGCGTTCGCCCCGATCCTGACGTTCACCACGATCTTCGCGGTCTTCACGCTCGCGCCGGGTGGAAACCGGACGGTCGAACGCGGGAAAATCACCTTCGACGCTGAATTCGTCCGCGCCTTCCTCGGTGTCCTGATCCTGCCAGCGCTCGCCGCCGTTCTGGCGGGCGCGCTGCTCTTCCTGACGGAGGCGGGTGTCGGCGATCACGCGGAAATAGTGGTCGGCAAATTGCAGATAGTATTCGGCCTGCACGCGGTCGCCATTCAGGTGGGCGTCCTGCGCGAGCTTGCGATACTTCTCCAGCATCTGGGGCGCATTGCCCCGCGCACGGCTGTCGATCCGGTTGAGCTGCTGACCACCGTTCTGGGGGCGATTGTTGTTGCCCCGACCGCGACGGCGGTTGTTACCACGATTGTTATTCAACTCAGGCACTTCCTTAAATGGGGCGGCCTCTCGTAAAGCTTGAGCAACCCGTAATGCCGCGCAACCCTCCGCCACCGGTTCGCGTCATGCGAATCGGGGTTCCCAGCATCTGCGCTCGTCCCGGCCCCTTTGGCCGATATTCCCTGCAAATGGTGGATTTGGCCGGGACGGGAAGCCTTCGTCCGTCCCCTGCCTAAGAACACAATTAGTGATCCGCAGGTCCCTTGCCAAGAGGAATATTGGCAGAAACCGCCATTTCGACCGCCCTTTTTCGCCCTGCCAGATCGCAATGGACCCGCGCGGACATCCCGGCCCCACGCGCGATGTCTGTAACGGCGTCGGCTTGTGTCCAGCCTATCTCGACCAAGGCAATACCCCGCGCGGTGAAGAGGGCAGGAAGCTGCGGCACCAGAATGCGGTAATCGTCCAGCCCGTCGAGGCCGGAAAACAGCGCGGATGCTGGCTCGTACTGGCGGACCGATGCATCGAGATTCGCGTGTTCCTCGACATAAGGCGGGTTCGAGAGGACCAGGTCAAACCTGCCCAGTCCCTGCGCCCAATCCGTCTGTGTCCAGTCGCCTTCGAGGATTCGCGCAGACGGCGCATGGCGTCTGGCGTTCGCTTTCGCCACCGCCGATGCTTCGGGAGAGCGCTCGATCGCGATGCCTTCGGCGTCCGGCCATAGCGACAGCGCCGCCAGCAGCAGAGCGCCCGAGCCTGTTCCGAGATCGAGAATTCGCTCGGGTGGCGCCTCGCCGGCAAACGCCTCACGTGCCGCCTCGATCAGCGTTTCGGTATCGCCGCGCGGGATCAGGACGGCGGGGCTTACGGCAAGCTCGATGCCATAGAACTCGGCAGTGCCGGTAATATAAGCAACCGGCTCATGGCCCGTCCGCCGCTCGACCAGCGCATCGAAGCCATCGGGCACCGCCGCCGCCATGTGCCGCAGCAGCAGATCGGTCCGCGAACAGCCCAGCGCATGCGCCATCAGCACTTCGGCATCGAGGCGGGCCGTGTCCGATGTGGCGGAAAGCCGGTCGGCGGCGGCGCGCAGGGCCTCGGCAACCTTCACTTGGCGCTGTTACCCATCCATCGCCGCCAGCCGCTTGGCCTGGTCCTCGGCGATCAGCGCATCGATCAGTTCGGCAAGGCCAGGGCCTTCGAGGATTTCGGGCAGGCGGTGCAGCGTCAGGTTGATGCGGTGGTCGGTCACTCGGCCTTGCGGGAAGTTGTAGGTGCGGATGCGCTCGGAGCGGTCGCCCGATCCGACCATCGCCTTGCGCGCCTCGGCCTCTTCGCCCTGGGCAGCATCGCGCTGCGCCTCGAACAGGCGGGCGCGCAGGACCTGCATTGCCTTGTCCTTGTTCTTGTGCTGGCTGCGTCCGTCCTGACAGGTGACGACCGTGCCGGTGGGCAGGTGGGTGATGCGCACGGCGGAATCGGTGGTGTTGACGTGCTGGCCGCCTGCGCCGCTCGCCCGGTAGACGTCGATCTTGAGATCCTTGTCCTCGATGCGAATGTCCACTTCGTCCGGTTCGGGCAACACGGCGACCGTCGCGGCAGACGTGTGGATGCGGCCACCACTCTCCGTCACCGGCACGCGTTGCACCCGGTGCACGCCGCTTTCGAACTTGAGCTTGGCGAAGACCCCGCTGCCCGTGACGTTGGCGACCACTTCCTTGTAGCCGCCGAGATCATTGGCGTTGACCGAGACGACCTCGACCCGCCAGCCCTGCTCGGCGGCATATCGTTCGTACATGCGGTAGAGGTCCGCAGCGAAGAGCGCGGCCTCGTCGCCGCCGGTGCCAGCGCGTATTTCCAGCATGGCCGGGCGGCTGTCCGCCGCATCGCGCGGCAGCATGGCGAGGGCGAGGCGGTGTTCGGCCTCAGGCAATTCGGCGTTGATCCGGCGGAGCTCCTCGTCCGCCAGCTCGCGCATGTCGGGATCGTCAAGCGCGGCAAGGCTCAACAGTTCGGCGCGCATGTCCGCGATCTCGCGGGCGACACGGGCAACCGGCTCCAGTTCGGCATAGTCGCGGCTGGCGGCGATGAACTCCGGGCCTTCCAGCGTGCCCGAAGCCAGCCGCGCCTCGAGCTCGGCAAAGCGGTTGGCGATCTGGGCAAGACGGGCTTCGCTTACCGACATCGACTCCCCCCACACTGCGTCATCCCGGCCCTGGCCCGGGATCCCGCTTCTTGGTGAAGCGCCGCAAGAAGAACAGCGGGACCCCGGGTCAGGCCCGGGGTGACGGAGTAATGCATGGTCACTTGCCGCTGAAGTCGGCGACCAAGGCCGCCAGTCGCTCGTTCAAGGCAGTAAGCGCCTCATTTTCCGCGCGGAACCTCATGCTTGGTGTCCCATCGCGCATCGCGAGCGCGAGTATAGCGTTAGCTCCCATCTTGACCGCCTTGTCGAACCGCTTGCGCGCAGAGCCAGACGCCACGAGTTCTGCGGAGACACCTTCCCGGCGCAATCGCGAAGCCTGCGCAATTCCGCTGGTCAGCAGCGCGTCGTCCTCGACCACGACGATTACGTCGGCCTTGGCCTCGCCCTTCTCGCCCACCAGCATCGCCAGTCGCTCGATCCCCGCAGCCCAGCCGACAGCAGGCGTCGCTGAACCGCCCAGCGCCTCCATCAGGCCATCATAGCGGCCGCCTCCAAGGACGGTGCCCTGCGCGCCCAGGCGGTCGGTCACGAACTCGAACGCGGTGTGGCGGTAGTAGTCAAGGCCGCGCACCAGCGCCGGAGCGCGGGTCCATGCGACGCCCGCGGCATCGAGACCTGAGGTGACCTTCGCGAAGAAGTCCTGCGCCTCGGCACTAAGGAAATCGTCGATCCTCGGCGCGTCGGCGTTGAACGGCTTGTCGCGCGGGTCCTTGCTGTCGAGGATGCGCAAGGGGTTGCGTTCGAGGCGGTCCTGCGAGTCCTCGGACAGCTCGCCCTTCACGGCGCGGAAGTAGTCGATCAGCGCCGTGCGCCAAGCCTCGCGGCTGGCGCCATCGCCCAGCGTGTTCAGCTGCAGCGTCACACCGTCCGCAATGCCCAGTTCCTTGAGGAGCTGGTCGGCCATGACGAGAAGTTCGACGTCCGCCTGCGGCTCACCCGCGCCGATCACCTCGGCGTCGATCTGGTGAAACTGGCGGTAGCGGCCCTTCTGAGGGCGTTCATAGCGGAACAGCGGGCCGTGCGTGGCGACCTTGAGCGGCGCGTATTGCTGCCAGCCATCGGTGAGGTAGGCGCGGGCGATGCCGGCGGTGAATTCGGGACGCAGCGTCAGCGATTCCCCACCGCGATCCTCGAACGAATACATTTCTTTCGAGACGACGTCGGTCGTCTCGCCCAGCGAGCGGCTGAAAACGGCCGTCTTTTCAAACACCGGCATTTCCACGCGGCGGAAGCGGTAGAGCTTGCGCACGCGCTCGAACGTCTCGACGACGAAGGCAAAGGCCTCGGCGTCGGGGCCGAAGATGTCCTGGGTGCCACGGATGGCTTGCGGTGTCTGTGTGCTCATGGAGCGCGCGATTAGCCCGAAAGCGCGAAAACGGAAAGCGGTCAGAAAAAGGTGGGCGACAATGGTTGCGAATGTGACGGCTTCGCGCCATTAACCGGTCCATGAAGACGACGCTCGCGGCAGCCCCGCTCCTCCTCGCCCTTTCCGTATCAACTCAGGCTCTTGCGGCAAATTCTGCGCCCATGGCCGTGCCGATCCAGCAGACCGTGCCGGACGCACAGGACGTGGCCTACCCCGGCGTGATGACGCTCGATATCGACGCGAGCGACGTGGCGCGCGGTGCCTACAAGGTCACGCAGACGATCCCCGTTGCCTCGGGCGCGAAGGAAGTGATCCTGCTCTACCCGCAGTGGCTGCCTGGCAACCATGGCCCGCGCGGTCCCTTGGCCGAACTGGTCGGCGTGCAGTTCTTCGTCGATGGCAAGCCGGTAGAATGGAAGCGTGACCGGGTCGAGGTCTATGCCTTCCACGTCATGCTGCCGGACGGCGCCAAGGAAGTCGTCGCCAAGCTGATCCACACCTCGCCGCTGCAAAGCGCCGAAGGGCGCATCACGATGACGCCCGAAATGCTCAACCTGCAGTGGGAGAAGATGAGCCTTTATCCGGCAGGCCACTACGTGCGCCGCATCCGTGTGAAGCCCACCGTAACCCTGCCGCAAGGCTGGACGCCCGCCACCGCTCTCGACGGCATGAGCATGAGCGGCAACCGCGTGACCTGGGCCGAAACCGACTACGAGACGCTGGTCGATTCGCCGATCTTCGCCGGCAAGTACTTCAAGAAGTGGGACCTCGGGCAGAACGTCACGCTCAACGTCGTGGCCGACAAGCCTGAGCAGCTCGAAGCCAAGCCGGAACACATTGCTGCCCACAGCGCCCTGGTGCAGGAAGCGAAGCTGGCATTCGGCGCCAACCACTTTGACCATTACGAGTTCCTGCTCGCCCTGTCCGACAAGATCGGCGGCATCGGCCTCGAGCATCACCGGTCAAGCGAGAACCAGCTGGAGCCGGAAGCCTTTACGGAGTGGGCCAAGCAGGAATGGGACCGCAACCTGCTGCCGCACGAATATGCACACTCGTGGTCGGGCAAGTTCCGCCGCCCGGCGCGCCTGTGGACGCCCGATTATCGTCAGCCGATGCAGGGTGACCTGCTGTGGACCTACGAAG
Source organism: Novosphingobium sp. ES2-1 (assembly GCF_015169775.1). Lineage (NCBI taxonomy): Bacteria > Pseudomonadati > Pseudomonadota > Alphaproteobacteria > Sphingomonadales > Sphingomonadaceae > Novosphingobium > Novosphingobium sp. ES2-1. Next base: position 2,871,607 of record NZ_CP063445.1, read on the forward strand.
GCCAGGACCAGTTCTGGGGGGCCGTGCTTGCCGCGCGTTCGGGCATGCAGGGCAAGGATACGGTGCTCGGCATGCTGGCAGCGTGGGCCGGCGGCTTCACACAGCAGCCGGGCCGTGACTGGCGTTCGGTCGAGGATACAGGCTTCGATCCCGTCTTCGCCTCGCGCAAGCCCAAGCCTTACTCCTCGCTCGCCCGCAATGAAGACTACTACACCGAAGGCGCGCTGGTCTGGCTCGAGATCGACCAGATCCTGCGCGAAGGCACCGGCGGCAAGAAGTCGATCGACGATTTCGCCAAGGCGTTCTTCGGCATGAATCCGGGCGACTATGGTCAGATCCCGTTCGAGGTGGACGAGATCGTGACCAAGCTGAACGCGCTCTACCCCTATGACTGGGCCAAGCTGATCGACACCCGCATCAATCAGCCGGGCCAGCCCGCGCCGCTGAACGGAATCGAGAAGGGGGGCTACAAGCTTGTCTGGAAGGAGGAGCCGAACCCCTACATGAAGGCCGCAATGGACTTCGGGAAGGGCCTGAGCCTTGCCAACTCGGTCGGCATCTCGCTTGACAAGGACGGCAAGGTTACCGGCACCCGCTGGGACAGTCCGGCGTTCAACGCCGGCATCGTGACCGGCACGCAGATCATGGCAATCAATGGCACGGCCTACAGCGCTGATGACATGAAAAAGGCGGTCACTGCGGCAAAGGGCGAAAAGGGTCAGCCCCTCGAACTGCTGGTCAAGCGCGGCAACCGGTTCGAAACGGTGAAGATCGATTACAAGGATGGCCTGCGCTACCCTTGGCTCGAACGTGTTGCACCGGGCAAGGCGCCCACCGGCCTCGACCTGCTGCTGACGCCGAAGCGTCCGGGCGCGGCTGCGGCGAAGAAGAAGTAAGCCTGTGAGCCGTGACGGCGTCATGCTGGGAAACCGGCTGGCGCCGCCGCGCTTCGTCCTGTTTCTTGTCCTGCTCCTGGCCGCTTTCTGCGGCTACTTGCAGATCCCCGGCGCAAAGCAGATTGCCGACGCGGCAGCATTGAGTTTCGATCTTGCAGCAGGCGTCTTCCTGCTTTCCTTGCTGCCGCTGCTGCGGGACAGCGACGTAACGCAGATGCGCGCCCACGCCACGGCGAACGATGCCAATCGTGTGCTCGTGCTGGCGATCACCACGATCGTGACCATGGTTGTCCTTGCCGCCATTTCCGGCGAGCTGCCACGGGCCTCGGGCGGAGACCGGTTGGCCATGGTCAAGCTCGTCGGCACGCTGCTGCTGACCTGGCTGTTCGCCAACTCGGTCTATGCCCTGCACTATGCGCACCTGTTCTACACCAGCCGCGATGGCAAGGACGCCGGTGGGATCGACTTTCCGGGCACGAAGACGCCCGACTACCTGGACTTTGCCTATTTCAGCTTCACGCTCGGCATGACTTTCCAGACATCGGACACCGAGATCACCAGCAAGACGGTGCGCCGCATTGCCACGCTGCACTCGTTCGCGGCGTTCGTGTTCAACATCGGCGTGATTGCCTTCACCATAAACGCCCTAGGATAGGGGTTTCGCCATAAGTCTTGTTGCGGTGCAAAAGCGGCTTCGCTAGTGGCGGCGCATTCTCTCCACCCAATGAACAGGGCCAAAGATGCGCATCGACATGATTCCCACCGGTGACAATCCGCCGGAAAGCCTCAACGTCATCATCGAGGTTCCCGTCGGCGGCGAGCCGGTCAAGTACGAATTCGACAAGGCATCGGGCGCGTTGTTCGTCGACCGCATCCTGCACACGCCGATGCGCTATCCTGCCAACTACGGCTTCGTGCCGCACACCCTTTCACCCGATGGCGATCCGCTCGACGCACTGGTGATCGCGCGCTCTCCGTTCCTCGCAGGCTCCGTCGTCCGCGCCCGTCCAATCGCCGTACTCAACCTCGAGGACGAACATGGCGGCGACGAAAAGCTGGTTTGCGTTCCGGTCGATTCAACCTTCCCGTATTATTCGGACGTGAAGGAACGCGAAGACCTGCCCGAGATCGTCATGCAGCAGATCGAGCACTTCTTCACCCACTACAAGGACCTGGAAAAGGACAAGTGGGTACGCGTTGGCACCTGGGGCGGTGCCGATGATGCAAGGCGCATCACGATCGAAGCGATCGAACGCGCAAAGTCGGCCAAGGGCTGAGCTTTACAAGCTTGCACAGGATGGAGGGCGCGGGGTCTGCCGACCTTGCGCCCTCTCTCGTTTCAATCGCCCGCCACGCTCATGCCGTCGATACGCAGGGTTGGCGTATCGATGCCGCGATAAACGTCGAGGTCGTCAGCTGCGGTCAGTGCAGCGAACATATCGATGAGATTCCCCGCCACCGTAAATTCTGCAATTGGCCCCGCCAGTTCGCCATTCACGATGCGGAAGCCCGAAGCCCCGCGGCTGTAGTCGCCAGTTACGCCGTTGACGCCCTGCCCGATCAGTTCGGTAACATAGACGCCATCGGCAATGTCGGCCATCAGCTGGGCTGGCGTGACGGTGCCGGCTTCTAGCACGACATTGCTGGACGTCACGTGCGGCGCGCCCGAAGACCCGCGCGAGGCATGGCCGGTCGGCATTGCACCCAGCTGGCGTGCTGCGGCCGAATCCATGAGCCATCCGGTCAGTCGCCCTGCATCGATCAGCTTGCGCGGTGCGGTGGGCAGCCCTTCGCCATCGAACGGGCGCGAGCGCATACCGCGTAGCGCCAGCGGGTTGTCCGAGATGGTGATCGCACTGTCGAACAGCTTCTGGCCATCGCGATCGAGCAGGAAGCTGGCGCGACGGGCAATCGAGGCTCCGCTCATTGCTCCCAGCAGATGGCCGACCAAGGAATTCGCCACGCGCGGGTCGAACACGACCGGCATCGGGCCGGACCTGACCCGCCCCGGGTTCAGGCGGCGTACGGCTCTCTCGCCCGCTTCGCGACCGATCTCGGCAGGGCCTTTGAGGTCCGCGGCATAGCGGGTGCTGCGCCAGGAGTAATCGCGCTGCATGTTGCCGCCTTCGCCAGCGACGACACTTGCCGAGATGCTGTGGCTGGAGGCGGCATAGGCACCGGAGAAGCCGTGGCTGGTGGCCAGTGCGAACAGCCCGCGGCCAGCGCTGGCCCCGCCGCCCTCGCTGTTGGTCACCCCGGGGATGGCGCGGGCGGCTTCTTCGGCTTCTTCGGCGAGGCGGCGAAGGTCTGCGGGGCTGCGTTCGGTCCCGTCATCAAGATCGAGGTCGGGGGCGAGACCCTGCAGCAGGAGTTCTTCGGAGGCGAGACCTGCAAACGGGTCTGCCGGAGCGAGCCTTGCCATGGCAACGGCCCGGCTGGCCAGTTCATCGAGCGCAGCGTCGCCTAGATCGGTTGAGCCGATCGAGGCCGATGCTCCGCCGACAAAGACGCGCAGGCCGATGTTTTCGGACTCGGACCGTTCCACATCCTCGAGCGCGCCAAGACGGACCGAGACCGATTCCGAAGAGTTGCCAAGGTAGACGGCATCGCCCGCATCGGCCCCGGCACGGCGCGCACGTGCGATCAGCGCTTCGCAGCGCTCCTGGGCTTCGGCGGGTGACAGCATGAACAGACCTTTTCGCAAGCGGGAAGGCTGCGGGGTCTAGCGCCCTCAACGGGCGGGGGCAATCTATAGGTCAGGAAGCCGACTTCGGTTCACAAGAATGCGGCAAGCGCCTTGAAGACGCCAGTAATCAGGAATGGCAACAGCGCCGCAAGCGCCCAAACCTTGATCTGGTCTCGCTTGAATGCCGCGGCGAACGCCATGTCATGCGCCTGGTCGTCGCTCAGATGCTCCCAGCGGCGCTCGAAATGGCGGAACAGCGGGATGATGGCCGCAACCAGCACCACCAGCACGAAGACTGGAAGGATCGAGGCGCTCTGGTCCTGCAGCTCGTGCATGGTGACGAAGATCTGCAACGCGGTGTAGACCAGCAGCCCGTAGGCAACATTGTTGCTCATCTTCTTGCGCCAGTCGATCGCCGCGGACTTTGCCGCCTGCGAATGGAGGGCCTTGTTCATGGCTCCGTTCCTTGTGCTACCCTGCTCCGAAAGCAGTAGATCATGCGGCAGGCGAACCTGCAAGATCAATTCCAATCTGGAGTGTTCCGCCGAGGCACGCCTTGCGCATTCACGTCTCGACAAGGCAGACCATGCATAAATCCTGCCAAATGCGCGGCGCGGGGTTTGCCGCATCGCGATGAGGCGTTAATGGAAGAGCCAAGCGCCTGAAACTGCAGAGCCGAAGCGATGACCGTGATCGAAAAGACTGCCGCACCCGCGAATGCCGCCCCGCCGATCCCGCAGGGCGGGCTCGAAGTCGTGTCGATCGCCAAATCCTATGACAAGCGCGCGGTTCTCACCGACATCTCCCTTTCCGTTGGCAAGGGCGAGGTGCTGGGCCTACTGGGCCCCAACGGCGCGGGGAAGACCACCTGCTTCTATTCGATCATGGGTCTCGTGCGCCCTGATTCGGGCCGCATCCTGCTCGATGGTGTCGATATCACCAAGCTGCCGATGTACCGGCGCTCAATCCTCGGCCTCGGGTACCTGCCGCAGGAAACCTCGATTTTCCGCGGCATGACTGTCGAGCAGAACATTTCAACCGTGCTCGAACTGATCGAGCCGGACAAGGCGACCCGCGACTCCGAGCTTGAACGTCTGCTCGACGAATTCGGGCTGACCCGGCTGCGCTCCAGCCCGGCCATGGCGCTTTCAGGCGGGGAGCGCAGGCGCTGCGAGATCGCCCGCGCCTTGGCGGCGCGCCCGTCGATCATCCTGCTGGACGAGCCCTTCGCCGGGATCGACCCGCTTTCGATCAGCGACATCCGCCATCTGGTAAAGGACCTCAAGGGGCGCGGTATCGGCGTCCTGATCACCGACCACAACGTGCGCGAAACACTCGATATCGTGGATCGCGCCTGTATCATCTACGGCGGGCAGGTACTTTTTGCAGGCAGCCCCGAAGCGCTTGTTGCCGACGCCAACGTCCGCAGGCTCTATCTGGGCGAGGGTTTCACCCTGTGAGGCAGAGCGGCAACTGATGCGGGACTCGGGGGGAGTCTGAGAGATGGCGCTCGGGCCTCGGCTGGACATCAGGCAGACCCAGTCGCTGGTGATGACGCCGCAACTCCAGCAGGCGATCAAGCTGCTGGCGTTATCGAATCTCGAGGTGGAAACCTTCATCGGCGAGGCGCTCGAAGCCAATCCACTGTTGGAGATTGGCGAGCCTTCTCCAACAGAACCGGTGGAGACCCTGCCCGAGGAGCTGCGGCGGACGCATCTGGAATCCTCGCCGGTTGACCAGCTGGTCTCTGAAGGTCGGGTCGAGGAAGATCGACCTCTCGACATCGACGTCTCAGCGCTCGACCGCGACCGCGACACTGGCGATGCTGGCGCATTCGAGCTTTCCTCCTCGCGCGACTTATCGGCAGGCGGCGAAGGCCCGGATATCGACGAGCATGGCCGCTTTGATCAGACGCTGGCCGAGCATCTGCATGCACAGATCGGCGCGATCACTTCGGACCCGCAAATGCTGTTCGTCGCACGCTGGCTGATCGATCAGCTGGACGAGGCAGGCTACATCGGCATTCCACTTGGCGAAATTGCCGAAGCGCTCGGGCTTTCACTCGTCGTCGTCGAACGCGCATTGACGCTGGTGCAGACGCTCGACCCCACTGGCGTCGGCGCGCGCAACCTTGCCGAGTGCATCGCGCTGCAAGCCAAGGAGGCCGATCGCTACGATCCCTGCATGGCCCGGCTGATAGACAACCTGGACCTCGTCGCGCGCGGCGAGATCGCGCGGCTCAAGCGGTTGTGCCAGGTCGACGACGAAGATTTCGCCGACATGCTGGCCGAGTTGCGCAGCTACGATCCCCGCCCCGGCCTGCGCTTCGGTGGTGGCGCTGCAGAAGCCGTCGTGCCGGACATCCTGGTGCGCGCGACAAGGGACGGGTGGAACATCGCGCTCAACCAGGCGACCCTGCCGCGCCTGGTGGTCAACCGCAGCTACTATGTCGAGATGCGAAGGGCCTGCATCAGCAAGGACGCCAAGGCTTGGTTGGGCGACAAGCTGGCGGACGCCAACTGGCTGCTGAAAGCGCTCGACCAGCGTCAGAAGACGATCCTCAAGGTGGCATCGGAACTGGTAAAGCAACAGGACGGCTTCTTCCGGCATGGCGTGGCGCACTTGCGCCCGCTCACGCTCAAGACCGTGGCCGAAGCGATCTCGATGCACGAATCGACTGTCAGCCGCGTCACCTCGAACAAGTACCTGCATTGCGAGCGTGGCACATTCGAGCTGAAGTATTTCTTCACATCCGGCGTAGGCTCTTCGGACGGCGAAGGCGCTTCGGCCGAAGCGGTCAAGGCCGCGATCCGGCAACTGATCGATGCCGAAGATCCCAAGGCGATCCTTTCGGACGATGCCCTTGTCGATCTCTTGAAAGCCAAGGGTTTCGACCTCGCCCGGCGCACCGTGGCGAAGTATCGCGAGGCAATTGGGCTCGGCAGTTCGGTGCAACGGCGGCGCCAGAAAGCGCTGGCGGCGGTCCGCTAGGCGCTCAAGCGCCGGGACGCTCGGCCAGCATGTGCTGGATCATGCCCTGCAGGTTGGCATCATAGCGCGCGAGAACCTGATGGTCCTCTGCCGTGTCCCAGTGCGTCACCAGTTCACGGCCGTTGAACCAGTGCAGCGCATAACCCGGTGGATCGGCAATGATCAGGTTGCGCTCATCCGGGCAATCTGGATCGATCGGGCGCAGGTCCAGCGCGACTTGCGGCGCCGTCGACGGGCATGTGGCGACAATCGTGCCCTCCCACGCCGTGCTGATGGCGCGATGGATATGGCCACAGACGATACCGATGATGTTGCTTCTGCCGCGCAGGCATGCCGCCAGTCGTTCGACCCATGGTTCGGCAGGATCTGTGTTCATCCAGGGAATGCCGACCTCCACCGGGGGGTGGTGCTGGACGATCAGCGTGCGCGCCTCTGGCGCCTCGTCGAGCCGCGCTCTGAGCCAATCGGCCCGAGCCTCGCAGAAGGCTCCACCGTGGCGACCTTCCTCGAGCGTATCGAGCACGATCAGGCGTATCGGTCCAGCTTCCACGACATATTGGAGAAAGCCACCGTCAAAGGTGATCTCGGGGAAAACCTCGCGGAAAGTGGCACGCTCATCATGGTTGCCAAGCGCATAGTGGACCGGGAATGGCAGGCCCGAGAAGGCTTCGCGCAAGCGTTCGTAACTGGCCTTGTCGCCGCGATCGATCAGGTCACCGGTCGCCAGCAGCAAATCCGGGCGCGGCTGCATCGCGGCCAGCTCACCCAGCACGCGGTCAAGCCGCTGCCGGTTGAATTCACCGGGCGAGTCAGGCTCGAACCCCAGGTGAATATCGGTGACCTGTGCGATCAGCATCTTCCCCCCGTTCCGGCGCGCTAGCGCAGCTTCACCGGGAAACGGGGCCTTTCAGCCACGGCCACGGTTTGCGCCACGTCCTTCTTGCGGTCCTTCTTGGGCGCCCAGGGAGCGCCCGCATCCATGTGATAGGAGTGGCACATGGCGCAGGAGGAATCGACCGGGTCTTTCACGGATACGGATGCAAGCTTCGCTCCCTCGCCGCCGACATGGCAGGAACGGCAGCCGCCCTTCCCGTCAATCCCCGGGACGAGCAGATCGCTCGCCTTGTTCGAAGTGACGGCGTTGACGTGGCAATCGGCGCAATCGCTCTTGTTGTGCGGCTTATGGTCGAACCAGCCCTTGTGGTAATAGCGATCGTTCTGTGCGACCGGCTGGACGGCAAAGCCCCCGCTTGCCGCAGAACCGCCGCGCGTGACGGTATGGCAATCGTAGCACATGCCGCCATTTGAGAAGACTTGCGCCACCGCCTGTTCGGCGCGCGTCGGATAGAACCTCACCGCGCGGGCATAGTCGGCCGCAGTGGAACGCAGCGCAGCGTCGCCCGGCACGCGGCGAGCGAGGCCCGACAGGTTGGCCGGACGCGCCGGAGCGCCGCCACGATAGAATGCGCGCAGATCGGCGACCACCAGTTCAGGCTCGCCATGCCGCAAGGTTCGGAAGGTGCCGCCGACCTGGTCGAAGCTCAACGAATGGCAGGACTGGCAGGAATCTTCCATCACTACCGGCTTGAAGCGGGTGCCGGTGGCATCGGCCTTGTGGCAATCCTTGCACTGCAGCGCATCGCCGGCGGCGAAGCGTCCAGGCATGCGGCGCACCATCTGCGCAATGCCGTTGGTCTTGGACAGATGCTGGCCATGGGTGAACTTCAGGCCGTTGTTCTCGGTCAGCCCCGGCGTCCAGCTGGCACGCTGGAAAAGGGGCTTCCTGCCGTTCATGCCGCTGATGATCATCGGCTTGAACTGGGGATGGGCCGTTCCGAAATCGGCGGCATCGGCGATCTTCGTGTCCGGCAAGCGACCCTTCATTCCGTTGTGGCAGTCCGCGCAGAACTTCTGCTGGGTGGCCGGCATAGCATCCGCCCCCTCATGCTCGGTGTGACAATCCACACACCTGCCAGCCGGGCGATTGAAGGCACTGGCCACCGCACGCTGGATCGCGGCCATGCCGGTTGGTTCGCCGCGCGCCTTCAGCAGCCTCCTCTTGTCCGCGATGTGATCGTGCGCGTCCTTGGTGTGGCAGGTCAGGCATGCGTTGTCAGTCACCGCGACAAAGGCCTGCGTGTGGCAGGCCTGGCAATCTCCACCCAGGTTCTTGTGGGCAAGGCTCAACGGCCCCGAGGACCAGGTCTGGTCGGCATGGAAGCCATCGGGCCGGCGCGCCTTCTCCTGCATCGCCAGCGGCTTGTAGGTCATGTAGCTGTAGATCGGGAAGGCGAGGAACGAAACCAGGACCAGTATGGCAAAGGTCCACGCCGACATGCGCTTGCCGGGCAGCAGGCCCTTGAGCGTGTAGACGGTGGCGATGTCCTTGTCCTCGGCCGAGTCCGAAACCGCCTCGACGCGGCGAACGGTGAAGGTTGCCGCCCCCGACTCAGGATCAACTGAAACGGCAATGCGGTGACCCCCAAAGGTCAGTTCCGCGCCCGCCAGCGGATCCAGCGGACATTGCGTCGTGCTGCGGCCGTTGACCTCGAACGGCTGCGCTCCGATCGAGGCGATAATCAGGCTGCCGTCCGCGGCGCGCGTGACCTGTGCATGGCGCGGATCGACGGCAAGGTCGGGCAGGTGGATGTCGCATGCGGCATCACGGCCGATGGTGAGAACATCGCCTTCGACCGTGGACGGCCGGACGATCTCCTCGCCACTGGACTTGAGCGCGATCTGACGGACTAGAAAGCTCATCTTGCGCTCACCAGTAGAAGAAGACGCTGACGATATGGGCGGAAAGCGCCGCGATCAGCGCAAATGTCACGGGCACGTGAATGTAGAGCCATGCCTGCAGCCAGGATTTCAGCTTCAGGTGCCGTCGCATTCGACCGAGCATCGCCTCCTTGCGCGTCAGCAGGGCATCGATCTTGTCGAGCGGATCGTTGGCAATGCGCGGGCGATAGGCCCGCAGCCGCCGCAGTTCCGCTGCCGTGCTACGCGTGGCGCATCGGGGGTATTTGCCGGTGATGCGGTTCCAGAAACTGCCAGCGAACGGATCTTCATCAAGGCTCTTGCCGACGAGCGTCGCCGTTTCAGGGTCGAGCGGCTGGGCAGCATCGTGGATCTGGCGATCAAGCGAGCGCAGCGCTTCGATCATCTGCTTTTCGGTGATCGCGCCTTCTTCGTCATAGCGGTTGGCTGACAGCGCCTGCGGCAGCGTGGCATAGACCCAGATGCCGAAGATGCCCGATCCGATCACGATCAGCATCAGCGCCCAGGCCAGAGTATGGACGTTCCAGCCAAGGTGAAAGCCCGAATGGAGCGTACCGATCACTGTCAGGCACAGGCCGAGGTAGACATGGGCTGAAGTCCATCCCTTCAGGCTCCAGCGCCCCGGGGTAATTGCGCGCTTGCGCATGCCGAGCATCGTCAGCCACAAGATCAGCAGCACACCGATCGTGCCGAGCGTATAGCCCAGCCAGCTTGAACCGAAGTGCGTGCCCGGAAGCGGCACGAAGATGTAAAGGGCGATCAGAGCGACCGCCAGCAGGGCCGAAAGCTTGCCCCAGAACAGGTTCCGGTGCGTAAGAAAGCCCTCGTGCGTGGATGTGCGCTGGCGGGTGGCGTCGGTACGCTTGCGTGGTGCAACGGATGCCATCGGCTCAGACCCCCTCGTTCTCGAGCCGCGCGACGGTCAGGAATTCGTCGGGCGATACGCGGATGGCAGCGCCGGTCGGGCAGGCGCGGACGCAGCTCGGGCCGCCTTCGATCCCGGCGCACATGTCGCACTTGATCGCTTTCTTGCGGTCGAGCAGTTCGTCGACTGCGGGATCGCCAGTGTACTTGGTGTTCTTCTTCGACCACTTGTAAGGTGGCTCGCCCGGCCCCGGGCCCGAGCCGAAGAACAGCCATGACAGCAGCGAGGGCTTCTTTGGCGGCACTTTGTCCATGCGGATCACGCCGTAGGGGCAGTTACGCTGACAGTTGCCGCAGCCGATGCAGGTATCGTTGATGAACACCTCGCCATCAGGTCCGCGATGGATCGCGTTGGGCGGGCAATCCGCCATGCAATGCGGATGTTCGCAGTGGCGGCACGATGTCGGCACGTGGAGATGAGCAAAGCTCTTGCCTGCCTCGCGATCGAGGCGCGAGAGCCCGTCATGACTGTCGGCGCAGGCCTTTTCGCAGTTGTCACAGCCGACGCAGAGCCGTTCATCGATCAGCAGGACGTCGGTCGCTTCGCCCAACCCCTGACTGACGAGGAACTTGGCCTGTTCGGAATAGAGGTCGACCACGCCCGAGAAGCTGTCCTTCTTGGATTCGATGAAGGCATTCGTGGCGCGGCGCACTTCCATGTCCTTGCGCGCACGTTCGAGCAGGGCGGGCTTGGCGGCAAGGACGCGGCTGAAGGCCTCGCCATCGATTCTGATGACCTCGCTCTTGATTGCAGCGCGCACCGTTGCCGTGCGCCGCCCGCCATCGATCAGCGCCATTTCGCCTACGTAGGAACCGGCCGGCAGGTAGGACAGGAACACCGGCTTGCCGCCAACTTCCTTTTCCACGACCATTGAGCCTACACGGATGACAAAGATGTCCTTGTCTTCCTCGCCTTCCCGGATGATCGCGTCACCGGCGCGCACCTGCAGGATCTTCGAGGTCTCGACCACTTCCGCAATGTCGGCGCTCGTCAGCCCGGAACCGAACATCTGGAGGATCTGACGTTCGGTCGAGATGCGCTCTATCGCGCGCTTGGCTGTCGGCACCTGGCTTTGCAGCTTGAGCGCGGCGTTGCGGCTGATCTCAACGCAGATGGTGTCTTCCGCCGCCACAATCGTGGCGCCACGCTTGCGCCCGGAAATCAGGCCGACTTCGCCGAAGATCGTGCCGGCGGGAATCGGCACGACCTTTGTAGGATCGTTGGGGTCAAGCCGCACGTGAACCGAGCCCGAGGCAATCGCGAAGAGGGAGGACCCGGGATCGTTCTTCTCGAAGATCGTCTCGCCCTTGGCGTAGGCGCGCGCGGCCGAATCGAGCATGAATTCGCGCAGCTGCAACGTGGTCATGCCATCGAGGATCGTGACATTCGTCCGCAGGAACTCGAGCCAGTCATTGACCGAACGGTTACCCGGCAAGCCTGCAAACTTGGCTTCGAGCAGTGGCTCGTCCGCCGGTTTCAGTTCGGTATTGCCGTTGATGAACTCGACGACATCGTAGCCCTGGTTCATGCAGTGCTTGATCAGCGGATAGCCCGCCAGCGCGCCGATCACGAAAATGCCGGGCGCCGTCGATTCGAACTGTGGTGACAGCGTCGGGAAGGCGAGGCGGTCGGCACTGGCGAACTCGATGCCGCAGCCTTCCACGAAAGCGCGCGGTGGCGCCGAACCGATACGCGCGATGATGCGGTCGCAGCGGATGCGCTCCTCGCCGTCGCGGGTCGACAGGGTGATCCAGCCGGGCTCGATCGACTTGGTCTCGGTCTCGTAGCGGATCGTCAGCTTGCCTGCCGCGTCATCCTCGACCAGAGCCTTGGCATTGGGCTCCTTGGCGGTGGCGAAGCTCTCGCGGACGTTGGTCGATTTCGGACTGCGGTTGAGCACCGTGACGACGTTGCCCTGTGCCGGATCCTCGACGAGGCCACGCGCGTTCTCGATCCCGGCGTCACCGGTACCGACCACAACGATATGCTGGTCGAGCACGGCGTAGGGATCGTCCAGCTGGTAGGTCACATGCGGCAGATCGCCGCCGGGGCAGCGCATGAGGTTCGGGTTGCCCTGCGTGCCGATGGCAAGGACCACGGTTTCTGCCATGACCGTCTCGCCGTTGGTCAGCTCGATGGCATAGGGGGGTGCGAAGCGCTGGAGCTCGGTCGTGGTGGTCGACCCGTCGCGCGCTCTCGTGACAATCTTCTGTACCGAGCCGGGAATCGGGGCGCCGGTTCCCTTGATGGATTTCACCTCGGCATTGTACTTCACGTTCACGCCGAGCTCGGCGGTGCGGCGGTTCCACTTGTCGAGGATGTCTTCCTTCTTGCCCGCGTCGAACTCCTGATCCGATCGCAGGATAAGCTGCGATGGCGTGGCCATCACGTGCTTGCCCGTCTGGTACTTGTAGATCGTGTCCGAAAGGTGATCGGTCTTTTCAAGCAGCACGTGGCTCATGCCGAGCTGCGCCGCACGGCCGGCAGCACTCATGCCCGCCGGGCCCGAGCCGATGATCGCAACCTTGAAAACCTCGCCCACCGGTATGCGTCCCCCGCATCGCGAACCGACGGCGCTGTTCCCGCACCTGCCTGTTCAAAAAACCGATTTGCGACCCCTGTGGCATGACATTAGCCGATGCGCCGCGCATTGCCACCCGCAATTTGCGCATCCGGACGTGGGAGGCGGCTTGTGCGCCGGTGACGCTTGCAAGCGACCCTACCGGCACGATATGCGCCACATAACACGGACGCCGAGGATGGTGCCCGACAGGAGTGAGCGATGACAGATCCCCAGCCCGCCAGCGACCCGCGGGAGCCTGCACCGCGTGATCCGGCGCAAGGGACGTCGCGCGTCGGCCGCTATGCCCTGATTGCCGCAGGACTGATCGCGCTGGGCGCTGGCGGTGTTGCCATGCTTCGCGGCCCGGACACGCCCCCTCCTCCGGCCGTGCCACCGCCCGCCGCCCCCAGCCAGCAGCCTTCGGTGGATGACGTGATCGCCAAGCTCGAGGCAAAGCTGGCGGAGAAACCGGACGATGCCGAGGGCTGGCGGATGCTGGGCTGGTCCTATTTCCAGACCGAACGCTACGCCGAAGCTGCCACCGCGCTGAAGAAGGCGACGAAGCTCGACCCAGATCATGCCGAAACATGGTCGTTCCTGGGCGAGGCACTCGTGCTTGCCAGCAAGGAAGAAGGGCGGATGCCCCGTGACGCAAAGGCAGCGTTCGACAAGGCGATCAAGCTTGACCCGAAGGATGCCCGTGCGCGCTATTTCCAGGCGGTGGCAATGGACCTGGCTGGTCGGCATAGGCAGGCCATCAACGCCTGGTTTGCCCTGCTCGAGGATACGCCCGCTGACGCCCCGTACGCCGAAGACATTCGCGAGGTAATTCGCAATGTCGGCGAGAAGTACAAGATCGATGTCGAGAAGCGCCTTGCCGAAGCAAAGTTTGCGGCCCCTGCCAATGGCGTGATTACCGATGGTCCGCACAAGGCTGCGGCAGGAATTCCCGGCCCCACCAGCGAGCAGATGAAAGCTGCCCAAGGGATGCCCAAGGGTCAGCAGGAAGCCATGATTCGCGGCATGGTGGACGGACTGGAGGCGAAACTTCAGGCCAATCCCGGCGATGTCGACCGCTGGATCATGCTGCTGCGCAGCCGCATGCAGCTGGGCGAACCGCGCAAGGCGGCAGAGGCCTTGCAGAGGGGGCTTGCCGCCTTCCGCAACGACAGTGCGAGCTCACGCAAACTGCGTGAGGCTGCTTCGAGCCTTGGTGTAGCCGGGGCCTGATTCGGCCCTGCGAACCCGGCAATTGGGCAAAGGCGCGCGTTCGGCATTAACCTTGCGGCCTCAGGTCCGGCGCCGGTGATTCGTTTCGGGACACCCAGGAATCAAGGCCTTCCGTGCCAAATCGAATCAGTGCTGCGCCGAATTGAATCACTTTTCCGAGACTTGGGCGTTAACCCGCGCGAAACCGCTTCGTCGCTTTACAACAAATTAACCTTTCATGTTCATTCCTCCTATGGTTAATGGCGGGCAACCCGAATTGAAGGCGGGTTAATTGCCTCAGGGACATGGCAATAGAGGGGCGGTTCAATGCGCGTACTGCTGATCGAGGACGAACCTACAACGGCCAAGGCGATCGAGCTCATGCTCACGACCGAGGGCTTCAATGTCTACTCTACCGACCTTGGCGAAGAAGGCCTCGATCTCGGCAAGTTGTATGATTACGACATCATCCTGCTCGACCTCAACCTGCCTGACATGCACGGCTACGACGTGCTCAAGAAGCTCCGCGTCGCCAAGGTGCAGACGCCGGTCCTGATCCTTTCGGGCATTTCGGAAATGGACAGCAAGGTCCGCTCGTTCGGCTTCGGCGCCGACGATTACGTGACCAAGCCCTTCCACCGCGAAGAGCTGATCGCCCGCATCCATGCGGTGGTGCGTCGCTCCAAGGGCCATTCGCAGTCGGTCATCCGCACCGGCAAGCTTTCGGTCAACCTCGATGCCAAGACGGTCGAGGTCGATGGTGCCCGCGTGCATCTGACCGGCAAGGAATACGCAATGCTCGAGCTGCTTTCGCTGCGCAAGGGCACCACGCTGACCAAGGAAATGTTCCTCAACCATCTTTATGGCGGCATGGACGAACCGGAACTCAAGATCATCGACGTGTTCATCTGCAAGCTCCGCAAGAAGCTGGCACATGCCTGCGGTGGCGAGAATTACATCGAAACCGTCTGGGGCCGTGGCTACGTGCTGCGCGATCCTGATGACATGAGCGCGATCGAAGCGGCCTGACCGCGTGTTTGCCATAGCCATCCCTGAGACGGCCCGCCGGAAACGGCGGGCCGTTTGGCATTCGGGCCATGCACTTGCGGGCATGGAGGGGAACCGCCGCGCGCCTCGCCCGCTGCCTTATGCGACATGCAACGAGGATGAGCAGGACATGGCCAAGGGATTGAAAGCAGGCGACAAGGTTTCGTGGAAAAGCCATGGCGGCGAAGCCCATGGCAAGGTGGTGCGCAAACTGGAGAAGCCAACCACGATCAAGGGCCACAAGGTCGCCGCGTCAAAGGACAACCCCGAGTTTCTCGTCGAGACCGAAGAGGGCAAGCGCGCGGCGCACAAGCCGGGGGCGCTAAGACGCGACTGACGGCCAAGCGAATGCCGGTCACCCAACCCGGGTGAAGTACGTCGTTTCCATCTCCGGCATGCTCTTGTCGGCCCAGACAATCGTCTCGGTCATCGACTTGCCGTCCTTGGCAACTGTGTAGACTCGCGTTGCGACCTGCCTGCCCTCCTTGCCGAGTGTCATCACCAGCGTGTTAGGTGCCGGCTGACGCAGCGATGCGGCATCGTAGATCGGAATGTTGCCGGAGATCGGTACGGCCACGCCATCGAGTTTCGCTGTTGAGCCTGCGGTCATCCGGCTGCCGTCGGGCGTGACGATTTCGACCTGCGTCGTCCACTGCCGATCGGGCGAAACCCTGAACGCGATCATGACGCTGCGAGGCCGCTCCTCGGCCGGAAGACGCGCTGTGTCGAGCGACCACTTACCGATGAGCGGCGAGGCAATTGCACCGGCCGAATGTGCAGCCGGTGCCTGCGCAACCTGTTGCGAGCCGGTGGAAACCAGCATGAGACCGGCAGCGAGGGGTATCAGAGTAATCATGGCGATCTTTCCTTTCGGCCAGAGACGCACCGCGAGTGCGGGCTGTTCATCAGCGTCTTCCAGGAAGCCGGTCGGAGATAGATCAGTTTTTCTGGGCCAGATTTCCTGTCCCGCCACCAGCCGCGCCAGTTCGCGACTGCTGCCGATCCCGGTCTTGCGCCTCGCATCGCGCAAGCGCTCGTTGATCGAGGCCTCGCTACGGTCGAGTACGGTGGCGATCGACTTTATCGTGTGCCCAGCGGTGAGCAGGCGAAGGACTTCCAACTCCTTGTCGGTAAGTTCGGCGATCGCGGGGCAGCCATGATCGGTTGCAGACATGGCTCTCTGATCACCACAGCAGGCGCGCACCGTCCATCCAATTTTCTTGTACTCGGACGCGGGAGGCTGATGATATTGACCCCTGCGGGCCGCCCTGCCAAACGCCGCCCCCATGACAGCCTACAAACCCGGCGATCCGACGACGATCAACCGCCTCTATGGCCGTGCCAAGGGCAAGCCCTTGCGGCAGGGCCAGCAGGCGCTGGTCGATGAACTGCTGCCGCAGATCTCGATGCCTGCAGCAGGTCCGATCACTGCCGAGGCTCTGTTTGGCGAGCCTCGTCCACTCCACTTCGAGATCGGCTTCGGTGGGGGCGAGCACATGGCGTTCCGCGCCGACATGCTGCCCGATCACGGCTTCATCGGTGCGGAGCCGTTCCTGAATGGCGTGGCCCAGGCGCTTACGCACGTTTCAGGGGACAACGGCGAGCATCCGCCCATCCCCAACGTGCGTATTCATCACGGCGATGCGTTGGAAGTGCTCCGGCGCATTCCGGACGGCTCGCTTTCATTTCTCTATCTTCTGCACCCCGACCCCTGGCCAAAGGCACGCCATGCCAAGCGGCGCATGATGAACGACGGACCCGTCGACATGTTCGCGGCAAAGCTCAAGCCCGGCGGGGAATTCCGATTCGGCACGGACCACGCGATCTATCTGCGCCACGCCTTGATGGTCATGCGCCGCCACAAGCACCAGTTCGAATGGCTGGCGAGCGAAGCGAAGGATTTCCAGATCCGCCCCGGCGGCTGGCCTGAAACGCGCTATGAGCACAAGGCGCGGACGGTATATGGCCATGAGGTGTGGTATTTCCGCTACCGCAGACGCGGTTAACGCTTCGTCGCAAAAAACTCTCCCTTTACGGTAGAGTATAATTTCTTGCATTTTGGTAGAGATTAATCCGGAGTAGCGGTTCGTCCCGGCCGACAACGGCAGATGGGGGACCGAATCACATGGACTTTCTCGCAGGCATCGATTTTGCCGCGTTGCTGCCGTTCATCGCCGTCGGCTTCGCCGCGCAGATGGTCGATGGCGCGCTGGGCATGGCATTCGGTGTGATCTCGAATACCCTGATGGTCGGCGTGCTGGGCATTCCCCCCGCCCTGGCGTCGCAGCGGGTGCACATCGTCGAATGCTTCACCACTGCCACTTCGGGCATAAGCCATCTCCTGCACGGCAATGTCGACAAGAAGCTGTTCTTCCGCCTGCTGCTGCCCGGGATGGCCGGCGGCATACTCGGTGCCTACGTCCTGTCGTCGATCGACGCATCGCTGGTGAAGCCGTGGGTGCTGCTCTATCTTTCTGCGATCGGCATCTACCTGCTGGTGCGGGGGATTCTCTATCCGCCCAAGATCAAGGAGGCCGGGTGGGTTGCGCCGCTCGGGCTCGTCGGTGGCTTCCTTGATGCCGCAGGCGGTGGCGGGTGGGGGCCTGTCGTCACGTCCAACCTGCTGATCCAGGGTGCCGATCCGCGCAAGGTGATCGGCACGGTGAATACCGTCGAGTTCTTCCTGACGCTGACGGTATCTGCGGCGTTCATCTGGCACCTCGGCGTGGCCGATGTTGCCGGTGCAACGCTCGGGTTCCTGATCGGGGGGCTTGCAGCGGCGCCGTTCGGCGCTTGGGCGGCCAAGCACATTCCGGCCAAGACGATGCTGATCATGGTCGGCACCGTCCTCACCCTGACCAGCCTCTACGGCGCGTACAAGGCATTTTCCTGAGGCGTTGCGGGCTTGCGCATCTTGATGTGCGGGCCCGCCCTTGCCTGAAGATTACTCCGCATTAACCATGACATGCAATAAAAGGGGGCGGGTCGAGCGCGACTCCGCCACGGCTGGAGGGCAGGTCTTCATGGCGAACTTGGGCGCAAGCGGCATTACCATTGCCGAAATAAGAGAGTTCGCCAGTTTCACTGCTGCCGAGCAGCGCTATATCCGCCGCAGTCTCGACGTCGCCCGCGGCCGTAACGAAACCGTTCGCCGCTGGGGCCGCAGTACTGATGAAACCGCGTCGATCCAGGAACAGGCGGATCTCTATCGCGAATTGCCGCTGCTGCGCCAGTTGCTCCCTCATGTTGACGGGATCGACGCGCTCGAGCCGTTCATGGGCCCGCTGGTACGGTTGACGGCTTTTGACCTGGCGCAGAACAGGATCACCGGCTTCTCAGCCTATCGCTTCCTGTACGAGCGACTGCTTGGCGCCGCGGCCCGCCCCTGGCTTCCCGGGGCCTTCTGCGGAGCGGCAGCCTTGCCGGTCATCCGTCCCGACCGCCGTCGCGCGCTGCTGCAATCGATCAGCGAGGCTGCCGCAACGGCGCACGGCTGGTCGCTGCGCGAACCGGTGTTTTATCCTGAGTTCGTCGAAGCCGAAGCCGCCTAGAGCGGTTTCTAGGGCACCAGCACGGTATCGCGCGCAACGGCGTCTGTCTGGGGATAATCCAGCGTGTAATGCAGGCCCCGGCTTTCGTGCCTCGCCCTAGCCGAGCGGACGATAAGTTCGGCGCTCTGCAACAGGTTGCGCAACTCGATAAGGTCTGTGGTCACGCGGAAGTGCCCGTAATAGTCGTTGACCTCACCGCTGAGCATCTGGATGCGATGGGCCGCGCGTTCAAGCCGCTTGTTGGTGCGCACGATGCCGACATAGTTCCACATGAACCGGCGGATTTCGGTCCAGTTCTGCTTGATCACGACTTCCTCGTCAGAATCGGTCACGCGGCTTTCGTCCCACGCGCGCACTTCGGGAGGTGCGTCGAAGCTGTCGCGCCGGCGCAGGATATCGCGCGCGGCGGCATCGCCGAACACGAAGCATTCCAGCAGGGAGTTCGAAGCCAGGCGATTGGCCCCATGCAAGCCGCTTTCGGTGCACTCGCCCGCAGCGTAGAGGCCCGGCAGATCCGTCCGCCCGTCAAGATCGATGAGAATGCCGCCGCAGGTGTAATGCTGGGCCGGCACGACCGGAATGGGGCTGGTTGTCATGTCGATGCCCAGCCCCATTAGCTTTTCGTAGATGTTAGGGAAGTGTTCGCGAACGAAATCAGCTGGCATGTGGCTGATATCGAGATGGACGTAATCCAGGCCGAACTTCTTGATCTCGGCGTCGATCGCGCGTGCCACGACATCGCGGGGTGCAAGTTCGAGCCGTTCGGCGTCATAGAACTCCATGAAGCGCTTGCCCGTCCGCGGGTTCACAAGGCGACCACCCTCGCCACGCACCGCTTCGGTGATGAGGAAGTTCTTGACCTCGAGGTTGTAGAGACAGGTGGGATGGAACTGCATCATTTCCATGTTGGAAACACGCGCCCCGGCCCGCCACGCCATGGCGATGCCATCGCCGGTCGCACCGCGTGGGGCTGTGCTGAACTGGTAGACGCGCCCTGCGCCACCGGTTGCCAGGATCGTTGCACTGGCCGTATGCGCCTCGACCTTCCCGCTGGCCTCATCGAGCGCATAGACGCCCCAGACCCGGCCGGAGCCCGAGTAACGGGCCGCTTCGTGCCGCCCGGTTATCAGGTCGATGCACGTCCGCCCAGGCAAGAGCGTGATATTCGAATGCGCCCGCGCAGCATCGAGCAATGCCTTCTGCACGGCGGCACCGGTCGCGTCGTCGACATGGACGATGCGGCGGTGCGAATGGCCGCCCTCGCGTGTCAAGTGCAAGGCGCCTTGTGCCGCGTTGAAAGGCACGCCGAGTTCAACAAGGCGCCGGATCGCGGCTGGTGCATTCTCGACGACGAACTCGACCGTCTCGCGACGATTGAGACCGGCTCCAGCGATCATCGTGTCGCGAATGTGGTCCTCGAACGTGTCGCCTTCATCGAGAACCGCTGCGATGCCGCCCTGCGCCCAGTTCGTGGACCCGCCGTCCAGCGATCCCTTCGCCAGCACCAGCACGCGGCAAGTCTCGGCAAGAACCAGGGCGGCCGTCAATCCCGCGGCACCTGAACCGACCACCAGCACGTCGTGAATGGTCTGGGCTGGCGCGTTGTCGTCTGCTGCTGCATTGCCGCTCAAGCGGTTAACTCCCAATCTTGCCTCGGCCTTGCCGTAACGGCTCATGCCACGATGCGAAAGTGCGCCTGACGCTGGTTCCGGACAAGTGTAACCGGCTTTTAATGCCGTTAACCATGTTGGTCACTTGCTTCGCAGGTGCAGCATGATAGGTATTCTCACGTAAAGCCCTCGCGCAGATTGACCGCACATGCTTGAGACCAAGTTCCTTTGCATGCTCAATCGCCATCGCCCCAAGCGCTCAGCCGTGGAATGGGACGGCCGGACGTTCGTCGGCACTTGCCGGAACTGCAATGCGCCGATTCGCAGGCTGGAACGCGGAGGTTGGCGCGCCACCAAGGATGTCGAATCGACCTAGTCGGCCCGGACAGCGCATCACGCTGTTTCTTTTGGCATGCTGGTCAAGCTGACGAACACGTCTTCCAGATCCGCTTCTCGAGTCGAAACGTCTACGATCGCGTAACCCTGCCCCTGCACAAGGGACATGACTTCGCCGGCGGTCGTGC
Source organism: Novosphingobium sp. ES2-1 (assembly GCF_015169775.1). NCBI lineage: Bacteria > Pseudomonadati > Pseudomonadota > Alphaproteobacteria > Sphingomonadales > Sphingomonadaceae > Novosphingobium > Novosphingobium sp. ES2-1. Next base: position 2,892,387 of record NZ_CP063445.1, read on the forward strand.
GATCCTTGTCGTAATTGATCTCTAACTGACGCTCGCCACACAGGTGACTCTTGAGAAACGCTGGATGCTGCGGCGCAGCATCGAGATCACGATCCAGCGTGAGCACGACAATCTTTTCCCGCGCCATGTCGACAAGTTCGCGCGTCGGCTTGTTGGCGATCAGCTTGCCATGATTAATGATCGCGATGCGATCGCAAAGCTCTTCGGCCTCCTCGAGGTAGTGAGTCGTCAGCACTACGGTCACACCGTCGCGATTGAGTTCGCCGACCAGTTCCCACAGCTGGCGACGCAGTTCGACGTCGACGCCAGCCGTTGGCTCATCGAGCACCAGCACGGGCGGCGCGTGGACCATCGCCTTGGCGATAAGCAGGCGCCGCTTCATACCGCCGGACAGCGATCGCGCATAAGCGTCCGCCTTGTCGGCCAGGTGGACCGCGCGGAGAAGTTCCATGGTGCGCCGCATCGTCTTGGGCACGCCGTAGAGTCCGGCCTGGTTGTCGAGCACTTCGGCCGGCGTGAAGAAGGGATCGAATACGATTTCCTGAGGCACGATCCCGATCGAGGCTTTGGCATTGCGCACATCGTGATCGATGTCATGCCCCCAGATCTCGACGCTGCCCGACGTCTTCATTACCAACCCGGCCAATGTATTGATCAAGGTTGACTTGCCGGCGCCGTTCGGCCCGAGGAGTCCGAAAATCTGGCCTTGCGGCACGTCGAAGCTGACCCCGTCCAGCGCCAGCTTGCCGGGCGCCTTGCCCGTCGGCGCATAGCGTTTCACCAGATCGCGAATGCGGATTGCGGGGGGAGTTTCATTGGTGCTTGCCATGGCCGCTGCCTGCACCAGCGCCAGCGAAAACGCAATTGTCTGAAGCCCGCCGATTTGCTAGCCGCAGCCCATGATTCAGGCACCCGAAACCGTTTACACCGACCATCATCGCGTAAAGTGCGACGGCGCGTCCGACATTCGCGGCGGCGTTGCCCTTGGCCATCCGCGCGTCTGGCTCGAGATCGACGAGAAGGGCTATGTCGAGTGCGGCTATTGCGACAAGCGCTTCGTCCTCAAGGGCGGCCCAGCGGATAACGCCCAAGCCGCTTAAGCAGCTTCGCTCTATGGCCTTTGTGTCTTGAGCGCCTATATCGGTCGGCATGACCGATCTCGACACCCGCTCGCTGCTCTATCGCTCTGGCCTTCTGTCGCCTGAAGAGGCGCAAAACCTCACCGCGAATGCGCTGAAATCCTGCGACGACGGCGAACTCTATCTCCAGTTCATCGCCAGTGAGAGCTTCGGTTTCGATGACGGTCGCCTGAAGACGGCAGACTATTCGCGCGATGCCGGCTTCGGCTTGCGCGGCGTCTCCGGCGAGATGACCGGTTTCGCCCACGCCAACGAAATTTCGGCGGCTGCCATTGCCCGTGCCGGCGAGACGCTGAATCTGCTCGATCCGGCGAAGGGCCAACCTGCCCCGCCGCCCCGCAACAACAACCGCCACCTCTACACCGAAGCCTCGCCGCTCGATGCCGTTCCGTTCGAGGCCAAGGTCAAGCTGCTGGAAACCATCGATGCGGCGGCCCGGGCTCGCGATCCTCGCGTGGCGCAGGTTTCGGCGTCGCTTTCGGGTTCGTGGTCGGTGGTGGAAATCGTCCGCGCCGATGGATTCGTCGCCCATGACGTCCGCCCGCTGGTCCGCCTGAACGTCTCGATCGTCGCGGAACAGAACGGCCGCCGTGAAACGGGTTCGTTCGGCATCGGCGGCCGTCGCCTTTACGACGATCTGTTCTCGGCAGAAACGTGGAATCGCGCGATCGACGAAGCGCTGAACCAGGCGCTGGTCAATCTCGAATCGGTGGCCGCGCCGGCGGGTGAAATGACCGTGCTGCTCGGCCCCGGCTGGCCCGGCGTGCTGCTGCACGAAGCGGTCGGCCATGGTCTCGAAGGTGATTTCAACCGCAAGGGCACCAGCGCCTTCTCTGGTCGGATCGGCGAACGCGTCGCTGCGCGAGGCGTTACCGTGATCGACGATGGCACCCTGCTCGGCGTCAATGGCCAGGGCCGTCGCGGCTCGCTTTCGATTGACGACGAAGGCACGCCGACTCAGGAGAACATCCTGATCGAGGACGGCATCCTCAAGGGCTACATCCAGGACCGGCTCAACGCCCGCCTGATGGGCGTGGCCCCTACCGGCAACGGTCGCCGCGAAAGCTTCGCCCATGCCCCGATGCCGCGCATGACCAATACCTTCATGCGCGGCGGCAATGATGATCCGGCCGAACTGCTTTCCCGCGTGAAAAATGGCATCTTCGCCAAGTCCTTTGGCGGCGGACAGGTCGACATCACGAGCGGCAAGTTCGTGTTCTCGTGCACCGAGGCCTACCGAATCGAGAACGGCAAGCTCGGCGCACCGATCAAGGGTGCGACGTTGATCGGCGACGGGCCGACCTGCCTCACCAAGGTCATCGGCATCGGCAACGATCTTGCGCTCGATGAAGGTGTCGGCGTTTGCGGCAAGGGCGGGCAGAGCGTTCCGGCAGGCGTTGGGCAGCCAACCTTGCTGGTCGAAGGCCTCACCGTCGGCGGCACGGCCTGATCGAAGGATTGCTGGCGCTGCGGCGTTATGTGGTCAGCGCGGGTTAAGCCGTTTCGCGCTAACGGTCGGGGACCGAATCGAAAGGGAAGTGCCAGATGATCAATACCGCCAGCAAATTCGCTGCGGCACTGGCCGCCGGATCGCTGCTTCTTGCCGGAGCCGCTGCCGATGCCAAGCCTCGTCTAACCCCGGAACAGGAACTCGCCAAGGCGCTCGAAGGGCGCGTGGCGGGCAAGCCGCAAGACTGCCTGTATCTGCCGCGCGTCGTCAATACGCGGATCTATGACAAGACGGCCATCGTCTACGATACTGGCAGCACCATCTGGGTGAACCGTCCCGATTCTGGCGCAAGCTCGCTGTCCGACAACGACATCATGGTTACGACACCGTTCGGAGCACAGTTGTGCAGTGTCGATATCGTGCGGATGGTCGATCGCAACGTCGGCTTCTGGCGCGGATCGGTCGGTCTCGGCAAGTTCGTGCCCTACACGAAGGTGAAGGCTGAAAAGACCGGCTGACCGGGTTGGAATTGGCAGCGCCATGGCGCTAAAGGCGGAGCATGACGCTCCGCCTTGCCAACACTGCAGATGCGCCCGCCGTTGCCGATCTCGGCCGCCGCGCCTTCATTGCCAAGTTCGGCGACCTTTACAGCCCCGAAAACCTCTCACGCTTCCTTGAGGAATCACATTCGGAAGCGACGGTTTTGTCGCAGCTGGCAGATCTAGAGATGAAGATTGCGGTGATCGAGGACAAGGGCGTTCTGACCAGCTTCTGCAAGATCGTCCGCAAGAGTTCGCTTCCGCAGAAGACACCAGCAAGCTCACCGATGGAACTCAAGCAGCTCTACACCGACCCTGACCTGATCGGGCGTGGCCACGGTGCGCGGCTGATGGACTGGGCCCTGGCCGAAGCGCGGGCCTGGGGCGCGGACGAGATGCAGCTTTCGGTCTATGCTCACAATCCCGATGCGCAGCGCTTCTACCGGCGCTATGGCCTCGACAAGGTGGCCGACATCGAATTCTGGGTGGGTGACCACTGCGATCCCGAATTCATGTTTGCCGGGCCGGTTTAGACGCCTTCCGGACCGGCTCCTTAATCCCTATAGAGTGCCCATGTCCTCGATCCGTCCCTGGCGCGATATCGCGCGTCGCAAGAGCCGCCAGATCATGGTCGGCAGTGTTCCCGTTGGCGGGGACGCTCCGATCACCGTGCAAACGATGACCAACACCCTGACGTCCGATGCCGTGGCCACGATCGACCAGATCCGCCGCTGCGAGGATGCCGGTGCCGACATCATCCGCGTCTCGTGCCCGGACGTCGAAAGCACCACGGCGCTGCGCCAGATCACCAAAGCCGCCCGCGTCCCGATCGTTGCGGATATCCACTTTCACTACAAGCGCGCGCTTGAAGCTGCCGATGCTGGCGCTGCCTGCCTGCGCATCAATCCCGGAAACATCGGCAGCAACGACCGCGTGGCGGAAGTGGTCCGGGCCGCCAAGGCCAATGGCTGCGCGATCCGTATCGGCGTCAACGCCGGCAGCCTCGAGAAGGACCTGCTGGAAAAGTACGGCGAGCCCTGCCCCGAGGCCCTCGTCGAAAGCGCGCTCGATCATATCAAGCTGCTGCAGGACCACGATTTTCACGAATACAAGGTGGCGGTGAAGGCCTCTGACGTATTCCTCGCGGTCGCTGCCTACATGGGACTTGCCGAAGCGGTCGATTGCCCGCTGCACCTTGGCATAACCGAGGCTGGCGGGTTGATCGGCGGCACTGTCAAGTCCTCGATCGGCATCGGCAACTTGCTCTGGGCCGGCATCGGCGATACCTTGCGCGTCTCGCTCTCGGCCGAACCGGAAGAGGAAGTCCGCGTCGGCTTCGAGATCCTCAAGAGCCTCGGCCTGCGCACGCGCGGTGTCCGCGTGGTCTCGTGCCCATCCTGTGCGCGTCAGGGCTTTGACGTGATCCGCACGGTAGAGGCGCTGGAGAGCCGCCTTTCCCACATCAAGACGCCGATCTCGCTGTCAGTGCTCGGCTGCGTCGTGAACGGCCCCGGCGAAGCGCGCGAGACCGATATCGGCCTCACCGGCGGCGGCAACGGCAAGCACATGGTCTACCTCTCGGGCGTGACCGACCACACTATCCAGTCCGAAGAGATGCTGGACCACATTGTATCGCTGGTAGAGAAGAAAGCCGCCGAGATCGAAGCGGCGACGACCGACGCGGGGAACGTCACCGAAGCGGCTGAATGACCCGTCAGTGCCCTGCGGCGGGTTTGTAGATGTCTATGTAGTCGGTGAGTTCATCGCACCATTCGAAGGTGCGCAAGCGCCAATATGGGCGATTCTGCGTCACGGCAAAGCGCCAGTCTTCGCGGGTCGCCTCGCATCTGCGGCCCGCGTCGGGCGTGTCTGTAATGCGGATCGTGCCTGAAAAGACGAAGTAATCTGCGCCGATCTCCGTCACACGGCCATCGAGCCACAGGCGGCCGGGGCCATTCGACGAAGCCTGACTTGCTGTGAGCCTTATCACCCCGGCATCGTCCCGCGCATTGGCAGTGCCGCGCGTATTCCAGTTGATCCATTGCAAGGTCACGCCGGAATTACGCAGCAACTGATCCGCCGCAACCCGATCAAGGATCCGCGTAACGGCTGCCGAAGGCGTCGGAACTGGCGGCGTTGAAGCTTGCGATGCGGGAGCGGGTAGCGAAGCCGTCGGCCTCCCACCGTCGGGCGAACAGCCGGCAAGCGCCAGAAGCACTGGTACCGAGGCAAGCGCGGCGCGGATCATGGTGTTCATGCCTTTCGCAATTCTGCGGGGCTGGCAAGGTTCCTGGCGAATCGCTAGTCGTCGTTCATGACCATCTCCATCCGCGCGGCGACCCATGCCGATACACCCCTGATCGCCGAACTCATCCGCGCTCTCGCCGAGTATGAAAAGCTGGCGGACGAGGTCCGCTTCGACGAGGCGGTGCTGGCAGCCAAGCTCTTCGGCCCGCGCCCTTATGCCGAAGTCGTCATCGGAGAGCTGGATGGCGAGCCGCAAGGGTTTGCCTTGTTCTTCCACAATTTCTCGACGTTCGAAGGCAAGCCGGGGATCTACCTCGAAGACCTGTTCGTGCAACCTGAGGCCCGCGGCTCCGGCCTCGGCAAGGCGCTGCTCTCGCATCTGGCCGCCTTGGCGGTCGAGCGGGACTGCGCGCGTCTGGAATGGTCGGTGCTCGACTGGAACGAGCCGGCGATCGGTTTCTACAAGTCGCTCGGCGCCAGGTTCATGGACGAATGGACGGTCATGCGCGTGGACGGAGAAGCCCTGAGCCAGCTGGGAAGCCAGTTCGCGGCACAGCCTGGCTCAGATGCTGGAAATCCGGTCGCAAATGCATAGAATGCTCGCCGTTCACGCTTGATAAGGCGAAAGCGTGTTACGGGACCGGACATGACAGACAAAGTCGACAGGCGAACGGTACTGGCAGGCGCTGCGGCAAGCGCCGTCGCTGCCGTGTTCCCGCCGCGCGTGGCGGCAGCAACCTACTATCCCAACCAGCAGCACCGCGAAGTCCTGCGCATTGCCGCCGAGCAGGTGGAGAAGCACCGCGCGTCGCTGTGGCGGACCGATATCGTCGGCATTGCGGACTTTGCTATGCCCTCGTCCTTGCCCCGCTTCCACTTTGCCAATCTGGAACGCGGCGAAGTCAGGTCTTTCCTCGTCGCGCACGGCCGCGGTTCCGACCCTGAGCACGATGGCTTCCTGAAGACCTTTTCCAACGAAGTCGGCAGCCTTGCCACCTCGCGTGGCGCCTACGTCACCTGGGAGTGGTACAAGGGCAAGTACGGAACCTCGATTCGCCTGGGCGGCCTGGAACCGGACAACTCCAACGTGCTTGACCGCGCAATCGTGCTGCATTCCGCGTGGTACGCCAATCCCGCAATGCTCGAGAAGTGGGGCAAGCTGGGCCGCTCTGACGGCTGCTTCGCCATGAGCGAGGCGGACTTCAACGAAGCCTTGTGGCACCTTTCCGGCGGGCGCCTGCTCTACGCCGACAGGTTGGGCCTGGGTTGAATACCGGATCGGGGACGAGGGACGCGCCGCCCCTTCGTCCTGCTCGTCAAGTGCCAGCCAAAACACCGGTCGCAATGGTAGGGATGCAGGACAAGCTCGCTTGCCTGCGCAGCAACAGCCGCTTCATCCGCGCCACCGAACCGCCGCTTGCGCTGGCAGATGCTGAACCTTGTCCTCGGCACTGTCGAATTACAGCGGATTGTCGAGCTTGATCACTTCCTCGTTGCTCTTGCGCTGCGTGGTATGCTGCTGGCGCGGCTGGGCAAAACTCGCCAGCACCGGCGCGTCTCGGTTATAGATGTCGGGGAATGACCGCAGCATGCCGTTCACGTCGCGCGCCACGGTGAAATAGGTCAGATAGACCGGGAAAGTCTTGGTCATAGGCACCTTGGTGTAGACCTTCGAAGTATGCGCGGCGACAGCATCGTCCGGCGTCATGCTCGCGCCGAGGATCGCCATCGTCATGGCCAGCTCCGTCGCCCGTTCGACGCGCACGCAGCCGTGGCTCAGCGCGCGCGCTGTCAGATTGAACAGGTTCCGGTTCGGCGTATCATGCAGGAAGATCGCATGCTCGTTGGGCATATCCAGCTTCATGCGGCCCAGCGAATTGTTGTCTCCGGGCTGCTGGACGACATAGATCGTGCCATCAGCCGCCTTGGTCACCTTGTAGCCTTCGCGCTCGGCCTGCCTGGGATTGTTCACCAGACGTGCTCCCAGCCCTTCGCCGACGACGATCGACTGCGGCACGGTCCAAGTCGGGTTGAAGATGACGCCTTCGACCGTCTCGGCAAGCTGGGGCGTCGCAGTCTTGCCGGGCTTGCCGACGATGACCTTATAGGTGCTGATGATCTTGTTCTTGACCGTCAGGCGCAGCATCTGCTCGGGCACATTGGTCAGCAGGTACTGCGAACCGAGATCGCGGGCGAGCCAGCGCCAGCGGTCCATGTTCGCCCGAATCAGCGCCGCCTGCTTCTGGGTCTGCGCCTTGGGCAAAGCCGCCTTCAGCGCAGCGTAGTCCGGCACCGTCGGCAGGAGGGCCATCAGCGCGCCCTTGACATCATGTTTGTCGAGCGCTTCGGCGAGGATCAACGAGGTTGGATTGACGTCCTGATCGGGATCAACCGCGAACCACTGCACGCGCGCCGTCATCGGCGTGCGGCCATCGCGCAGGTCCTCGGCCAGCCATGTGAAGAGCTTCGTCGCCGTTTCATCGAGCTCCGGACCTTCGCCCTTCACGATTGCCGCAGACAACGCTTCCGGCCGGTAGTCTTTGGGGAACAGCCCTTCTGCTCCGATCCCCTTTATTGCTGCCAGTAGGGCCTGAGCATCCGCTTGTGTCCAATGCGGCGCAGCAACGGGCGCCGACGGGGCCGCGGTTACGACCGGAGCTGCGACGGTTGGCGCGACCACTGGCGGCTTGGCTTGCTTGGTCAGGTCGATCGGACCGGATGCTGGCGCCGTCTGGGCAACAAGCGGCTGTGCCGCGAACGTCAGCGCCACAAGGGCCACGCCAAACTTGCCCGAGGTCCCGATACCGAATTTCGCAAGCTTCACGTTCCGCACTTCCCTGTTCAATTGCGCCGTCGCGGGCGGCCGCACCACCGCCAATGTCCTGCCCCAAGGCCACTGGACTATCAAGCGGGGGACTATCAAGTATCGCGCCTGTCTGGAGCCTGAATCGCGCCCGGCGGCCAGATGATCGTTTCAAATCGCAACCAGTTTGCCTATGGCCTGAGCGATGAACGCTCATCGCCCGCTACCGCTCCCTGTCCTTGCCACGATGCTCGGGCTTGCGTTGTTCTCGGTGATGGACGGGGTGATGAAGGCCGCTTCACTGGCAATCGGCGCCTATGCTGCGATGTGCTGGCGAGGCCTTGCCGGATCGTTGCTGACGTTTCCGCTGTGGCTCTGGCGCGGGCAGGGCTGGCCTGCCTGGACCGTGCTCAAGGTACACCTCCTGCGCGGGTCGGTTGCCTCTGTCATGGCAACGCTGTTCTTCTATGGCATCGTGCGGCTTCCACTGGCAGAGGGCATTGCGCTGTCCTTCATCGCGCCGCTGATCGCGCTCTATCTCGCTGCAATCATGCTGGGAGAGAAGGTAAGGCCCGCAGCCATAGGCGGCTCGCTTCTGGCGCTTGCAGGGGTGGTCGTCATTGCTGGCGGCAAGTTCGATGGCCCCTCGGACGCCGAAGCCATGAAGGGGCTTGTCGCAACACTGGTGTCCGCGGTGCTCTACGCATGGAATCTGGTCCTGCAGCGTCAACAGGCGCTTCTCGCCAAGCCCGAGGAAGTGGCCTTCTTCCAGGCTCTCGTCCAGTTCGGCTTTCTGGGTATGGGAGCATGGTGGTTCGCGCCATTTCCCACTGGTGAGGTCTGGTGGCTGATCGTCGGGTCGGCGATCCTGTCTGCCGCATCGATCATGCTTTTGAGCTGGGCTTATGGCCGAGCAGAAGCGCAGTTTCTGGTGCCCCTGGAATATACGGCGTTCATCTGGGCTGCGATTGTCGGATGGATCGCCTTCTCGGAACAGGTGACAGTGCCTATGCTCGCCGGGGTCACTCTGATTGTCGCAGGGTGCCTCTATGCCACCAGAAAGCCCCCGGCCGAGGCGATCGCGCACACCTGAAGCGGGCGCAATGCTGGCCGTTCTTGCAATTGCAAATCAATAAGTGTTCCTCCAGGATAAATCGCGCTGCACATGCGAGATTTGCGCCCCTCTCGCCCTTGACGTGCCCGCGCTTTGCGCGCATCGCCCTCTCGCTTTCAGGCCGTAACTCGCCGCGCCGCCACGGGCCTTTGGTCCAAGAGCGATTCCCCGCGTGGCACCGTACAGCAACGGCCGCGACAGGAGGGAAGACGCACAGCCATGACCCAGGTCGGACAGGATACGCTCGGCACCCGCAGCACGATGAACGTGGGCGGCAAGGACTATGCCTATTATTCGCTCAAGAAGGCTTCGGAGAAGTTCGGCGACGTTTCGCGCCTGCCCTTCTCGATGAAGGTCCTTCTCGAAAACCTTCTCCGCTTCGAGGATGGCGGCTTTACCGTCTCCACCGATGACGTGAAGGCAATCGTCGACTGGCAGAAGAGCCCCACCGAATCGAACAGCGAGATCCAGTACCGCCCCGCGCGCGTGCTGCTGCAGGATTTCACCGGCGTGCCCTGCGTGGTCGACCTTGCCGCGATGCGCGATGCCATCGCCACGCTCGGCGGTGACACCAGCAAGATCAACCCGCTGGTGCCGGTCAACCTCGTCATCGACCACTCGGTCATGGTGGACGAATTCGGCCACCCCAAGGCCTTCGAAGAGAACATGGAAATCGAATACCAGCGCAACATGGAGCGCTACGATTTCCTCAAGTGGGGTTCGAAGAGCCTCAACAACTTCTACGCCGTGCCTCCCGGCACCGGGATCTGCCACCAGGTCAACCTCGAGAACATCGCCCAGACCGTGTGGACCTCGACCGACCAGAACGGCGTCACGGTTGCCTACCCTGATACCTGCGTCGGCACCGACAGCCACACCACCATGGTCAACGGCCTCGGCGTGCTCGGCTGGGGCGTGGGCGGTATCGAGGCAGAAGCCGCGATGCTCGGCCAGCCGGTCTCGATGCTCATCCCCGAAGTCGTGGGCTTCAAGTTCACCGGCGAGCTCAAGGAAGGCGTCACCGCGACCGACCTCGTACTGACCTGCACCAACATGCTGCGCAAGCATGGCGTGGTCGGCCGCTTCGTCGAATACTACGGCCCCGGCCTTGCCGCCCTGTCGCTGGCTGATCGCGCGACGCTCGCGAACATGGCTCCGGAATACGGCGCCACCTGCGGCTTCTTCGGCATTGACGACAAGACGCTCGACTACATGCGCCTGACCGGCCGCGAGGAAGCGCAGATCGCGCTCGTCGAAGCCTATGCCAAGGAGCAGGGCTTCTGGATCGATCCTGCCGTCGAGCCAATCTTCTCCTCGACCCTCGAACTCGACCTCGGCACCGTCGTGCCCTCGCTCGCCGGCCCCAAGCGTCCGCAGGACCGCGTGTCGCTTCCCGAAGTCGACGACGTGTTCAATGCCGACATGGCCAACACCTACAAGAAGACCCCGGCCCGCGTCCCCGTCGAAGGCAAGGACTTCGACATCGGCGACGGTGACGTGACCATCGCCGCGATCACTTCGTGCACCAACACCTCGAATCCGGGCGTGCTGGTGGCTGCCGGTCTCGTCGCCAAGAAGGCCAACGAACTCGGCCTCAAGCCCAAGCCCTGGGTCAAGACCTCGCTGGCACCCGGCTCGCAGGTGGTCACTGACTACCTCAACAAGGCTGGCCTGCAGGAACACCTCGACGCGGTTGGCTTCAACCTCGTCGGCTATGGCTGCACCACCTGCATAGGCAACTCGGGCCCGCTCGCCGAGCCGATCAGCAAGGCGATCAACGACAACGGCCTGGTTGCCGCTGCCGTGATCTCTGGCAACCGCAACTTCGAAGGCCGCGTGAGCCCCGACGTGCGCGCCAACTTCCTCGCCTCGCCGCCGCTGGTTGTTGCCTATGCGCTCAAGGGCACCGTGGTCGAAGACTTCACCACCACCCCGATCGGCAAGAGCAAGGACGGCGTTGATGTCTATCTCAAGGACATCTGGCCCTCGAACAGCGAAGTCGCCACCACCATGGCCGGCTGCATGGACCGCGCCATGTTCCAGGCGCGCTATGCCGACGTCTACAAGGGCGATGCCCACTGGCAGGCGATCAACGTTACCGGTTCGGAAACCTACTCGTGGCGCGCCGGGTCGACCTATGTCGCCAATCCGCCGTACTTCGAAGGCATGTCGATGACGCCGGCTCCGGTCAGCGACATCATCGAGGCCAAGCCGCTGCTGATCCTTGGCGATTCGATCACCACCGACCACATCTCGCCGGCCGGTTCGATCAAGGCTGACAGCCCCGCCGGCCAGTGGCTGATGGAGCATCAGGTCTCGAAGGCGGACTTCAACTCCTACGGCGCGCGCCGTGGCCACCACGAAGTCATGATGCGCGGCACTTTCGCCAACATCCGCATCAAGAACGAAATGGTCCCCGGCGTCGAAGGCGGCTTCTCGCGCTATGGCGACGAGGTCGGCTCGGTCTACGACGTGGCCATGAAGCACAAGGCCGCCGGAACGCCGACCGTGGTCATCGCGGGCAAGGAATACGGCACTGGCTCCAGCCGTGACTGGGCGGCCAAGGGCACCAACCTGCTCGGCGTTCGCGCCGTGATCGTCGAAAGCTTCGAGCGCATCCACCGCTCGAACCTCGTCGGCATGGGCGTGCTGCCGCTGCAGTTCAAGGAAGGCCAGAACCGCCACTCGCTGGCGCTCTCGGGCGACGACACCTTCACCATCAAGGGCGTTGCCAACCTGCAGCCGCGCCAGGACGTGGAAGTCGAAGTGACGCGCAAGGACGGCACCAAGCTGACCTTCACGGCGCTGTGCCGCATCGATACCGCCAACGAAGTCGAGTACTTCATGAACGGTGGCATCCTGCACTACGTGCTGCGCAAGCTCGCCTCGTAAGCAGCGGCTTCAGGCCAGACAGAAAGGGCGCGGGGACTTCGGTCCTCGCGCCCTTTTCTTTGCCTTCAGGAGGCGTTCAGGCAGGCACGCCGCAGCCTTTGCACTCGGGGTCCCGCGCAATGCGCATCGTGCGCAGCGAGGGCTTCAGGCCGTCCATGACGTGCAATTGCCCCCACTGGGGATCGCCGAGCGCCGATACGCCCTCGAGCAGCACCCGCATCGCCGCCATCGCGCCAAACGCACCGACCATGCCGACCATCGCGCCCAGCACGCCAAGATCGGCGCAGCTATCGCAATCCTCGGCATCGAAGGCATCGCCAACGAAACAGCGGTAGCAGGCATGGTCCTCTCGATGACCGGCAAAGTTCGCCACCTGCCCCTGGAACCGCCCGAGCGCAGCACTGGTCAGCGGCACACCCGCCTTGACGCAGGCGTCCGAAACGGCAAGCCGCGTGGCGAAGTTGTCGCAGCCGTCGAGCACCACATCCGCCCCGGTGATCAGGCTTTCAGCGTTGTCGCGATTGATGCGCAGGACATGCACCGAAACCTCCAGCGCTGGATCGAAGGCCTTGACCCACGCTGCTGCCGCCTCGGCCTTGGCCTTGCCGATGTCGGCTTCGGTATAGATGGTCTGCCGCTGCAGGTTGCTCGCCTCGACCACGTCGTCATCCACCAGCGTCAAGCGGCCAACTCCTGCTCCCGCGAGGTACTGCAGCGCAGGCGAGCCAATGCCGCCCATGCCGATCAGCACGGCATGGCTCTGCGCCAGTTTCGCCTGCCCCATCGCACCCACTTCGGGCAGGACGATATGGCGGGCGAAGCGGTCTAAGCGGTCTGGCGTCATGCGACGCAATTAGGGAAGAAGAAGGGGAAATGCGAGGGTCATCACCCTCGCATTTCCCCTTCTCTTAGTCCTCCAGCTGCCGCAGCAGCGTGCGCACGTCGCCGTCCATGTCGGCGTCGCGGGTGCGCAGTTCCTCGATCAGGCGCACGGCGTGGATCACGGTCGAGTGATCGCGTCCGCCGAACTTGCGGCCGATCTCCGGGTAGGAGCGGGGCGTCAGCACCTTGGCGAGATACATCGCAACCTGGCGCGGACGCACCACGGCACGGGCACGACGCTTCGAGGCCATTTCCGTGCGGTCGACGCGGTAGAACTGGCAGACCGTGCGCTGGATCTCGTCGATGGTGATGCGACGGCGGTTGGCCGAGAGGATGTCGGTCAGCTGCTCTTCGGCGAGCTGCAGCGAAACCGGCTGCCCGGTGAGCTGTGCATAGGCGATCAGCTTGTTGAGGCCACCAACAAGCTCGCGCACGTTGCGGTTGATGGTGCGAGCGAGGAACTCTATCACGTCCGCCGGCACTTGCGTGTTGCCGAACCGGCCCAGGCGATGCTCGAGAATCTTGCGGCGCAGTTCGATGTCGGCCGGCTGGATGTCCGCCACCAGACCCATGGACAGGCGCGAGAGCAGGCGCTGCTCGACGCCGTCCAGCGCTTGGGGCGCACGGTCAGCGGCGACGACGAGGCGCTTGCCTGCGCTCATCAGCGCATCGATCGTGTGGAGGAATTCCTCCTGCGTGCTAGCCTTACCGATGATGAACTGGATGTCGTCCACCAGCAGCATGTCGAAGCCGCGCAGACGGGCCTTGAACTCGATCATCTCGTTCGAGCGCATGGCCTGGACGAATTCGATCATGAACCGCTCTGCCGAGCAGTAGAAGATGCGCGCGCCCGGCTTGTTGGCGGCAAAGGCGTGGCCGATGGCGTGGAGCAGGTGGGTCTTGCCCTGTCCGGTCGAGCCCTTGAGGTAGAGCGGCGAGAACTGCGGGGTCTCGACCGCGGCCATGCGCTGCGCCGCGTTGACCGCCAGCACGTTGGCGGAGCCGGAGACGAACTCGGCGAAAGTCAGCGAAGGGTCGAGACCGGACAGCGCCGAATTGAGCATCGCCGGAGCAGCGTGAACCGGAGCGCGCGGCGCGATCGGCGCTTCGCCACCGACACGCAGCTCCGGCATCGAGCGGCGGCGCGGGTGGACGGTGATGCGCACCTGGCGCACTTCAGAGCGTGCGATCTTCCAGGCAAGGCTGAGGCGATCGGCGAACCGATCGGCCACCCAGTTCGCGGAGAATTCGGTCGGCAGGAACAGGTCGAGCGTGCCGGTTTCCTTGCAGAACGAACCGAGCTGGATTGGCTTGATCCACTGCGCGTGGAGTTGCGGCCCAAGGTCCTTCTTCAGACCCTGGCTAATGTCGGCCCAGTCTGCTGCCAGATCCAGCGCTTCCTGGTCCTCGATCATTGTGCTGTCACGTCCCTTCTTGCCCGTCATGCTACGCTCGCCTTCGCCCTTGGCAGTGGTCGCCATGGCGCTGACCGCGCTTCCCCCTGCGAAATCGTCTACTTTCACGCTTCGCTGCCTCGACTGAATTGGCCCGCGCGCTTCCCCGGCACGCAGACACAAAATGCCCCTGCTCTGCCGCACAAGGCGCAGCAGACCCTGTTCGATGAAATTTCAAGTGACACCAAGTGGCAGTGATTCCCGCCCCCGGTCCGCATTGTCTATTGGGGTTCGCCCCCTTCGCGCAAGCGGGCAGGGAGCAAAAAAACTGAAATAAATGCCCTTGACTCGCCCTAACCCGCAGAGATGCATCAAATAGCTGAAAACTAAGGCTTTTTACTTATGCAGTCATGCACGGTCATGCGAATCGCGTAGATTCCGTGACTTGTTGCGACTGCACAATGTAACAATGCGGAAGACTGCGGATCAGTAGGCACACAAATGAAAATGGCCGGCGAAATCATCGCCGACCATGTTCTTTATTTGTGCCGTTCTGGAAAAATGTCCGCCGCTTCGAGCAGCGAATCATCCTGCCAAAGTCAGAGCGCGGCGACGCGCTTCGACAGGCGCGACATCTTGCGCGCGACGGTGTTCTTGTGGAGCACGCCACGGGCAACGCCACGCGCCAGCTCGGGCTGGGCTTCCTTCAGCGCCGCAGCAGCAGCCGTCTTGTCGCCGCCAGCCAGTGCAGTCTCGACCTTCTTCACGAAGGTGCGGATGCGCGAAAGGCGGTTGCCGTTGATTTCGGCGCGACGTTCATTGCGACGGATACGCTTGCGGGCTTGCGGCGTGTTGGCCATGGTCTTCCTGTTTCTCGTGCCTTGGCGGGCGCCAGGAGCGACCGCGTGAATCTCATCCAGTGGCGGGATGTCCCGCCGGAAAGCGCGCCCCATAACTGTGGACACCCGAATCGTCAACAGATTCGGCGCATCTCCACCCTCAGGCCGTCACGCGGCTTCGGGATCGGCCAGGCCTGCCACAGCGGCTCGGCACCGGCGACCATCCGCACCTCGAATCGCGTGAGGATGTGATTGGCCAGAAGCTTGACCTGCATATAGGCAAAATGCAGCCCCAGGCACATGTGCGCGCCGCCGCCGAACGGCACCCAGGCATACTTGTGCCGCGCCGCCACCTTGTCCGCGGTAAAGCGCATGGGATCGAAGATCTCGGGCGATTCCCAGTGAGCCGGATCGGCATGAACCGCTGCCGGACTGATCCCGATCGGGGTCCCGGCCGGAATGTCATAGCCGCCGAAGCGGAAGTCCCGCAGCGCCCGGCGCGGCATGTTCGGCACCGGCGGCATGAAGCGCAGCGCTTCCTTGAAGGCCATCTCGGTCAGTTCCATCCGCCCAAGGTCCTCGTAGGCCAAGGGCAGGCCATCCCCTCCCATCACCGCGCGCGCCTCGGCCCGCAGGCGGTCCTGCCACCCGGGGTTCCTGGCCAGCTGCCAGAACAGCACCGTTGCTGAAGAGGTGATCGTGTCGTGCGCCGCCATCATCAGGAAGATCATGTGATCGACCACCACGTCCTCCGGCAGCAACGAGCCGTCGTCTCGGGTCGCGAGCGCGAACTGGCTGAACATGTCCTGCCCCGGATTGGCCCGACGCTCGCGCACCAGCCGCCCGAAGTAGTCGACCATCAGCCGTCGCCCGGCCACGCCCTTGCCCATCTTGGTGAAGGGCAGCGGCTTGCGCACCACGCCGACCGAGGCCTGCACCATGTCGACGAAGGCCTTGTTCAGCCGGTCTGCCTCAGGCCCCAGCGGCAGGCCGAGGAAGCTCGATGCCGCCGTGTCCAGCGTGAGCGCCTTGATCGCGTCGTAGAAGCGCATCGAGCCATTCCCAGTGCTCTTGGCCCACTGCTCCATCGCCGAGGCAATCCCGGTATTCAGTACCCCGCAATAGGCCCGCATCGGCTCGGGCTTGAACGCGATCGACAAGGCCCGCCGGTCAACCCGGTGTGCCTCGAAATCCATCAGCATCAGCCCGCGCGGGAACAGCAGGTTCAGCACCGGCCCCCAACCCTGCTCGTTCGAGAACAGCTTGTCGCGATCGAACAGCACCAGTTCGTTGGCATCGGCCCCGATCAGGTTGACCCCGCGCCGACCGAAGCTGCGCGTGCGGAAAACCGGGCCGTAAGCTTCGACCATGCGCTTCTGGAAGCCCATCGGATCGGCCAGTTGCTTCAGCGTGGTGCCGAGCACGGGCCAGCCGTCGTCGCCAGGAATATGGTCAAGCTTGTGATCGCCGCCCAGCCGTACCCAGTGCGGATTGGCGCGTTCTGTATGCAGGTTAGCAGCAGCCTCGGGTGCGATGCTGGCCATGGTGTCTCCCGGCGTTCTGGTTTAACCGGTCAATTAACACGCCTGTCAGCAGCGGCCAAGAGCCTTATTCGATCCAGCCCGCCAGTTCGCGCCGTGCCATCGTCTCCAGCAGGTCCATGCCGGCCTGCCCGGCGTTGAGGCACTCGAGCGCGGCGAAGTGCGTACCGCCCGCCGCCTCGAAGTCTTCCTTGCCGCGAATCGCCAGCTCTTCCAGCGTCTCCAGACAGTCCGCCGAAAAGCCCGGCGCGGCGATGACCACGCGCTTCGTTCCCTTCTCGGCCTCAACCGCCAGCACGGCATCGGTCGCAGGCTCGAGCCACTTGGCCCGCCCGAAGCGTGATTGGAACGTCGTGACCAGCCGCAAGCCAGGATGGCTCTGCGCGAACCGCTCCGACAGCAGGCGCGAAGTCTTCTGGCAGTGGCAGTGGTAGGGGTCGCCAAGGTAGAGCGTGCGCTCGGGCATGCCGTGATAGCTCAGCAGCAACAGTTCCGGCGCAAAGTCCAGCGCGGCCATCTGCCGCGTCATGTCGGCATGAAGCGCACCTATATAGGTCGGATCATCGTGATAGGGCGGTAACGTGCGCAGCGCGGGCAGACGGCGACGCAGCTTGATCCAGTCGGCCAGGGCGTCCAGCGCCGATGCGGTCGTCGCGCCCGAATAGTGCGGATAGAGCGGGGCCACCAGAATGCGCTCGCACCCCGCTGCCACCAGCGCGTCGAGCTCCTTGGCCATCGACGGCGACTGATAGCGCATCGCATGGCGCACGATCGCCGCATCGCCCAGACGTTCCTGCAGCGCACCGGCCTGCGCCTTGGTGATCGCAGCCAGCGGCGAGCCGTCCTCGCTCCACACCTGCGAATAGGCATGTGCCGACTTCTTCGGCCGCGTGTTGAGGATGATGCCGCGCAGGATCGGCTGCCAGATCAGCCTGGGGATCTCCACCACGCGCGGATCGGACAGGAACTCCTTGAGGTAGCGCTTGACCGAATCGACATCGGGCGCGTCGGGCGTGCCGAGGTTGACGACAAGCACGCCGACCTTGCCGGTAAGCACATTGGGGTGATCGGCAGGACGTTCCATTGCAATCCTTGGGAAGAGGCTCAAAGGCCTTCGGAAATCAGGGGCAGGCGGCGGAAGCGCACGCCCGTGGCGGAGAACAGGGCATTGGCAATGGCAGGAGCCACCGCGACCATGCCCAGCTCGCCAGGGTCGAACGGGTCTTCGTTGCTGTCGGCAAAGGCAATATCAACCTTGGGGCAATCGGCAAGCAGGGGTAGCCCCAATTGCGAGAGTCTGCCCGCCAAGGGCCGCCCCCTGGCATAGCCGCTCGCCCCGCCGACCGCGTGGGCAAGGCCGAACATCAACCCGCCTTCAATCTGTTGCCGGGCAAGGCTCACGTTGACGATGCGCCCGATGTCGACATACGCACTCAAGCGGTCCACCCGCACGACGCCGGCTTCGCTGCGCGCGGTGGCGACGACCGCGATCAGTCCCTTGCGCACGGCCCCACCGCCCGTGGCCAGTTCCATCTGGTGGCAGGCAATCCCCTGCCCCGAGGCCTCGATGCCTCCGCCCCATTGCGCCAGGCGTCCGGCACCTTGCAGGCAGGCCACCAGCCGCGGCTCACCCTCGAGCATGCCGACGCGGAACGACAGCGGTTCCTTGCCCGCCGCATGCGCCAGCTCGTCAACGAAGCTTTCGGTGAAGAACGCGGTATAGCCGTGCGCCTGCCCGCGGAAGCGCGCCGTTGGCTGGCGCAGCGCCAGCGGCACCTGCTCCACCGCCTTTTCCGGAATGCGATAGAGTGGCATCGCGCCTTCGCACGCCATCGGATCAACCCGATCCTGCAGCTCGAGCGCTTGGCTCACCCCCCAGCCATCAAGCAGACGCGCGCCGGATTCAACTGCTGTTGCCGGCACCGCAAGCCGCGCCCGCCAGCCGAGCACCTGCGTCTTATCCGGACTCAACGCCCCGTCGAGCTGCGCCGAAACCGGCGTGCGCGGGATGCCCGCCAACGATTCCTGCCAGCGCGAGTACGTCAGCTGCACCGGTTTGCCGATGACCTTGCAGATCGCCGCCACTTCTGCGGCGATGCGCACGTCGAGCCGTGCATCGAAACTGCCGCCGGCGTGCATCGGATAGACGATCACGTCCCGGCGCGAGAGACCTGCCGCCCGGGCCGCCGCACGTCTTGCCCGTTCCGGGGCCTGCGTCGCGATCCACAGCTCAAGCAACCCATGCCGCATCCGCGCCGTGGCGCTGACGGTCTCCAGCGGCGCATGGAACGCCGGTTCGACATCATAGCGCGCCGTAAGCGATGGTCTGGCGAGCAGCGCGTCGGGATCGCCCTCGGCCAGAAGCCGCTGCGGCTCTCCCTTGGTCAGCGCCTTGTCGAGCGCAACCAGCACTTTCTCGGCATCGGCAATCGGGCCGTCGGCCTTGAAGCGCGGCTCCATCGCCCGCACTGCCTTGTCGGCACTGAACCAGTCGGTTGCGACCGCTGCCAGCCAGCGCTTGGCATGGACCACGCCGACAAGGCCACGCACTGCCGCCGCCGCCTGCTTGTCATAGCTCGACAGCACGCTTGCCCCTTGCGGTCCATGCGCGATCGCCGCGTAGACCATCCCGGGAAGGCGAACGTCCCCGGCGAAGGTGAAGCTGCCATCGACCTTGGCAGGCAGGTCGAGCCGGGGATGGCTGGGCGGCGATCCTTCAGGAAACTGCCCTGGCTTCTCGCGCGGCGGCTCGGCGCGCAGCACGGGCACGTCCGGGGGATCGTAGTCCACTGCTGCATCAAGCAGTTCGGCAAACGACAGGCGCTTGTTCTGATGCGAAACGAAGCTGCCTCTCGTCTCGCACTCCTCCCAGCCGACGCCCCACTTGTCTGCCGCCGCCTGTGCCATCATCGCCCGCAGCGCCGCACCAGCCTCGCGCAAGGGCGTTTCGAAAGCCGCCAGCGCCGTGCCGTCGGCCGTGATCATCAACGGCCCGCGCTCGGCATGGAGCCGCGCCAGCATCCCGTCTGCGTCCTGTCCCAGCGAGGCAAAGGCGGGCATCCACAACGGTGCCCACTTTGCCGAAAGGACCGGATCGGCATAGGCGGGGCTGATCGGCGCGGCTTCCACCGCCACCTTGCGCCAGTCGGCTCCGGCCTCGTCCGCCACGATCTGCGCGACCAGCGTGGTAATTCCCTGCCCCATCTCGCAGAACGGCACGGCGACGGTGAGCACGCAGTCCTTTCCACCCTTGACCCTGCCGACCTTCAGGAAAGCATCGACGACATGCTCGCCCTTGCCCGCCTGTAGCGGCACGGGATGGCGGCGCGGGATCAGCGGGAAGGCGATGAGTAGGGCGCCGCCCACTCCCGCTCCCACCAGCATCCCTCGCCGCGTCAGGCGCATGAAGTTCAGCGCTTCCCGTCGAGCCAGGCGAGGACCGAGCGCGCAATCGACAGGAATGCCTCGGCCTGCGGGCTGTCACCTGCGGCAGGGGGATTGCCTGCATCGCTCTCGCGCCGGATCGCCATATCGAGCGGGACGCGACCGAGAAACGGCAGGCCCATCGTCTTTGCTGCCGCTTCTGCTCCGCCCACGCCGAACGGATCGCTCTCCTCGCCGCAATGGGGGCAGATGTAGCCGGCCATGTTCTCGACCATGCCGATGATCGGCACCTTGCCCTGCTCGAACAGGCCGATCGCGCGGGTCGCATCCATCAGCGCCAGGTCCTGCGGGGTAGAGACGATCACCGCACCGGCCGGCTTATGCTTCGAAAGCATGGTCAGTTGCACGTCGCCCGTGCCCGGCGGCAGGTCGACCACGATGATTTCGGTATCGCTCCAGTGCGCGTCGATCAGCTGGCCCAGCGCATTGCCCGCCATCGGCCCACGCCACGCGATTGCTTGCCCCGGCTGCACCAGATGTCCCATCGACAGCATCGGCACGCCATAGGGCGAGGGGATCGGATGGATCTTGTTGTCCTCGGCCTCCGGCTTGCGGCCTTCGGTAAGGAGCAGGCGCGGCTGCGATGGGCCATAGATGTCGGCATCGACCAGACCGACCTTGCGCCCGAGCCGGTGCAAGGCGACCGCCAGATTGGCCGACAGCGTCGACTTGCCGACGCCACCCTTGCCCGATCCCACCGCGATGATCACGCGCGACTTGCGCTCTGCCGTCATGCCAAGGCGCAAATCGCCAACGCCCGCTTTGCGCGCAGCGTCGCGCACCGCCATTTCCAGCTTGTCCCGATCGAGCCGCTCCAGCCCGCCGACTTCAAGCATGACAGTCGCAGCATTGCCCGCCACTTTCACCGTCTGCAGGCGGTCCCCTGCCACTTCCCCGAGCGCATTGCGCAGTGCCTGTTCGTCGATGCTCACGCCATTTCCCGTGTTCCGCTCCATCCCGGAGCTGTTCGTTCGGCCCTAGCAGATGAATTTTCGGGAATGGACACTGTTTTTCACGAGCAGGGTTCCTATAACCTAAGTCATGACAGACTTGGGCGGAATGATCGCGCGCTTTGGCCGGGAGACGGGCCTTTTCATGACAGGCAAGAAAAGCCCCTGGGGTTCGGGCGGCGGCAACGACGCGCCCACATCGAGCGCCGGGTCCTCCGGTGACGCTCCTGACACCACACCACCGCCGGCGGCGCCGGGTGCCGAAGGCCCGCGCAATCCCTGGCTCCCGCCGCAATCCGGCGATGGTCCGAAGGACAGCGGACGGCGTGGCCCGAACATCGAAGACATCTTCCGCAACCGCAAGGGTGGCGGCAACGGTGGCGGCGGCCGTGGCCCCAACATCCCGCGCCTGCCGCAGCGCCCCGATGGCAAGTCGTGGGCTCCGGTCGTGGTCGGCCTCATCGTGCTGGCATTCCTCGGCACCTCGATGGTCCACCTGATCGCCCCGCAGGAAAAGGGCGTGGTCACCACTTTCGGTTCCTATTCGCGCACGCTGGATTCCGGCACTGCGGTCACGCTTCCCTGGCCGATCCAGTCGGTCAAGGTCGAGGACGTGACCTCGATCCGCCGCGAATCGATCCCCGAGGGCGATGGCGAGAAGCTGATGCTCACCGCCGACCAGAACCTGGTTGACCTCACCTATCTCGTCCGCTGGAACATCAAGGACCTGAAGCTCTACATGTTCCAGCTGGCCGACCCTGACCAGACCGTGCGCGAAGTGGCCGAGGCCGCGATGCGCCAGTCCATCGCCGAGGTTAACCTCAACGACGTAATGGGATCCGGCCGCGCGCAGATCGAACTCAACGTGCGCGAGCGCATGCAGCGCGTGCTCGATGCCTATCGCTCGGGGGTCGTCATCCAGGGCGTCGACATCAAGAAGACCGATCCGCCGGCCAAGGTCGTCGATGCCTTCAAGGAAGTGCTCGCCGCCCAGCAGGACGCGCAGAGCGAGATCAACCGGGCGCAAGCCTGGGCGCAACAGCTCACAGCCCGCGCCGGCGGTGAAGCGACCGCGTTCGACAAGGTCTACGAGCAGTACAAGCTCGCCCCCGAAGTCACCCGTCGCCGCATGTACTACGAAACAATGGAGCGTGTGCTGAGCCAGACCGACAAGGTGATCGTCGAGACGCCCAATACCCAGGCCTACCTGCCTCTGCCCGAAATGAAGCGCAGCCAGAAGCCGCAGGAAGGGGGTCAGTAAGATGAGCGCGATCCAGACCTTTTGGGCCGAACGCAAGGCCATCGTCATCGCCGCAGGCGTTGCCCTGCTGGCGGCCGCCAGCTGCCTCACCGTGGTCGATGAGAAAACCCAGGCGGTGATCATCCGCCTCGGCCAGCCCAACCGCGTGGTCAACAGGTTCGAACCCAAGACCGATTTCGGCCAGACCGGCGCGGGTATCGTCCTGCGGATTCCGTTCATGGAAAAGGTGGTCAATGTCGACAAGCGGATCCTTGATCTCGACATGGAGCGCCAGCAGGTGCTCTCGGCCGACCAGCGCCGCCTCGAAGTGGACGCGTTTGCCCGCTTCCGCATCATCGATCCGGTGCGCATGGTACAGACCGCCGGGACGACCGAACGCGTCGCCGAACAGCTCCAGCCGATCCTCAACTCGGCTCTCCGTCAGGAACTCGGCAAGCGCACGTTCGGCTCGCTGCTCACTGCCGACCGTGGCCGCGCAATGGAGCAAATCCGCGAGGGGCTCGACCGCGAGGCGCGCGAGTATGGCGCACAGGTGATCGACGTGCGCATCAAGCGGGCCGACCTTCCCGAAGGCACCCCGCTCGAATCCGCGTTCACCCGGATGGCCACCGCGCGCCAGCAGGAAGCCGCCACGATACGCGCGCAAGGCCAGAAGCAGGCGCAGATCATCCGCGCCACGGCCGAAGCGACCGCGGCCAAGACCTATGCCGATGCCTTCAACAAGGACCCGGCGTTCTACGATTTCTACCGCGCGATGCAGAGCTACGACGCAACCTTTGCGCAGAAGGGATCAAGCACCTCGATCGTGCTTTCGCCCGACAACGAGTACCTCAAGCAGTTCAAGGGCAAGTAATCCCCAAGCTGAACGGTACGGAACATCGTCATTCAAAGTCCGTTCATCGCAAGGGGGGTGAATCGACTTTGGCACAAGTCAGCCGCGCCGCCCCCGGCGCATGATAGATAAAGAGGACCAGGCCACGTGCGATACGCTTATGGTGTGACTTCGGCGCTGCTGCTCGCAGGCAGCGCACTGACCCTGGTGACAGGCTTCCCCGCAGGCGCGCAAGTCGCGCAGAACGACCAGTCGGAAATGCGCAGCGTCGTTCCCCGCGCTGGCGCGCCGTCGAGCTTTGCCGACCTCACGCAGCAACTCCAGCCGGCGGTGGTGAACATCTCCACTCGCCAGCGCGTGAAGGTGCAGAACAACAACCCGTTTGCCGGAACGCCCTTTGGCGACCTGTTCGGTGGCGGTCAGGGTGGCCCGCAGACGCGAGAAGCCCAGTCGCTGGGCTCGGGCTTCATCATCTCCGCCGATGGCTACGTGGTGACCAACAACCACGTCATCACCGCAGATGGGCAGGGCGAGGTCGAATCGATCACCGTGACCACGCCCGACGGTACTGAATACCCCGCCAAGCTGATCGGCAAGGATGCCGCATCGGACCTCGCCGTGCTCAAGATCAGCCGGCCGACGCCCTTTCCCTTCGTCAAGTTCGGCGATTCGCGAAAGGCGCGCGTGGGTGACTGGGTGATCGCCATCGGCAACCCCTTCGGCCTCGGCGGCACTGTCACGCAGGGCATTATCTCGGCGGTCTATCGCAACACCGGTTCGGGCTCGGCCTATGACCGCTATCTGCAGACCGATGCCTCGATCAACCGGGGCAACTCGGGTGGCCCGATGTTCGACATGGCCGGCAACGTCATCGGCATCAACAACGCCATCTTCTCGCCCACCGGCGGATCGGTCGGCATCGGCTTTGCCATTCCGGCAGAGATCGCCGCGCCCATCGTCGACAAGCTGCGCGCAGGCCAGGCAATCGATCGAGGCTATCTCGGCGTGCGTATCCAGCCACTGTCGGAAGACCTTGCCGCCTCGCTCGGTCTGCCGAAGAACCGTGGCGAGTTCATTCAGGCGGTAGAGCCAGGCCAAGCTGCTGCCAAGGCTGGCATGCAGGCCGGTGACGTGGTGGTGAAGGTCGATGGGAAGGACGTTACGCCTGACCAGACCCTGTCGTTCATTGTCGCCAACACTACCCCCGGCAAGCGTATCCCGATCGAACTGCTCCGCAATGGGCAGCGCCTGACCATCCAGACCGTGGTCGGCAAGCGCCCGACCGAGGAAGAACTCGCCCAGCAGAGCTTCGACCCCGACGCGCAGGAAGATGGCGGCTTCGGCGGCAAGCAGCAGCAGAGCGGAAGCGTCCTGCAGTCCTCGCTTGGCGTAGCGGCAATTCCGCTCACGCCGCAGATCGCCCGCCAGTTGGGCGCGGGAGAGGACGCAAAGGGCGTGGTCATCACAGCCGTCGATGCGTCATCCGATGCCGGAGCCAAGGGCCTGCAGCGCGGCGACATCGTGCTTTCGGCAAACTACGTCAACGTCGCCTCGATTGCGGATCTCGAACGTATCGTCCGCCAGGCCAAGACCGAAGGCCGCGAAGCCGTGCTCCTTCGCATCCAGCGCCGTGGCGCGCCGGCGCAATACGTGCCCGTGCGCGTGCGCTGATCGCAGTCAGAGGCAAGAATCGGAAGAGCCGCTCCAGCGATGGGGCGGCTCTTTTGTTAGGCCGGAGTTCAGGCGCTGCCGGTCTGCGCCACGAGGTGCGAAGGATCGATGCCCTCGCGCTTCCACGCCTGCTGCCAGCGCCGCCCGGTTGGCGTCTCGAACAGGATCTCCGGGCGCCCTTGCGCCGCGTACCAGCCATGGCGCCGCATCTCGCCTTCCAGCTGCCCTGCACCCCATCCGGCGTAGCCCAAGGCCACAAGATAGCGGCTCGGCCCGCGCCCTTCGGCAATCGCACGCAGCACATCCATCGAAGCCGACAGGTCGCACAGCGAATTGACCGTGACGCTGCCCTCGCCGCCCCAGTCGTTCGAATGCAGCACGAAGCCGCGCGCCGTCTCTACCGGGCCGCCGTTGAGAATGGGCACATCGGGCGCAACGCCGGGATCGATGCCAACGTCTTCCAGCAGCCCGTGCAAGGTGATCCCATCGCGCACGTGGCCGATGCCGATCCCCAGCGCCCCGTGCTCGTCATGCACGCACATCGCCACCACGGCATGATCGAATCGCGCATCGCCCATGCCCGGCATGGCCAGCAGCAGACGTCCGGAAAGATATTCGGCTTCACTCATCCCTGATGACATAGGAACGCGGCTTGGCGATTGCGAGTGCGGTCATCGCCTCAGGCAATCACGCCGCCGCCTTGACCTTGCGATCCTCGGCCGCTTCGAGCAGTCGCTTCTCGACGGTCTTCATCCGGCTCTCGCTGTCGATCTTCTCGCCCAGCACGTCGGTAACGTAGAACGTGTCGACCGCGCGTTCGCCATAGGTGGCGATGTGTGCCGAATGGACCACCAGCCGCGCCTCGAAAAGCGCGCGGGCAAGCTGGTTGAGCAGCGCCGGGCGATCCCGCGCGCCCACCTCGATCACGGTGAAGCGGTTCGAGGCCTTGTTATCGAAGATCACGATCGGGCGCACGTCAAACGCATCCGCACGTGGCCGCGCCAGCGGACGTGCGGCCAGTTGTGGCACCAGCTTCACCCGGTTGGCCAGAGCATCGGCAATCGCATTCTTCAGCCGCGCGATCTGGCTGGCTTCGTTGAGCGGGCGGCCCAAGGGGTCCTGCACGAGGAAATTGTCGACCGCAGTGCCGTTCCGGGCGGTGTGGATGCGCGCATCGATGATGTTGCCACCGGCAAGGTGGATGCCCCCGGCGATGCGGTAGAACAGGCCGGGGTGGTCCGCCGCCAGCACCGTGACGAGCGTCGCCCCGCGTGCCGGATACCAGTGCGCCTCCACCGAAAGCGGCTCACCCAGCGCGGTGTCCATCTGCTGGAGGTTGAGCGCGATGATGTCTTCCGGCTCGGCAATCCAGTATGCATCGCCAAGCTGCTTGCCGACCGTCCCGATCAGCGCATCGCGCTCGCGCAGGATCGTGGCGACGGCCTTCTTCTTGGCGGCGATGCGTTCGGCACGGCCATGGGTCTTGTGGCCCAGCCGCAGCATTTCCTCTGCCGATACGAACAGGTCGCCCAGCAGCTGCCGCTTCCACGAATTCCACACGCCCGGCCCCACTGCGCGAATGTCGACTACGGTCAGGATCAGCAGCAGGCGCAGGCGCTCCTGGCTCTGCACCGTGTTCACGAAATCGGCGATGGTCTTGTAATCGGCCAGATCGCGCTTGAACGCCGTTGCGCTCATCAAGAGGTGCCAGCGCACCAGCCAGGCCACCGCTTCGGTCTCGGCAGCTGACAGGCCGAGGCGTGGGCACAGCTTCATCGCCACTTCCGCGCCAAGCACCGAATGGTCACCCTGACGGCCCTTGGCGATGTCGTGCAGCAGCGTTGCGACGTAGAGCACGCGGCGCGAGGCGACCTTGCTGACCACTTCGCTGGCCAGCGGGTGGTCGTCCTTGACCTCACCCTTCTCGATGCGCGCCAGCAGGCCGATCGCGCGGATGGTATGCTCGTCGACCGTGTAGTGATGATACATGTCGAACTGCATCTGCGCGACGACCCGGCCGAAGTCGGGCACGAAACGGCCGAACACGCCCGCCTCGTTCATCCAGCGCAGCACCGTCTCGGGATCGTTGCGGCTGGTCAGCGTCTCCATGAACAGCGCATTGGCGCGCGGATCCTTGCGCAGCGCGGCGTCGATCAGGCCGGAATCCCGCCGGGCGATGCGCATGGTTTCCGGATGGATCTCGACCTGTTCCGATGCGGCACAGGAAAACAGCTCCAGCAGCCTGACCGGATCTTCCTGGAAGGTCGTGTCGGATGGCGCGGCCAGCTTGCCCGCCTCGATCACGAACGGCCCCACCTTCTTGCGACGGCGGCTGCGCAAGGCGGCGAGGAAGCCGCGCTTTTCCTTGGCGAACTGCCCGTCAAGCTGTGCCAGGAACACCCCGGTCAACGAGCCGACCTGTTTCGCCTGCAGGAAGAAGTACTGCATGAACCGCTCGACCGCGCTCTTGCCGGGGCGATCGGCGAAATTCATGCGGGTGGCGACTTCGCGCTGCAGGTCGAAGGTCAGCCGGTCTTCCGCGCGCCTGGTGATGGTGTGCAGATGGCAGCGCACCGCCCAGAAGAAGTTCTCGGCACGGCGGAAGGCGCGATATTCCTCTGCCGTGAGCAGGCCGACGTCGACCAGCTCCGAGGCGTCGCGCACCTTGTGGATGTACTTGCCGATCCAGTAGAGCGTGTGCAGGTCGCGCAGGCCGCCCTTGCCCTCCTTCACGTTGGGTTCGACGACATAGCGGCTGTCGCCCAGCCGCTTGTGCCGGTCGTTCCGCTCCTGCAGTTTCTCGGCGACGAACTGCTTTTCGGTGCCATTGACGACTTCCGCCCAGAAACGGGCCGACGCGCTGTCGAAAAGGTCACGATCGCCCCAGACATAGCGCCCTTCGAGCAGCGCGGTGCGGATGGTCAGGTCGCTCTTGGCCATGCGCACGACCTCGTCGAGCGAGCGGCTGGAATGGCCAACCTTGAGGCCAAGGTCCCACAGGAAATAGAGCAGCGCCTCTATCACCTGCTCGCACCACGATGTCGGCTTGATCGGCGTGACGAACGCGATGTCGACGTCCGAATGCGGCGCCATTTCTCCGCGCCCGTAGCCGCCAACCGCGATCACCGCGATACGCTCGCCCATCGAGCGATTGCTCGCGCGATAGATGCACCCGACGACATGGTCGTAGATGATGCGGACCAGCTGATCGACAAGGAAGGCCTGCGCCTGCGCGCTTTCCGTGCCCGAGGAAGGCTTGGCTTCCAGCCTGCGGGCGATCTCGGCGCGGCCGTCTTCCAGCGCGGTACGAAGCAACTCCACCACGGCCTGCCGCGATTTCTCGCCCTTCTCGGCGAACGCCGCCGCGATGGCATCGGCAAGCTGCCGACGGTCAATGATGGCGCGCTGGTTGGCAATCCGGGGAAGCATCATAAGCAAAGCTCTATCGCGCAATTCCCCGATGCGTAAGCCGATAAACGGGGCATTCCCGGCTCAAGCTATCAAAGAAGTATGGCCAACTGGCCCAGCCAGCGTGCTGAAGGTCGGGCGTATTGTTCCAAGGCAGGGATTGTCCACTTCGGAAAAAGGTCCACACTTCCGGCCAAGGCAAGAGGGGATTGGAGCAATGGGCGAGACCAAGCGATCACTTCTGGCGAGAAGCGCAACCTTTCTCGCCTTCTTGAGGCAGCAGCGCCGCAATTCCGCCGCCCGCAGATCGACCCTGGGCGGTCCCGACCCTTCGGCCACCATCCTGCTCGATGGCTCTGAACAACGATGGACGCCAAGTGGCTACAGCTTTGTCATGGGCGAACATTTCCAGGTGATCGCCACCGGCCATCAATGGCTCTCCAAGCCGCTGGGGCTTGTGGTCGAACCGCGCTCGACGGTTTACATGCGCATCGGCGACGGCCCCGTGCGCAAGCTGATATCCCACGACGCGGTCTACGTCGCATGGAGCACCGGCGAACTGTCGTTCCTGACAAAGGGACTGTCCGAGTTCGCTGACACGAGTGGCGGGCTTTTGCCCGGGAAGCGGCGGCGCCAGGCCCCCGGCGTCGGACTGCGGGTCATCCCATCGAACGAGAAGGCGACGGCTACGGGCCAGCCCGAAGGGTGGGAGTACCTATGGCGCATCGGCGATGGGCGCATCTACATGGGCGATCCGGGTGACATCACGGTCTCGACCGAGGGTGACGTGGGTATTCTTCAGAGAGAAGTCGGCATCGCCCTGACGGACCAAACGGAACTGAGCTGGGAATGGCTTGTGGAGCAACTTCCTTCGTCCCTGCCGGAAGACCTCGCATTCACCCACGATTACCTGAGCATAGCCGTGGAGTTCGATAATGGGCGGGATCTCACGTATATGTGGAGCGCGGGCCTGCCTGAAGGGCACGTCTTCCGATGCCCGCTCGGCTGGTGGTGTGAACGAGAAACGCACTGGACCTTGCGCAGCGGGTCGCAAGGCTTGGGTCATTGGCATGGGGAACGACGGCGCGTCGCTGAAGACTATGCGGCGGCGTTGGGCGGGGCAATGCCGAAGCGGATCGTGCGTGTCTGGCTGATAGCCAACAGTGTGTTCCAGCGGAGCGCAGGGAGGGCGCGCTTCCGGCAGATAAGGCTCCGCTAGATGCGCCTGCCGATAACTACGACGTCCTGCAGCTCGTAACCCAAGGTGTCATAGAAGCCGCGCGCGGCGCTGTTATCGCCGCGCACCATGAGTTGGATCTTCGGGCTATCAAGCGCCTTTAGCCAGTCCTCTGCGGCGCCTATCAGCGCGCGGCCGATGCCTTGCCCGCGGCGGTCTGGCGCGGTGGCGAGGTAATAGACCCAGCCGCGATGACCGTCGAAGCCGACCATCACGCTGCCGCCTAATTCTGCCCCGGTTTCGGCCAGCAGTATCGTCGATGTCGGCGTCGCCATGGCAAGGTCAAAGTCGGCGCCGGGGTCGTTCCACGGCCGTGTAAGCCCCGCAACCTCCCACAGCGCGACCGTGGCTTCACGGTCCGCCGCAGTGGCTGCGCGGACGCTCACTCCCACTCGATCGTGCCCGGCGGCTTGCTGGTGTAGTCATAGACGACGCGGTTGATGCCCTTGACCTCGTTGACGATGCGGGTCGCCACGCGCGACAGGAAGCCGGCGTCGAACGGGTAAATGTCGGCGGTCATGCCATCGGTGCTGGTCACGGCGCGCAGGGCGCAGACGCTGTCGTAGGTGCGGAAATCGCCCATGACACCCACGGTCTTGACCGGGAGCAGCACGGCGAAGGCCTGCCAGATCGCATCGTAGAGCCCGGCGTTGCGGATTTCCTCGAGATAGATCGCGTCGGCCTTGCGCAGGATGTCGCAGCGTTCGCGCGTGACCTCGCCGGGAATGCGGATGGCGAGGCCCGGGCCCGGGAAGGGGTGCCGGCCGACGAAGATCTCGGGCAGGCCCAGTTCGCGTCCCAGCGCGCGCACTTCGTCCTTGAACAGTTCGCGAAGCGGCTCGACCAGCTTCATGTTCATGCGTTCTGGCAGGCCGCCGACATTGTGGTGGCTCTTGATCGTCACCGAAGGGCCGCCGGTGAAAGAGACCGATTCGATCACGTCGGGGTAAAGCGTGCCTTGCGCCAGGAAGTCGGCGCCGCCGACCTGCTTGGCCTCGGCCTCGAACACGTCGATGAAGGTCTTGCCGATGAACTTGCGCTTGGCTTCCGGATCGGTCACGCCGGCAAGGCCGCCAAGGAACAGCGCCGATACGTCCTTGTGGACCAGCGGGATGTTGTAGTGGTTGCGGAAGAGCGACACGACCTGCTCGGCCTCGCCCATGCGCATCAGGCCATGGTCAACAAAGACGCAGGTCAGCTGGTCGCCGATGGCTTCGTGGATCAGGACTGCGGCTACCGCCGAATCGACACCGCCGGAAAGGCCGCAGATCACGCGGCTGCTTCCCACCTGCTCGCGGATTTCGGCGATCTTGGTCTTGCGGAACTCCGCCATGGTCCAATCGCCGGTGCAGCCGCAGACGTGGCGCACGAAGTTGGCGATCAGCTTGCCCCCGTCGGGCGTGTGGACCACTTCGGGGTGGAACTGGGTACCGTAGTACTTCTTCTCGTCGTTGGCGATGACCGCGAAGGGCGCGCCATCGGATACCGCGACGATGCGGAAGCCCGGAGCGAACTGGGTCACCTTGTCGCCGTGGCTCATCCACACCTGGTGACGTTCGCCTTCCTTCCACAGCCCGTCGAACAGGACGCAGGGTTCGGTCACCGTCAGGAACGCACGGCCGAACTCCCCCGAATCGCCCGGCTCGACCTTGCCGCCAAGCTGATGGCTCATCACCTGCTGGCCGTAGCAGATGCCGAGGATCGGCAGGCCGCTGTCGAACAGCACTTGCGGAGCGCGAGGGGATCCATCGGCGGGCACGCTGGCCGGCGATCCCGAGAGGATGATGCCCTTGGGCTTCATCCGGTGGAACGCGGCCTCGGCCTGCGTGAACGGTGCGATTTCGGAATAGACCCCCGCTTCGCGCACGCGGCGGGCGATAAGCTGCGTTACCTGGCTGCCGAAGTCGACGATCAGGACGGACTCTGGCAGGCTCGATTCTGAAGGCTGGATGCTCATGGCTGGCCGATAGTGGCAGCGGGCTTTTCTGTCCAGATGGCGGGCGAAATGTGGCAGTTGCGTTACATGCAACTGCAAGTGCCCTGTTCGCACTTGCAGCATAGGTCATTCGGCGTATTTGGGCCGCAGTTCCGATGCTTCCAGCCCACCCTGCCGGATGAACACGAACTGGGAGGATGTCCTGCAAGGTGATCTCAACAGGAGGAACACCATGCGCGCCATCACGGCTTTTGCATTCCCGATCATCCTCGCTGCTGGCCTCAGCAGCCTGATGTGGACTGCCACGCTCGCCTGAGCAGGCAGGGAAATGCGATAAACGACAAAAGCGGCTGCCCCGGCGGGGCAGCCGTTTTGTTTATCCAGCGCACCTTCTGCCAGCGCCCTTTCTGACAGACTTCCGGCCTCCGTCGCACCGCGCTAGGCTCGCGCCATGACAGTCACCCGCTTTGCCCCCAGTCCCAACGGACCGCTCCATCTCGGGCATGCGTTTTCCGCAATCGTCGCTCATGACCGAGCCATTCGCGATCAAGGCGAGTTCCTTTTGCGCATCGAGGACATCGACGGCGCCCGCTCGCGCCCCGAACTTGCCGCAGAGTTCCGCGAAGACCTCGACTGGTTGCGGCTGAGTTACCGGGAAGTTGCCCCCCAGTCCTCGAGAGTTGGAGATTATCGCACCGCCGCCAACGAGCTGCGCGCGATGGGCATTCTGTACCCGTGCACCTGCACTCGCGCCGAGGTTGCCGCCGCCGCCGTGGCGCATGGGCCTGACGGTCCGCTCTACCCCGGCACCTGCCTGCGCCGCGGGCCTACGCCCGGCCCGCAAGTCGCATGGCGGCTGGACATGGAGCAGGCGACGCTGCTCGCGGGCGAACTCGAGTGGACTGACGAGCGCCACGGCGTTCAGATCGCCACGCCTGAAATCTTCGGCGATGTGATCCTGTGGCGCAAGGATGCGCCGGCCAGCTACCACCTTGCCGCAACGCTTGACGATGCAACCGACGGCGTGACGCACGTGACGCGAGGCATGGACCTTTTCCGTGCGACCCACATCCACCGCCTGCTCCAGCATCTGCTCGGCCTGCCGGTGCCGGTGTGGCATCATCATCCCTTGCTGGTGGAGGCCGATGGGCGCAAGCTGGCGAAGCGCCGCGACGCCCCGGCCCTGGCGGACCGGCGGCGGGCGGGCGAGGACGGGCGCGCCGTCGCAGCCGAGGTCCGCGCTACCCTATTTGACACTGGTATTTCGCTGTCCGACGCCATAGATCAGTGTCCATGAACTACGTCCTGATCCCGCTGATCATCATCTTCGTCGCGCTGACGGTCGTCTCGCTCGTGCGCGGGATCATCGCCTTCCTGAACAGCACCAAGGAAGATCTCAACCGCGATCCCGCCTCGGGCGCGACGGCAAACCAGTTGCTGCAGAACAAGATGATGTTCAATCGCATCAAGTTTCAGGGACTCGCCGTGGTTACGGTCGCCATCCTGCTCGCCTTCTCGCGCTGAGGCGCGCACACCACAGCAATGGTCAAGCTCAACAAGATCTACACGCGCACCGGTGATGACGGCACCACCGGCCTTGTCGACGGTTCCCGCCGCGCCAAGCACGATGTCCGCATGCAGGCCATCGGCGAGGTGGACGAGGCCAACAGCCTGATCGGCCTTGCCGCAGTCGTCGCGTCGGAAACCACGGCGCGGAACCTGCAGCGCATCCAGAACGACCTGTTCGATCTGGGCGCGGATCTTGCCACGCCCGGCGATGACTTCACCCCTTCCGAGATGGTCCTGCGCGTGGTCGAGAGCCAGGTCGCGTGGCTGGAGACGGCGATCGATACGCTGAACGAAGGCTTGCCGCCGCTGACCAGCTTCATCCTGCCAGGCGGAGCGGAGGCCGCGGCGCGGATTCACGTCGCCCGCGCTACCGTGCGCCGGGCAGAGCGTAGCGCGGTCGCACTGGCCGATGCAGAGCCGGTGAACCCGCAGGCGCTCGCCTATCTCAACCGGCTTTCGGACTATCTGTTCGTGCTGGCCCGGGCGACGAATGCGGGCAGCGACCCGCTGTGGGTTCCTGGCGCCTCGCGCCAACCCTGAACGCGCCTCGCGCTAGCATCAGGTGGACTAACGTCCCGCCGCTCGCTAACCGCCATTCCCGCATTTCATTCAGAGCGGGACATCCTCATGATCAAGACGGTTGCAGTGATCGGTGCGGGCCAGATGGGTTCGGGCATCGCCCAGGTATCGGCGCAGGCGGGGCTCAAGGTCCTGCTCGGCGACGTGTCGATCGAACTGGCTGACAAGGCCAGGGACAAGATCGCCAAGGGCCTCTCCAAGCTGGTCGAGAAGGGCAAGGTCGATGCCGCCCTCGCTGCAACGACCGTCGCCAACCTGCACACCTTCTCTGATCACGCCGCCCTCGCTGAAGCCGACCTGGTGATCGAAGCGGCGACCGAGCGCGAGGACATCAAGCACAAGATCTTCGAATCCGCCGGAAAGCACCTTGCTGCCCATGCAATCATGGCGTCGAACACCTCGTCGATCCCGATCACGCGCATGGCAGTATCCTCGCCGGATCCGGAGCGCTTCATCGGCATCCACTTCTTCAATCCCGTACCGCTGATGAAGCTGGTGGAGGTCATCCCTGGCCTTGCCACTTCGGTTTCCACAATCGAGGCGGTGCGTGATTACGTGGCGAACATCGGCAAGGAAATCGTGCTCTCGCAGGACGAGCCGGGCTTCATCGTCAACCGCATATTCGTGCCGTTCATCAACGAGGCGGCCTTCGTGCTGGGCAGCGGCACGGGTTCGATCGTCGACATCGACAAGGGCGTCAAGCTTGGCCTCAACCATCCGATGGGCCCGCTGGAGCTGGCGGACTTCATTGGCCTCGACACGCTGCTCGAGATCATGAAGATCTACCTCGCCTCGACCGGCGACCCGAAGTACCGCCCGGCGCCATTGCTGCAGAAGTACGTCGAGGCAGGCTGGCTCGGCCGCAAAAGCGGGCGCGGCTTCTACGACTATTCCGGCGAAGTGCCGGTCCCCACGCGCTAGAGCGTTTTCGAACCAGATGGAATCATCTGGTGACTCGGAAAACGCGGCAAAACAAGAATCCAGAGCGATCCGTACGATGCAATCGGAACGGATCGCTCTGAGGAACAGGCAGGCGATCAGGGCGTAGTCTTCGGCAAAGGAGATACGCCCATGATCGACGACAAGACGCCAGCGCCCGAAGCGGTGAATACCGAGCAGGAAGACGGCGATGCCCAGGCGCAGACCGTTGCCGACGAGGCTCTTTCCCGGGCGACCAGCGTGCTGGGCGAGCAGGATCTGGGCGAGAAGGTAACCGGCCAGGGGCTTGGTGGTGACGACGCCGACGTACCCGACCTCGTTGACCACATGAAGCAGATGGTCAGCTCCGGCCGGATCGACATGAGCGCCTATCGCGGCGAGCGCAACGACGACGATGAGGCAGGGATCTACGGCGAGGGCGTGCCCGAAGACGATGAGACTCCGCGCGGAGCCTGAAGCCGAAATCAGGGCGCGGGTTCACCCCGCCCTGCCGCGACCTCGTCGGCGGGCAAGTCGTGATCTGGATCTCCAGGCTCGACACCGTCAGGAAGCTGGCGAAGTTCGACCATCTTTCCGTCCAGTTCGACCTCGCCGATCAGTCGCCCTTTCCCCTCTGCCATCTCGCCTTCATCAGCCCACTTTTCAAAAGCGGACTGTCTTTGAAGCGCTGCGGCATTCTCGGCAGTGGCGATGTCTGCCTGTGCGGGAGCGCTTGCCTTGCTGCTGAGACCGCTGGCGATCAGCTCACCCACGACCAGCACGCTTCCGCCCAGCAGAAGTACGGCATAGCGATAAGTCGATCTGGCATCGGACATCGGCTACCTCTGGCATGTGGCTACGCATTATTGCGGGCTCAACCGTTAAGATTCGCACAACTTTCGCATTCCCTTCCCATCGGCCCCCTGCCCATCGGAATTTGCCGACCAATGACCACGATCGTCCTGCTTGTCCTGTCCAACCTGTTCATGACGATTGCCTGGTACTGGCACATCCAGGGCGGCCCCGCAGCTGTCGCCCAGCGACCGGTGCTTCTGGTCATCCTGATCAGCTGGGGCATTGCCTTGCTGGAATATTGCCTGGCCGTGCCGGCCAATCGCATCGGCGCATTGAGCGGATGGAGCGCCGGTCAGCTCAAGATCACGCAGGAGGCGATCGCGCTGATCGTGTTCGGGGTGTTCATGGTCGTGTTTCTGAAGGAGCCGCTGCACTGGCGGCACTTCGCCGCGTTCGCCTGCATCATGGCCGCCGTGGCGTTCCTGTTTGGCGGCAAATAGCGGGCGCTATTTCGCGTCCTTCGCCCAGGGATCGACGTGTGCGGGCCTTGCGCTCCCGGAAGAGTCGCGGTCCTCGGCAGCAGGCACCAGCGACCAGGTGAGAAGCAGGATCGAGCCTGCCCACCACAGCGCTTTCCAGCGGCTTGCAAATATCGTGGTGAGCCGTGGTCCGAACATGGAACGACTATGGCACGAGCCGGTTATCCAGTGGTTACCACTGAGAGAAATACCTGAGCTGGAAGCCCTGAGTCCCTCCCCTTAGCCTCATCACTGAGCGAAGGCATACGGAGGCGCGGGACGGAGCCGGACCTTCCAGAACCCGTCCATGCACAAGATCACAGTCCTCCTCGCCACGGCTCTCGGCCTCACGTCGCTTGCCGCATTGTCGCTCGCCGATAACGCCCTTGCCAGCGCGGCCCCGCCGGACACGGCGCAAGCCCGGTTCGAATTGTGCGCCCCGGGCCCGCGCGTGACCTGCGTCGTGGATGGCGACACCTTCTGGCTCAACGGCCTCAAGATCCGCATCGCGGACATCAACACGCCCGAAACTTCCCAGCCTGCATGCGTGGCGGAAGCCAGGCTCGGCATGCGGGCGACACACCGGCTGGTCGAATTACTCAATGCCGGACCGTTCGAACTGGAAGTGCAGGGGCGCGGCACTGACCGCTATGGCCGCGCGCTGCGGGTCGTCACGCGAAACGGGCGCAGCCTCGGCGCAATTCTCGAGGCCGAAGGCCTCGCCGAACTTTGGAAGGGCCGGCGCAGCAGTTGGTGCGAGGCCTGATCCAAGCTACGGCTCCGGCAAACGGCCCGATAATCGGTCACGCCTGACCCGGAGTTTCAGGCCGCACGCAGGCCTGTGAGCGCCTTTGCACCGCGATCCTGGGCGGAAAGTCCGTCGAACACCGCGTCGACGATGCGCGCCAGCTTGTCCTCATTCAGGCGTTCCATGAACGTGGTCATGGTATTCAGCGCGCAGTAGGGGGCACACATCTGGTTGACGAGGCTGATCGTCTCATCGACTTCGAGCCCGGCAAAATGCCCGTCGCTCATCCCCTCGCCGATGATTTCGCCGAGGTAGTGATCGGCAAGGTCGATGTAGCTGCGGATCTGTTCGAAGTTCTCGTTCCCGACCTCGATGTAGGTCTGGAGCTTTGCCGGGTCGGCTTCCCACTTCTTCTTCATCACCAGAAAGCGCCGGGCGAAGAATTCGTACATCTTGCGGCGCGGCGGCAGGTCGCTCGCCAGAACGTCTTCCATGATGTCGACCATCGGCTTGAACCAGTGATCGGCAATCGCCTCCATCAGCTCTTCACGGCTTTCGAAATAGCGCGAGAGGTTGGCCTGGCTGATCCCGGCGCGTGCGGCAAGTTCCGAGAGGTTGAGCCCGGCCCCGCCACGTTCCTCGACCATGGATTGCGCCAGTTCGACAAGCCGGGCGCGCATGGCGTCTTGCTCTGCTGCGGATGGAGCCATGGTTCCCTGTGCGTCCTCAGTCTTGGGCCTCTTGCGCATTGTAGGGAGGCATGGCGCCCGAGACAATGGTTGCGCATACGAAGGCTGATCGGCCTGCCCCACATAAACGGCCTTCAAAGCGCAACACCAATGGGCTAGGTCGCCCTCAACCGGTTGCACCCGTTACGATAAGGTCGCTTTCCCGATGCATCAGCGCGTTCGTCTTGTCCTGCCCTTTGCCCTGTCCGGACTTCTCGGCGCCTGTGTCGCGCCGATGGCGGGCGGCGGAGCCTCGGGGCCGGTCGAGGTCGGCATCGTCGGGATCAACGACTTTCACGGCAGCCTCGAACCACCGCGCCAGGCGGTGAATGTCGGCGATGGGAAGGGTGGCATCACGCCAGTCCCCGCAGGCGGCGCGGCGAGGCTGGCATCGGCAATCGATTCGATCCGGGCGAAGCATCCGCAGTCAATGACGGTTTCGGCCGGAGACATGATCTCGGCTTCGCAGCTCGCCTCCTCGCTCTATCTGGACGAGCCCACGATCGGCGTGATGAACCGCATCGGCGTGGACTTCAACGCGGTTGGCAATCACGAATTCGACCGCGGCCAGCAGGAACTGCAGCGCATGCAGAATGGAGGTTGCGAGAAGTTCACCGACAAGGAACCTTGCGCACTCGAGAAATTCACCGGCGCAACCTTCAAGTACCTCGCCGCCAGCACGAAGCGCGCCGATGGCTCGACGCTGTTTCCGGCAACCGGGCTCAAGACCTTCGGTTCGGGCAACCAGGCGGTGACCGTGGGCGTGATCGGGCTGACGCTGAAGGGCACGCCCAATCTGGTGAACCCGACCGGCATCCAGGGCCTGACCTTCGAGGATGAGGCTGACACGATCAACGCCGCCGTGCCGCAACTGAAGGCGCAAGGGGCGGACGCCATCGTCGTGCTGATCCACGAAGGCGGGCGGACCAAGGGCGATCCGAACCCGCAAGGCTGCAATGATTTCGCCGGAGACATCCGCCCGATCCTCGACCGGCTGGATAGCCGCGTGGACGTGGTCGTCTCGGGCCATACGCACTGGGCCTATGTCTGCGATTACGCGCAGCTCAACCCGGCCAAGCCGTTCCTGCTGACCAGCGCGGGCGTCTATGGCGAGCTGGTTACCGACATCACGCTGAGCATCGATCCGGTGGCAGGGCGCGTGGTTTCGAAGCGGGCCGAAAACGTGATCGTGCAATCGGTGCCCTACACCTCCACGCGCGGGCCGCTCGGCAACACGCCGCTGTTCCCGCAGTTTCAGCCTCGGGCCGACATCGCGCAATACGTGGCGAAATACGTCGAGGCCTCGAAGGAATACACCCAGCGCCCGATCGGCAAGATTGATCGCGCAGCGCCCAAGAACGAGGGCGCAGAAGGCGGCGCGGGCGGTCCACTGGGCAATCTCATCGCCGATGCGCAACTCGGTGCGACGCGGGACAAGGGCGCTGAGATCGCCTTCATGAACCCCTTCGGCATCCGCGCCCCGCTGGTCCCTGCGGCGGACGGCACGCTGACCTTCGGCGACATCTACCTGTGCCAGCCCTTCGGCAACAACGTGGTGACCGAGAGCATGACCGGCGCGCAGATCAAGGCCGTGCTGGAAGAGGGGCTGGACGATACCGGGCCGAAACAAGCGCTGGCGCCGTCCGTGGGTTTCGAGTTCCGCTATGACCCGGCGCGGCCTTCAGGGAACCGCATCGTGACGATCACGCTCGACGGCAAGCCGCTGGACATGGCGAAGACCTACCGCGTGACGGTGAATGGCTTCCTCGGGCTGGGCGGCGATGGCTTTTCGGGCTTCGTCGGTAAGCCCGATACGGTCACCGGCCCGACCGACATCGATGCGCTGGAAAGCTGGATCAAGGCCGTGCCCGTGCGCACGGTGCCGCAGGAGGTGCGGGCTGGGGTGGTGAGGTAACCGCCGTACCCGCTCCAACCTCCGTCACCCCGGCGCAGGCCGGGGCCCATGACCTGTCAACGTTGCGAAACCTCGCTGTCAGCAACGCCGGACCTAACCGGAATGGACCCCGGCCTGCGCCGGGGCGACGGTTGGGGAGTGGCGAAAGAGCGAGGCAGTCGAATAGCCTGTTCCTCATTGATGCCCGACGTCTGTCTTCCGTCATCCTGAACTTGTTTCAGGATCCATTTCGCCGATCAAGCCGCCGCTCGTGCTGAAAGATGGACCCTGAAACAAGTTCAGGGTGACGGGAGCGGCCTCTCAATGGTCCAGCCCGATCCTTCCCAGACGGTACCCGGAACGACTTGATAGTACTCTTCAGCCTTAACGAATTCCCCGATCCCGGTGCCCTTTCTCAGGAGACACTCATAGTCCTTTTTCCCGAGGCGGTTCGTTGGAATATGCACGCTGTAGTCATGCGGGCCAGTATCGAGATCAAAACGCCCCAAACACGTTCCAACTGTCTCAATCAGTTCAGTTTTCAGTTCATCACTCAGATTTGCTCCTCGTATCACCAACTCTTCCGGTTGGTTGAAATAGAACCTGTCGATCACCTGCGCAGAAAGCATTGTGAGGGCTGAAGCAAACGCGCCGGTCGCCACCCAGAACAGTCTGCGCTCGAAAAGCTTGCTCACCCAGCGTGGTTTGCTCATTTCACCCCCGCTTCGGCCACCAAGGCACAAACCCAGACGTCCGCTCCACGTACTCCCGATACCCCGGCCGCCGCTCTTCCATGCCCTTTTCCAGCAGCGGCTTGCCCGACCACTTCGTCAGCGTGAAGGTGAGGAACACCGGGCCGATCAAGCTTGCCAGCGCGACCCACCGGCCGGCGTCGGCGGCGGCGAGCCAGATGCCCCACCAGACGCAGGCGTCGCCGAAGTAGTTGGGGTGGCGGGTATAGCGCCACAGGCCGGTCTGAAGCACGCGGTCCTTGTTGGCGGGATCGGCGCGGAAGGCGCGCAGTTGCGCATCGCCCACCGCCTCGAACACGATGCCGACCAGCCACAGCGCGGCTCCGGCCAAGGCCAGCGCGCCCAGCGGTGCAGGCCTTGCGCTGCCGAGAATGCCCAGTTGCGCAGGCAGACAGGTGATGAACAGCAGCAGCGCCTGCGGAGCGAACACGAACTTCAGCGCAGCCGACGCGAAATTGCCTTGCGCCTTGGCCTTGCCCAGCATCCTGGCATAGCGCGGGTCTTCCCCATGGCCGCGCCAGCGGGTGTAGAGGTGCCACGCCAATCGCGCCGCCCAGATCACCGCCATCGCCGCAATCAGGCTCGCCCGCGCGCCGGGGCCACCGCTCACGTGCAGCCACGAGGCCACCGCCAGCACGCCCATGCCGCCGCCCCACACCGCGTCGATGAAGCTGACGTCGCCGATGCGCACCGCCACGCGCCACAGCAGGCCCATGCCGACCACGAGGATCGCCACGTTGATCAGCAGGGCGTGGAGCAGCGCATCAGGCATCGGTAACCTCCGGCGGTTCGGTCAGCCCACGGCCGGGATGCTTCGGCGTGACCTTGCGGTAGACGTCGAAGATCTTGCGCATGTCGGCCTCGTAATCGCCAGATGGCCAGATGGCCGGGCCGAGCCCGCCGGTTCTGGTACCATAGTCCATCATGCCCACGACCATCGGCACCTTCGCCTTCAGGGCGATGTGATAGAACCCGCTGCGCCATTGGCCGACCGCGCTGCGCGTGCCCTCGGGCGCGATGGTCAGCATGAAGCGATCGCGGCGCGCAAACTCGGCGACCATGGCGTCGACGACGTTCTTGCGGGCCGAACGATCAATCGAAACCCCGCCCATGTCGCGCATGAAGCCGCCCAAGGGCCAGCGGAACAGGCTGTCCTTCGCCATGAAATGGGGCTTGAGGCCCAAGTCCTCGGTCAGCCCGATGAAGTAGAGGAAGTCCCAGTTGGAGGTATGCGGTGCGGCAATGATCACGCAGCGCCCATCCTCGGGCGGCGCGCCTACGGCCTTCCACCCCTGGCTACGGTAAAACCACACCAACAGCTTTCGCACCGCGCGCGACAGCAGGCTGGGCCTGCGGTCCTCGATTGCCCCGTCCATCGTCTTCTCCCCGCCGGGAGACTAGCGCGGGAGCGGTGCCCTGTCTAACGCTCCCCTGAATCAGGCCAGGCAGCCATCCGGGGCGTCGACCGGCGCAGGAACAGGCTCGGCAGTTTAACCAGCATCAGCGATTTGTGGATCCAGTAGTCGGCCCAGCGCTCCTGCCATTTCGCCTTCTCACGCCCCTGCGAGTCGAGCCATGCCGCATAAGGCATCCAGTGGTCGGGCTCGTCCTTCTCGACGACCTCGAATATGCGCTTCAACGCCTTGTCCGAACGGACATGGCGATTTTCCAGCAGAATTTCGACCTGCCGCATGCCCCGCTGTTCGGTCAGCATGATGACCCGGCACAGCTTCTCGAATGCCTCGGGGCTGGCAATCACGCCCTGCGTGTCGAGCTCGTCGATCGTGCAGCCGAACACTTTCTGAATGAAGCGATCGATGTGCCCGCAAGTGGAATCGACGGCAAGCGGCATCCGCCCCTGCAATTCGAACCAGCGCCTGAACATCACGTAATGCTTGCGCTCGTCGGCGCGGTGTTTCTCGATGGCGGCGATGAAGGCAGGGTTATCCGGACAACGCACCCTTACCGCTTCGAGTACCCGGTCGAGCGAAGTGTAGCCCCGATGCTCGTTGTAGATGTAGATCGACGCGAGGACGTCGAGGAAACGAGCGCGGAAGCGTTGCGCCGGTTTGGGGCGCAAGAAACCGGGAGATTCAATCACGCGAGATTCGATGACCTTGGGCATCGTGACATGCTGGCGCTCTGCAAAGTGACTGTAATATGAATGAATTTGATCTTGAATGATATTTCGAACTAGTCAATCACTGTCGCGCTGAACAGGAGTGGCCATATTGCATCGATTTACTGTGTTGTTTGTCGCTATTGTGGCTTTTGCGACGAGCAGTTCCCCGGCGTTGGCGGAGCGACCTGTCGCGGATTTCGCCCATCTGCCAATGATCGAAGCGCCGAGCATCTCGCCAAACGGCAAGCTTGTCGTCGCGATGGCCTCGATCGCCGGCAAGCAGGAGCTGGTTATCATCAAGGCCGATGGCGGCGGGCTGCAGGCGCGACTGCCCGTGAAGGACGTGGATGTGCGCTACGTGCGCTGGGTCAATGACGAATGGCTGATCGCTACGGTCGGGGTGGAGATCCCGGCGACGGGCGGCATGGGCCTCGGCACCCGGCTGATCGCCTTTCGCACGGACGGATCGGACGCGCACTTCCTGATCGACCGCCGCGATGGTGGCGCGGGCTTCAGCATGGCCGACGTGCTCTGGGTTGCGCGCGACGGTTCGCCGCGCATCCTGCTCGCCTCGCAGACCTCGTTCTACCTTTCCGACGAGGGTTTCTGGCCCAACGTATCGATGGTCGACGTCGCCACCAACACGTTCAGCAAGCTGGTCTGGCCGCGCGAGGGCGTGCAGGACTGGTATGCGGACCGTGACGGCAACGTGCGTCTCGGTATCGGGATCGAGAAGGACGGCCTGCGCTATCGCGCGCTCTATCGTGCGAGCAACAAGGATAACTTCGACGAATTCGCCAATGTCCGGCGGACCGAGGAGCTGATCGTCCCTGACGTCATCCTCGCCGACGGTTCCGCGATCGCCTTCAGCACGCGCAGCGGGACCAACGCCGCCTACAAGCTCGATCTCAAGACGATGCAGGTCGGCGAAAAGCTGTTCGATGCCGGTGCCTATGACATGTCGAACCTCTACCTCGACAAGGAGCAGACCCGCGTGCTCGGCTATGGCTTCACCGACACGCGCTATCGGACCGTGTGGATCGACGAGGGACGAAAGAAGATCCAGGCGCAGCTGGAGGCAAACTTCCCCGGCAAGCTGGTGCGGATCGTCAGTCTCAGTCGGGACGAGAAGGTGCTGCTTTTCAAGGTTGAAAGTCCCTCTGCACCGGGCGCCTACTATGTCTTCGAAGCCGGCCAGCCACTCACCCGGCTTGCGCTCGAAAACCCTACGCTCGGGACGCGAGCGCTCGCACCGGTCAAGACGGTGGCTTACAAGGCCCGCGACGGAATGGACCTGACGGCGGTACTAACTCTGCCCGCAGGCGTTGACGCGAAGAACCTGCCGGTCATCGTCATGCCCCACGGTGGTCCCGCTGCGCGCGATGACGAGAGCTGGGATTGGTGGGCGCAGTTCCTCGCCGACCGGGGCTATGCCGTCATCCAGCCCAACTTCCGCGGCTCCTCCGGCTTTGGCACCGCCTTTCAGCAGGCGGGGGCTGGCCAGTGGGGCTACAGGATGCAGGACGATGTCGACGATGCCCTTGCCTATCTCGGCAAGGAAGGGATCGGCGACGTCAAGCGCGCCTGCGTTGTTGGCGGTTCCTACGGCGGCTACGTTGCCATGCGCGCGGCCGAGCGCAATCCGGACCTCTACCGCTGCGCGATCAGCTATGCCGGGGTGGCGGATCTGCCCGAGATGATCAAGTACGACCGCAACTTCGTCGGCGGCCTTGGCACCACCGAATACTGGCGCAGCCGTGCCGAGGACCTGTCCGATGTCTCGCCGATCAACCACGCCTCGCGCACTAGCATTCCCATCCTGGTGATCCACGGCAAGAAGGATCGCCGCGTCCCGTTCGCCCAGTCGAAGACCTACGTGGACCGACTGAAGAAGGCGGGCAAGGCACATGAGTTCTTCATCCAGCCCGAGGGCGACCATTTTTTCAGCCGCGAGGAAGACCGGCTGACCTTCCTGACGCAGATGGAGGCGTTCCTCGACAAGCATAATCCGGCGAACTGATTGTCGGGAAGATCGCAGGCGTTCTTGCTTTGCGGTTGCGTCGGGGGGGCCTAAGGGGGCTGCAACCGCGCAATTGCAGGGCATTCGTTTCATGGCCATCTTCACCAAGAACCCGAAGTTCGACTGGATCCTTCACTGTGGGTGGAAGGGGCTGTGCCCGAAGTGCGGCAAGGGGCCGATGTTCGCAGGCTGGCTGAAGCTGCAGAAGACCTGCCCGGAATGCGGGCTCGATTACCAGTTCGCCAACGCGGACGACGGTCCGGCCTTCTTCGCACTGTGCATCACCGCTTTCCCGCTCACCTTCTTTGCGGTCTGGCTTGAAGTTGC
This sequence comes from Novosphingobium sp. ES2-1, assembly GCF_015169775.1. Classification (NCBI taxonomy): domain Bacteria; kingdom Pseudomonadati; phylum Pseudomonadota; class Alphaproteobacteria; order Sphingomonadales; family Sphingomonadaceae; genus Novosphingobium; species Novosphingobium sp. ES2-1. The sequence goes on from NZ_CP063445.1 coordinate 2,936,936, forward strand.
CCATGCGCCGCCATGGTGGGTGCACGTGCTTACCTCCGTGCCGATCCTGGCAATCGGATGTCTTGCCACGCTCCGCCCGTTCAAGGGCTGGCTGGTGGCCTCGCAGTACGTGAACAAGGCGATCGAGGCAGGCACGGAGAACCTGTGGAACAAGCTCAACGCACGAGAGCGTGAGTCCGAATAGCACGGTACCGTGCCGGGCCGGCCGTGGGCTCTGCAATCTGGCGAGTTTGCCAAGCCTTTGTCACACTCCCGTAGCATTGCACTGCTTGGCATCTGACGGACCAAGTAACCGGAAGCATTTGTGAATCGCAGCCTTGCGGTTATTCCTGCTGCTTCGGAAGGGGAACGCTGGCGTGGGATTCGGGCAAAGGAGGCTGGTGATCGCCGGGTTGCGGCCCGCCTTGCCGTCCCTGCATGACATACTGTGGTGGACCCTTGCCAGCCTCATCGCCGGGCTTGCCGCAGCGCTTTTCTGGGCGATTGTCACGCCCGTCTCGCCACTCGGCGATTGGACCCCGCACAGCGTTCGCATGATGTCGCCCACTGCGCGGGCAGCGCTTTTCGCTTCGGTCGATCCTTTCAACCGCACGCCCGCCGCTGCGGCGCAGGCAGAACAGTCGGGCGCGGTAACCTCGCTCGCGCTGACCCTGTTCGCCACGCGCGCTACGCCCGGTGGCGGCGGCACAGCGATCATTGCCGGGGGCGACGGCCTGCAGCAGGTCTATCGCGTCGGCGCCGAAGTGCAGCCTGGCGTGACGCTGGCGGCGGTCGCTTTCGATCACGTCGAATTGTCGCGAAATGGCGCCAGGGAACTGCTTTATCTCGACCAGTCCGGCCCTGCACCCAGCGCACAGGGCGTGGTCGCGGCGAACCCCGTAGCGGCGCCTCCCCCTGCCGCGCCCGGAGGCGGGGTCAGCGTCGCCGCCTTGCGCAGCGGGGTCAACTTCGGTCCGCGCGCCGAGGGCGGCAAGGTCGTGGGCGTGGAAGTCCTCTCGTCGGGTGACGGAGCAGCCTTCCGTGCCGCGGGCTTCCAGCCCGGCGATGTCATCACGGCGGTCGATGGCAAGCCAATCACCAGCGCGGCGGATGCTGCCGCGCTGTCCGGCGCCATTCGCGCCGGCACTTCAGTCGCGGTCACCGTGCGTCGCGGCGATCGCCAGCTTCCTCTTGCTATCACATTGGCCCCATGACCTTGCGCAAGCTCCTTAGCCCCCGAATGCTCCTCGGAGCCGCCGCGCTCGCCCTTGCCGTGCCGCAGGCCGCGCTGGCGCAATACACGCTCAACGTGCGCGAAGCCGACATTCGCGCTTTCGTGGCCGATGCCGCCGAAGTGACGGGCCGCACCTTCATCGTCGACAGCCGCGTGCAGGCCAAGATCAGCGTCGTTTCCGACCGGCCTCTCAGCCGCTCGGAATACTTCGAGGTCTTCCTCTCCACCTTGCGCGCCAACGGGCTGGTCGCTGTGCCGACCGGCAACGGCGCGTTCCGCATTCAGCCTGCCGAAGGGGCAGCCGCCAATCCCTCGCGCATCGGCAGCCGGGGGGCCGCGCTCAGCCAGATGGTGACCGAGGTCATCCGGCTGCGCGCCATCGACGCTGCGCAAGCGGTCGAGACCCTGCGCCCGCTGATCAGCAAGGAAGGCGCGATCACCGCGAACAAGGCTGGCAATTCTCTGGTCGTCGTCGATTACGCCGACAACATGCGCCGCATCCGCGCGCTGCTCGCCGATATCGACCGCGACAACGCCGCCACGCAGACCGTGATTCTCGATCATGCCGGCGCTCGTGAGATCGCCACGGCGTTGAGCCAGCTGGTCCCGGCAGGGGGCGAAGGCGCGCGTGCGCTGGCCACGGTCGTCGCGGTGGACAGCTCCAATGCCGTGCTGATGCGCGGTGAACCGGCAACGCTGGCAAAGCTTGCGGCCATGGCCCGCCAGCTCGACGCCAGGGCCGCGACCGGGGGCGAGATCAAGGTCGTCTGGCTCGACTACGCCGATTCCGCCGCGCTCGTGCCGGTTCTCGAACGCCTGCTCGGCGGCCAGGGCGGGGGCGAAGTGGCTTCGGCCAGCGCCGCGCCCGTATCCTTGGGCGGCGTCGGCGGCAGCCAGAACTCGAGCGCGGGCACGCAAGGTTCGACCGGACAGGCCGCTGCAACCGGCGGCAGCCAGACCAGTCCGATCGGCGCAACCTCGGGCGGGCTCGGCAATGGTCCGATCAAGCTTGCCAACGGGCGCGGCACGGCCACGATCACCCGCTATCCCGGTGCCAACGCGATTATCATCGCCGCGCCTGCCGATGATCAGCGCCGCATCGGCGAGGTGATCCGGCAGCTTGACGTGCCGCAGGAGCAGGTGCTGGTCGAAGCGATCATCGTCGAGATTTCGAACAACGTGGCGAAGGAACTCGGCGTCCAGCTGCTGTTCGGCGGCAAGGACAAGCCCTTCGCCGTGACCAATTTCTCCAACTCCTCGCCCAACATCATCGACATCGCTGGCGGGCTTCTGGCCGACAATCTCAACCAGACGACCACAGTGATCAATGGCGACACCGTCACGACGACAACCAACAGCACGGCCGGCGACCTGCTGCGCGAGAACGCCGCTACGAAGGCGCTTTCCGCAAGCGGTGCCTACACCGGCTTCCTTACAGAGCTGTCCAAGGACACCTATCTCGGTGCGCTGATAAACGCTGTGCAGACCGACAAGAACTCGAACATCCTGTCCACCCCGCACATCACCACCAACAACAACGTACCCGCATCGATTCTCTTCGGGCAGGACGTGCCGATCACCACCGGCGAAGCGCTTTCGAACGGCAATTTCAACGATACCTTCCGCACCGTGCAGCGCCAGAATGTCGGCATCGAGCTGGACGTGACCCCGCAGATCAATGCCGGAAACATGGTAAGGCTCGATCTGCGCCAGGAAGTCAGCTCGATCGCAGGCACGGTCTCGAGCAAGTCGGACGAGCTCATCATCAACAAGCGCGAGATCAAGACCACCGTGACCGTGGGCGACCGCGAGATCGTCGCACTGGGCGGTTTGCTTGACGACAACGAGCAGCGCACGCTGCAGAAGGTGCCGCTGCTCGGCGACATTCCAGTGGTGGGCGAACTGTTCAAGTCGCGCGGGCGCAGCCGGGTCAAGACCAACCTGATGGTCTTCATTCGCCCGACCATCCTGCGCAATGCGGCCGACCGGGCGGCGCTTGCCGCGCGGCGCTATGGCGTGGTCCGCCAGGCGCAGATCGAATTCAACGCCAAGCAGGAGCCGACAATCGACGAATTGATCGTCGACTACATGGGCGCAACGCTTCCCGCCGCACCTTCGGCGCAAGTCGCGGTTGTCGCTCCGGGCGACACGCTGATCCGCCCGCGCGCCACGCCGGTTCCGCTTGAACAGACCGAACTTCCGCCGAGCAGCGCGCAGAACTGAACGATGGACAGCGTCAGGCCCATCGACGACACCGAGGAACCGCTGGTCGAGGCGGTGACCGTCGTTGCGCCAGCCGAGGCTACGCCTCCGACGCTGCCTTATGCCTTTGCCCGCGATCGGGGGGCTCTTGTTGAAGCGGTTGAAGCAGGGCGCGTCATCGTGGCGCTGCGCGAAGGCGGCGATCCGCTCAGCCTGCTGGAAATCCGCAGCACCTTCGGCTTGCCGCTCGAACTGCATCGGGTCTCCCCTGCCGAATTCGAGAAGCTGCTCGCCGATGCCTATGCGATGGATGGCGCCGCCGCCGCCGTGGCCGGTGACATGGGCATTGCGGGTGACGGGCTCGATCCGCTCGCGCTGGGCCTGCCCACCGCCGAGGACCTGCTCGACAGTGCCGACGATGCTCCGGCGATCCGCCTCATCAACGGTTTGATCGCCGAAAGCCTGCGCCAGGGCGTGTCCGACATCCACATCGAGCCTTACGAGACCGCGCTGGTCGTGCGCATGCGCGTCGATGGTGTCTTGACCGAGAAACTGCGCATGCCGCCGCATGTCGCGCCGGTTCTGGTCAGTCGCATCAAGGTCATGGCGCGGCTCGACATTGCCGAGCGCCGCGTGCCGCAGGACGGCCGCATCTCGCTCAGCCTTGGCGGCAAGCTGGTCGACGTGCGCGTCTCCACCCTGCCCAACCGCGCGGGCGAGCGCGTCGTCATGCGCCTGCTCGACAAGGAGAACGCGGGGATCGATCTCGCGGGGCTGGGTCTCGACGCAAAAGCCGGGGACACACTGCGCCGGGCCATTGCCGAACCTAACGGCATCGTCCTTGTCACCGGACCGACCGGCTCGGGCAAGACGACCACGCTCTACGCCGCGCTGCGCGGGCTGAACGATGGCCAGCGCAACATCCTGACTGTGGAAGACCCTGTGGAATACGCTGTGGATGGCGTGGGGCAAACGCAGGTCAACGCAAAGGTTGGCCTCACCTTCGCTGCGGGCTTGCGCGCCATTCTGCGTCAGGACCCGGACGTCGTCATGGTCGGCGAAATCCGTGACCGCGAAACCGCCGACATCGCCGTGCAGGCCTCGCTCACCGGCCACCTCGTGCTGTCGACTGTCCACACCAACGATGCTGCAGGCGCGATCACGCGCATGCGCGACATGGGGGTCGAACCCTTCCTCCTCGCCTCCACCCTGCGCGCAGTCATCGCCCAGCGCCTTGTCCGCCGCCTCTGCCCGCATTGCCGCGAGGAGCGCGTGCTCGATCAGGGCATGGCCGAGGTGCTGGGCATGAAGGCGGGGCGGACGGTGTTCTCCGCCAAGGGCTGCGGCGAATGCAGCCAGACCGGCTATCAGGGCCGCGTCGGCGTGTTCGAGGCGCTGCGGGTGGACGACACCATCCGCCAGATGATCCACGACAATGCGGATGAAGCAGCCATCGCCCGCCACGCCTTCGCGGATTCTCCCACTCTGGCCAAGGCCGTCCGGCGCATGGTCAAGGACGGCACCACCTCGCCCGAAGAGGCAGCCCGCATCATGCGGCGGGACGGCTGATGGCGCGCTTTGCCTATCACGCGATCGACCCCCAGGGGACGGAACGCCGCGGCGCGATCGAAGCGGCCAGCGAAGCGGCAGCGCGTGACAAGCTGGTCGCGCGGGAATGGTTCGTGGTCAGCGTGCAGGCCGATGCCGCCACGTCGGCCCGTCACGCCGCAACCACCACCTCCGGCCTTGCGCTGTTCGCCATCAAGCTTTCAGCCAAGCAGCTTGCCCTGTTCACCCGCCAGCTCTCCTCGCTGATGGTCGTCAGCCCGCTCGAGGAGACGCTGCGGACAATCGCGCGGCAGACCGAAAAGCCCAAGGCACAGGCCATCCTGTCGAACGTTCACGCCGGGATCGTCGAAGGCCTGCCGCTGGCCGAAGCCATGCGCCGCGAGGAGCCGAGCTTCCCGCCGATCTATCGCGCGATGATTGCCGCCGGCGAAAACTCCGGCAGTCTTCCCGCCATCGCCGACCGGCTGGCCGACATGCTGGAACGGCAGGCACAGGTGCGCGGCAAGATCATCGCCGCGCTTGCCTATCCCATCGTGCTTTCGTTCGTCGCCATAGCGGTGGTCACCGGCCTGATGATCTCGGTCGTGCCGCGGGTGGTCGAACAGTTCGACAATGCCAGCCGCCAGCTGCCAGTGCTGACCCGCGTGGTCATCGGCATCTCGCAGTTCCTCAGCACGTGGTGGTGGGCGCTGCTTGCGCTGATCGCGCTGGCGGTGGTCGGCTTCGTCCGCGCCTTACGCAATCCCGCCTTCAAACTGCGCTTCGATGCCGTGCTCTTGCGCCTGCCCTTCGTCGGCAAGTTGATCCGCGATGTCCACGCCGCCAGCCTCGCGCGCACGCTGGCCACGATGATCGAGGCTCGCCTGCCGCTGGTCGATGGCCTGCGTCTGTCCACCCGCACGGTGTCGAACGCGGTCCAGGCGCAATCGCTCGCCCAGATCAGCGAGAAGGTCCGCGCCGGCGGCTCGCTCTCCACCGCCCTGCGCGAAGCGGGCACCTTTCCGCCGCTGCTTGTCTACCTTGCTGCCAGCGGCGAGGCGGCGGGCCAGCTCGGCACCATGCTCGAACGCGCCGCAGACTATCTCGAACGCGAGTTCGAAGCTTTCACCGCCGCCGCCATGGCCTTGCTCGAACCCGCGATCATCGTGGTGATGGGCACAGCCGTCGCGCTGATCATCCTCGCCATCCTGCTGCCGATCCTGCAGCTCCAGAACCTCACCGGACTGTGATGACCATGACCGAAGCTACGCCTGCCCAGACGCCTGAGACCGAGGAAGAGCGCCGTCGCAACGGCTTCAGCCTTGTCGAACTGATGGTTGTCATCTTCATCATCGGCCTGCTTGCCACCGTGGTGCTGATCAACGTCCTGCCCAGCCAGGACAAGGCGATGGTGGTCAAGGCGCGCAGCGATATCGCCACGCTCGAGCAGGGTATGGAGATGTACCGCCTCGACATGGCCAGCTATCCCGGCCTCGCCGAAGGACTGGGCGCCCTGAAGTCCCCCCCCGCAAATCTGGCCCAGCCGCAGAACTATCGCTCCGGCGGCTACGTGAAGGACATCCCGAACGATCCCTGGGGCCGCCCCTACCAGTACCAGAGCCCGGGTCGTGACGGCAGGCCGTTCGAGATCTTCTCCCTGGGCGCCGATGGTCAGCCCGGCGGCAGCGATCTGAACGCCGACATCTACGCCGGGCAGAACTGACGCTCGCCCATGGCCTCCACCGGCTCTCCTCCTGCTGACGGGTTGATCCTGCTCCTGCCGCCCACGCAGGGTGATCCCTGGCGCTGGCGCCGCGTGGACGAGGCTGGCGTCGGGCCGGAGGAATATTCGGCCGACCTGCCGATCCACGGTGCCGTCACCGTGCTTGTTCCCAGTTCCCTTGCCCCCGTCGTGGACAAGCCCCTGCCCGCAATGCCGGTGGCGCAGGCGCTTGCGGCTGAACGTCTCGCGCTCGCGCAAGGCGGCCTTGCCACGGAGCGCCACGTCGCAGTCGCCGCAGCGGAAGGCCGCCTGCTCTCCAGCCGCCTTTCCGCTTCCGACATGGATCATTGGCTGGCCACGCTGGCGCAGGCCGGAATCGATCCGCAAGCCATCGTCCCCGCAGCCCTCGTTCTTCCCCGGCAGGACGGGGCCCTGGTGCTTGGTGCCTTGGGCGATCAGCTGCTCGCCCGCACCCCGGCAGCCGCCTTTGCCGCAGAAGAGGCACTGGTCGAAGCGCTGGGAGAAGGTCTGGACCAGACCGCGCTCGATGACGACGCGCTGACAGAACGGCTTGCGCAAATTCATGCCGCACCGCCGCTGAACCTGCGGCAAGGCGCCTATGCCCCGCGCCGCGTCTCGGTGTTCCGCACCGCCAATTGGCTTGGCCTAGTCCGCATGGCTGCAGTGGCGGCCTTGCTCGCCCTGTTGCTGATGATGGTATGGATCGTGAAATGGAACCTCGACAGCAGCGCCGAGGAAGCCCGGGCCTTGGGCCTCGCGCAGAAGCGCTTTCCCGCTGCAACCGATCTCGACACGGCCGAGCGCATGCTCGCCGCAGAACTCGCCAAGCGCGGCGAAGGGGCTGCGAGCTTTGCCGCCCCGGCTGCCGCCGTTCTCGACGCGATGCGTCCGGTGCCCGGCGTGAAGCTGCGCGATCTGGGCTACGCCGCTGACGGAACCTTGCGCTTCACCGCCGCCGCGCCCCGCGCAGAGGACGTCAACGCCGTGCTGATCGCGCTGCAGAACAATGGCTGGAAAGTCACCGTTCCGCCTGCCCTTGCCCCCGACCCCACTGGCGCAACCGTCGCCGCCATCACCGTAAGGGCACCATGATGCAGCGCGTGTCCCTCTGGTACATCGGCCTGACCCAGCGCGAGCGCGTTCTGGTCGGCGTGGCCGGCGCGCTCGCCGCGGTGATCCTGCTGATCTACGGGATCGTGCTTCCTGTCGGCAACGCGCTGGACGAGGCCGCCACCCGCCATCGCGAGGCGACCGAGCGGGCGGGCCGCATCACCGCTGGCACCGAGGCGCTCAAGCGTGCCCCCGCCGCCCGCGCCCCGGTGCTGGCAGGGCCGGTCGAACAGATCGCCGGGGCAAGTGCGCAGGAAGCCGGTTTCGTGGTGCAGTCGAACGAACGGCGCGGGTCCGACATGGCCGTTCTGGTCATCCCGACCGCGCGTCCTTCGGCCGTGCTTGCCTGGCTCGATGCACTGGGTGGTCAGGGGCTGGCGGTGGAACAGGTCACCCTGACGCCCGCCCCCGACGGCACGGTCTCGGTCAACGTCACGGTGCGAAAGGCGGCATCGTGATCGGGCGGTGGATCTTCATCCGCGGCGCTGCGATGGGCCGCCGTGGCTGGCTGGCGCTGGGCGCGTTGTTCGTGGCTGCCCTGCTCGTTCTGCTCCCGCTGCGGCTGGTGCTAGGCATGGCGCTGCCTGATTCGATCTCCGCTCGTAGCGTCGAGGGCAGCGTCTGGAGCGGGCGGATTGCCGATCTGAATGCAGGTCCACTGCCCCTCGGCACCGTCGATGCCGGGCTGGAGCCGCTGCCATTGCTGATTGGCCGCGCTCAGTTCGCCCTCTCGAGAGAAGGCTTTTCCGCGCGGATTGCACCGTCGCGCCTTACCGGCGCAAACGGCTCGGTACTCCTGCCCGATGGCCTCGGCGGCCTGCCCGTAACCTCGCTTGGCTTCGGCGATTTCTCGGTCGTCATGGCCAATGGCCAGTGCCGCGAGGCGCAAGGCACCCTCAGCCTGACTCTGGCTTCGCTTGGCCCGCTTCTGCCCGATGCGATGGTTGTCTCGGGCCAGGCACGTTGTGAAAAGGGTGCGCTGGTCGTACCGATGCGCGGTCTGCAGGGCATGGAACGCCTGACGCTCAAGCTCGGCGGCGACGGACGCTGGCAGGCAGACCTTGCGCTGGCAGGTCTGCCCCAGGAAACTGCCGATGCGCTGAAGTCCTCGGGGTTCGACACCCGTCCCGATGGTGTCGGCATCGTGACGGGCGGAACCTTCTGAGGCTCAGGCCGCAAGGCTCTCAGGCAAGCGTCTGCGTCAGGAACCAGGCCCGCTGTTCGGCCTGATCGGTCCAGTCGTCGGCCATGCCCTCGGTGGCATTGTCGCCCGCCTCGCTGGCCGCTTCCTTGACCGCGCGGATCGCCTTGACCAGCGCCACGTTGTCGTCGCGCAAGGCCTTGACCATTTCCATCGCGTCAACCTTGCTGCGGTCGTCGTCCTTGATCGAAGCCTTGCCGGCAATGGCACCGATGCCGGTCAGCGTGTCGCCACCGTTCTTGCGCACGCGCTCGGCAATCACGTCGGTCAGCGCGAACAGCTCGGCAGCCTGTTCATCAAACAGCAGGTGCAGTTCGCGGAACTGCGGGCCAGCCACGTGCCAGTGGTAGTTTTTGGTCTTCAGGTAGAGCGTGAAGTAATCGGCCAGCAGACCGTTCATGCTGTCGATCAGGGCCTTCTTCGCATTGTCGCCGGGCATGACATTCCCCTTTCGTGTCCGGGTGGATTGAGCCCCTTATACGCCAGATCCACTGAAAGGTTTCATGCAATGATACGGCAATATTGATCGAATTCGTCAATCATGCTTGGCTCTTCACGCTCCCTTTCAGCAGAAACAGTCCGGCCAGCGCGGAGATTATCGATCCGCCCAGAATACCCAGCTTCGCCTCTTCGACCAGCAGCGGGCTTTGCGGGAAAGCGAGGCTGGCGATGAAAAGGCTCATCGTGAAGCCGATCCCGCACAGCAAGGAAAGGCCCCAAAGCTGGCGAATCGTGGCGCCGGCCGGCCGCTTGGCGATACCCAGCTTTTCCGCTGCCACGATGCTGCCAAGGATGCCCACCTGCTTGCCGATCAGCAGGCCCGCGGCAATTGCAATCGGCAGCGCCAGCGGCCCTCCATCGATCGAGCCAAGCGCAACTCCGGCATTGGCCAGGCCGAACAGAGGCACGATCAGGAAGCCGTTGGGCGCAACCAGCGCATGTTCAAGCCGCAGCAGCGGGCTGTCATGCTCCTTGTTGAGCGCCAGTGGCACGGTCAACGCGGCGAGAACGCCGGCAATGGTTGCATGGACGCCCGAATGGAGCACAGCAAACCACAGCGCGACGGCCCCGAGGATATAGGGGATCAGCGAGCTGACCCCGGCGCGGTTCACGACCACCAGCGCCAGGAAGATGGCGGCGGCAATGCCCAGCCACATCAGGTCCAGCCCGGTCGTGTAGAAGAACGCGATGACCAGAACCGCGCCAAGATCATCGACGATCGCCACGGTCAGCAGGAACAGCCGCAGCGACGATGGCAGTCCTTTTCCAGCCAGCGCCAGTACGCCGATGGCAAAGGCGATGTCGGTGGCGGAAGGAATCGCCCAGCCGCGATGCAGCGCCGGATCGCCACCGGCTATGCCCAGGTAGATCAGCGCGGGCACCACCATGCCGGCGACGGCTGCAATCACCGGCAGGCGGCGGCGGCTCGGGCTTGACAGTTCGCCGTTAAGGATCTCGCGCTTGATCTCCAGCCCGACGACAAAGAAGAACACCGCCATCAGCGCATCGTTGATCCACAGGTGCAGGTTGTCGAGCTTGGCAATCGGCGTCCACGGCAAGGTGTGGTGGAACAGGCCATGCCACGGCTCAGCCAGAGGAGAATTGGCCAGAACCAAGGCGACTGCAGCACAGATCATCAGAACTATGCCCGGCACCGCCTCGTTGTGCGTCAACTTGTGCAATGCGCGCCTGAACCCTGAATTTGCTGCCATTCTCGAATCATCCCGTGTTCACGAAACTCAGGCCTTGGGCCTAGCATTCCCTTGTGCCGACGGGGGTCTGGCACGTCAAACAGGGGCAAGCTCTTGTCACCATGGCCGACCTATCCCGCGCTGCAATGGCTCGCGGTTGTCGAGCACGAATTGCTGCTGTTTGCCGCAATCTGGTTTGCGCTCTTCGCGATCGACGAACTGGCCGTGGACCTCGCGTGGCTGCGCCTGCGCCTGACCGGCAAGCTGCGCACCCCGCGCCTCTCGCACCCCTGCAATGCCGAACTCAATGGCCTTGCCGTGGTTCTGGTTCCCGCATGGCTGGAATCGCGCGTGATCGGGCCGATGGTGCGCCATACCCTGCAAAGCTGGCCGCAGCGCAACTTTCGCCTCTACGTCGGCTGCTATCGCAATGACCTGGCCACCATTTCCGTGCTTGTCGCGCTGGCGCCCGATCCTCGCCTGCGGGTCATCATCCATGATCGTGATGGCCCGACGACGAAGGCCGACTGCCTCAATCGCATCTATCGTGCGATCTGCGAGGATGAACGGCGCAGCGCCCAGCGCGTGCGCGCGCTGATACTCCACGATGCCGAGGACATGGTCCACCCCGCCGCGCTCACGCTGATGGACCGCGCGCTCGATCAGGCGGATTTCGTGCAACTCCCTGTCCGCCCGGAACCACAACGCGCAAGTCCCTGGATCGCGGGCCACTACTGCGACGAATTTGCCGAGGCTCACGCGCGCGACATGGTGGTCCGACACCACATCGGCGCTGCCCTGCCATCGGCAGGGGTGGGATGCGCCTTTTCGCGCCGCGCGATTGACCGCATCCTCATCGCCCGCTCCAGCACCGAGCCTTTTGCCGCCGAATGCCTGACCGAGGATTACGAATGCGGTCTCCTCGTCCATCAGACCGGCGGGCGGTCTGCATTCCTGCGCGTGCGCGACAGCTCTGGCGCGCTCGTCGCCACGCGGGAGTTCTTTCCGGCAGATCTCGTCGCCTCGGTCCGGCAGAAGACGCGCTGGGTCCACGGGATCGCCTTTCAGGGCTGGGACCGACTGGGCTGGAAATGCGCGCCCGGCGATATCTGGATGCGTCTGCGCGATCGCCGCGGGCCGCTGGTAGCGCTCGTCATGGCCGCCGCATATCTCCTGATCATGCTGTGGCCAGTGGTCGTGCTCGCAAAAGCTGCGGGCCTGGCTGTCCCGGTCGACGATGGCCCGCTGCTCAGCGGCCTGCTTGCCTTCAACCTCGCCAGCCTGATCTGGCGGCTGATGATGCGCGCGCTCTTCACAGGGCGCGAGTACGGCCCCGCCGAAGCCGTGCGCGCAGTGTTCCGGTTTCCCGTGGGCAACATCATCGCCGTCCTCGCCGCGCGTCGCGCCATAACTGCCTACGTGCGGGTGCTGGCAGGCGGCGTTCTGCGCTGGGAACACACGGTCCATCACGTCCACGTCAGCCAGGCTCCCCAGCTTGACGCGGATCCGCAGCAGCGGCCTTTGCCGGTTGCGGCATGATGGCAGGTCCCGCGGCGACGCGGCGGGGCCAGCCCCTGCTCGCGCTCGCCCTCGTGCTTGTCGGCTGGATCGCCGGTCGCGCCTTGACCCTGCGGCACGATGCCCTGACTGAACCGCCCACTATCACCGCCAGCGCACCGCCATTGCCGCGCCAGCCCTTGCATGCCCGTCAGGTGCTCCCCACCCCGCGCGCCCGCCCTCAGCCACCCATGACAAGCATCACCCCGTTGCAAGCTTCCGTCCGGCCGGCTGCTGCGGCATCAACAGGACCATCGCTCCCGGCAGCCACACCTGTTGTCCCGTTGTTCCTGCCTCAACACCCCCTGCTCGTACCATTGCCGCCCCGCACCGCCGTCGTCGCCCCAGCCCGAAGCCAACCCGCCGATCCGCAGGAATTCTACGAGCCTCTCGTGCCCAAGGACGATCCGCGCTGGAGCGGCGAGAACTGGCTGCTGATGCGCGCCGGCAGCGGTTCGGCGGCGCAGGCCCCCGGTGCGGCGTCGTATGGTGCCAGCCAGGCAGGTGCCATCGTCCGCTACCGCTTCGGCAAGGGCGAGCCGCAGGATTCCTATGGCTATCTGCGCACCTCGCTCGCCATCAACGCCCCCGGCAAGGACAAGGAGGTCGCGCTGGGCCTCGGCATCCGCCCGGTCCGCCGCCTGCCTGTCCGCGCCCTCGTCGAAGCGCGCCTTCAGGATACCACCCGCTCGTCGATGCAGGTGCGCCCCGTCGCCACACTGATCACCGAACTGCCCTGGCAGCGCCTGCCGCACGGCTTCCGGCTCGAGGCCTATGGGCAGGCCGGTTACGCCGGTGGCAAGGGCGCCACCGCCTTCTTCGATGCGCAGGCGCTGCTCGATCATCCGGTCCGGCGCGTCGTTTCGCGCAATGGCGATCTGCGCGCCGGGGTCGGCATGTGGTCAGGCGGGCAGGAAGGAGCCGTGCGGCTTGATGTGGGCCCGCGCGTGGCCTTCCGGCTCGAAGGCGGGCAGCTTGTCGGACCGACCCGCGTCGCGCTCGACTGGCGCTTCCGCATCGCCGGAAACGCCCGCCCCGGCAGCGGCCCGACCATGACGGTCACCTCCGCTTTCTGAGCCACAGTTTTTTGGCCGCAAACCGGCTCGGCGGGGTTGCTGGCACGCACCGCCCGGCCTAGCGTTGACACGGCAATGGACGTCTATCTTCCCATCGCGAACCTGTCGGTCAACGGGCTGGTCATCGTCGGCCTCGGCGCGCTGACCGGGCTGCTTTCGGGCATGTTCGGCGTCGGCGGCGGGTTTCTGACCACGCCGTTGCTGATCTTCTATGGCGTGCCCCCCACCGTCGCCGCCGCATCGGCTGCCAGCCAGGTGACCGGCGCCAGCGTTTCCGGCGCGTTCGCCCAGGCCCGGCGGGGCGGGATCGATTATCACATCGGCGCAGTGCTGGTGGCGGGCGGGGTGATCGGCACCGGGCTTGGCTCGCTGCTGTTCCGCCTGCTGCAGTCGCTCGGCCAGATCGATACGGTGATCAACATCCTCTACGTGCTGATGCTTGGCGGCATCGGCGGGTTGATGGCGCACGAAAGCATCACCGCCCTGCGCGCGCAGAAGACTGGCCAGCCGCTGCCTGCCCGCAAGCGCCGCCACCATCCGCTTGTCGCCAGCCTGCCGCTGCGGTGGCGCTTCTACCGCTCGGGTCTTTATATCTCGCCGCTGGCGCCGCTGTTGCTCGGCATTGCCACCGGCATTCTCACCATGCTCATGGGCATTGGCGGCGGCTTCATCCTCGTGCCGGCGATGCTTTACATCCTCGGCATGGGCGTGAACGTGGTGGTCGGCACGTCGCTGTTCCAGATCCTGTTCGTCACCATGGTCACCACGATGATGCATGCGCTCACCACGCGTGCGGTCGACATCGTGCTGGCCGGGCTGCTGCTGGTCGGTTCGGTCACCGGCGCGCAGATCGGCACCCACTTTGCCCAGAAGGTGAAGCCCGAACAGCTCCGCCTGATCCTTGCGGTGATCGTCCTTGCGGTAGCACTGCGCATGGCGCTCGGGCTCGGCTATCGCCCGGACGAGATCTACACGGTGGTTCCGCTGTGACCGGCCGCGTGCGGATGCGCCGCGCCGCTCTTGCCGCCTGCCTGCTCCTCCTGGGTGCGCGCGATCCGATTCTCGTGCCCGAAATCTCGCAGCACGAAATCCAGGTCCGCCAGGGCTTTACCGGGGCCGACCTGCTCCTGTTCGGCGCGATTCTCAGCCCCGAAGGCAGCCGCGCTGCGCAGGATTACGATATCGTCGTCGTCCTCGAAGGCCCGGTGCAGTCGATCGTCCTGCGCGAAAAGCAGAAGATCGCGGGCATGTGGATCAATGCCGATTCGCTCGAATTCCGCTCGGCGCCCAGCTACTTCGCCATCGCCTCCTCCCGCCCGATCGCGAAGATCGTGGATGACAAGACAGCGGCGATCTACGAACTCGGCCTCAAGTGGCTCCAGCTTTCGCCGATCGGCGTTATCGAACCGCGTGAGCAGCAGCGCTTTTCCGAAGGGCTGGTCGATCTGATGCGTCGGCAGGGCCTCTACCGCGAGGATCAGGGCAGCGTGAAGATCAGCGGTCAGGTGCTCTATCAGGCCCGGATCAGTCTGCCATCCAGCGTGCAGACCGGCACTTACACCGCCGAAACCTTCGCCATCCGCGGGGGCAAGGTCGTGGCTTCGGCGATCACCCGGATCGAGGTGAAGAAGGAAGGGTTCGAGCGCTTCGTCGCTGTCGCCGCCGATCGCAACGGGTGGCTCTATGGCCTGTTTGCGGTCATTGTCTCGGTCGCCATGGGCTGGATCGCGGGCAGGCTCTTTGCCCGAAGCTGAATTGGCCACTGCCTTTCGTTGGTTTAGCCGATCTTAACCCGAAACGGATAGTCCCAGACCCACAGCCGACAATGGCCAAAGGGTTTTGCGCAATGTCCGAAATGGGGATGCAGGGATTCATGGCGCCTGCCGCCAACCTGGAAGAGGCCGGATCGGCATCGGCCATTCTGGCGGCACCCCAGAATGCCCTTGGGTCAGAGAACGCGCGCCACCCTATCGGCTTCGTGCGCGATGTTGCCGGCTCAAGCTCGGCCATCGCGCTTGATCTCGCCCGCCTCGAGCAGTGCTCGGCCGACCTCGATCCGTCGGTGTCGATGTCGGGCAAGGTCGGCAGCCAGATCAAGATTCGCGTCGGCAATTCGTGGCTCCTCGCCAGCGTGCGCACGCAGCGGCAGGATACCACCGTCGATGGCGGCGTGGTCGCCCAGATCGATTTCCTTGGCGAGGGCGAGGAAGAGCGCCTGACCGGCAAGATCTATGGCTTCCGCCGCGGTGTTACCCGTTATCCTGTCCCCGGCGCACTGGTCTATCCTGCCACCAGCAACGACCTGCGCCAGATCTATGCCAGCGATGGCCGGACCAACATCTCGATCGGCACCGTCTTCCCCACGCGCGATATCCGCGCCGGGCTCTATGTCGATGCCCTGCTTGGCAAGCACTTCGCGCTGCTCGGTTCGACCGGCACCGGCAAGTCGACCGCTGCCGCGCTGATCCTCCACCGCATCTGCGAGATGGCGCCTTCGGGCCACATCGTGATGATCGATCCGCACGGGGAATATTCCAGCGCGTTTCGCGTCACCGGGCAACTGCTCGACGTGTCGAACCTGCAGATGCCCTACTGGCTGATGAACTTCGAGGAACACTGCGAAATCCTCATCACCTCGTCGGGCACGGATCGCCAGATTGACGAGGACATCCTGGCCAAGTGCCTGCTGGCGGCGCGCATGAAGAACCGCCTTGCCGAACAGATCGGCAAGATCACGGTTGATTCGCCGATCCCCTATCTGCTGTCGGACCTGATGATCATCCTGCAGAACGAGATGGGCCGCCTCGACAAGGGCACCAACTCGATTCCCTACATGCGTCTCAAGACCAAGATCGAGGAAATCCGCAGCGACCCGCGCTACCAGTTCATGTTCTCAGGGATGCTGGTGGGCGACACGATGGCCGAGTTCATCTCGAAGATCTTCCGCATGCCGGCCAACGGCAAGCCGATCTCGATCATCGATGTTTCGGGCGTTCCATCGGAAATCACTTCCACCGTCGTCGCCGTGCTCAGCCGCCTCGTGTTCGACTATGCCATCTGGGCACGCGACGAAGAGACGCGGCCCGTTCTGCTGGTCTGCGAAGAAGCCCACCGCTACGTGCCGAGCGAGAAGAACTCGGACGGCTCTTCGGTCGGCCGCATCCTCTCGCGCATTGCCAAGGAAGGCCGCAAGTACGGCGTCTCGCTGGGCTTGATTACCCAGCGTCCGTCAGACCTTGCCGAAGGCGTGCTTTCGCAGTGCGGCACGATCATCGCCATGCGCCTCAACAACGAGCGCGACCAGGCCTTCGTCAAGGCGGCCATGCCCGAAGGCGCGCGCGGCTTCGTCGATACGATTCCTGCGCTGCGCAACCGCGAATGCATCATTTCGGGCGAAGGCGTCTCGATCCCGATGCGCGTCTCGTTCGACGAGCTCGAGGCGATCAAGCGCCCCGCCTCGAATGACCCTTCGTTCTACGAGCTGTGGAGCAAGAGCGGCGGCGAAGACCGCGCGGTCGAACGCACGGTCCAGCGCTGGCGCGCCCAGAGCCGCTGACGCGACCCTGGGGTCAGGACCCTAAAGACTCGGCGCCATGCGTCCGGCGGGGTCCGCGTCGGCATGGGTTTCCTCCTCGCACTCCTCGTCCGGCACAGCGCGTGCGCGATCCCGCCATTGTGGCTGGCGATAGGCATGGACCGAGAGCGCCACGGCAACTGCGGAACTGACCGGGAATGCCAGCCACAGGGCATCCGCGCCAAGGCTCGGGTAGAAGGCGTAATAGAAGCCCAGACGTACGGGATACATGGCGATCGACAGGATGATCAGCGGCGTCCAGACCACCCCGCCTGCGCGCATCGTGCCAAACAGCACCATGGTGATTCCGAACAGGACATAGCTCCAGCTGGCCAGGAACTGGATATGACGCGCCTCATCCACCGCAGGGCTTGCCGCGCCCAGGAACAGCTCCAGCGCCGGCCGGTCGAACAGCAGGATCAATGCACATAGTGCTCCGGTCACCGTAAGGTTCAGCATGACCCCCGCACGCGAGATGCGGTGGAGCCGCTCATCCAGGCCCGCGCCGATCGCCTGCGCGGCCATGGCGCTGACCGCAGCGGAAATCGCCATCGCCGGCATCTGAAGATAGGTCCACAACTGCAGCGCCGCGCCATAGGCGGCGCTGACCAGCAGGCCCTCGCGATTGACCAGACCGATCACGATGATGCCCGCCGCCGAGATAACCAGCATCTGCGCGCCCATCGGCAGGCCCTTGGTCAGGATGTAGCCGAGTTCGTCCCGGCGCGGCCACAGCCATTTGAGCTCCGGCCCCCGCAGCCGCAACGGCAGGTCCTTGACGTAGACATAGGCGACGATGCCCGCCATCGACACGAACGAGGCAATCGCCGTCGCCAGAGCCGCTCCGGCGATGCCCATGGCCGGGATCGGCCCGAAACCGCCGATCAGCAAAGGATTGAGCGCGACGTCGAGCACCGAAGACAGGACCATGAACTTCAACGGCGTCGCCGCATCGCCCCCGCCCCGCAGGCCCATGCCCAGCATGACCGTGATCATCGAGGCCGGCATGGCGATGAAGATCACCCGCAGGTAGGTCAGCGCATAGGCATAGGTCTCGCCCGGCGCGGCCATTGCCGTCAGCAGTTCGGGCGCAAAGAGCCAGCCCAGCGTGCCGACAACCAGCGACAGCAGCACGCAAAAGCCCACCGCCGAGCCGAACGTCCGCCGCGCCGCCAGCACGTCGCGCGCGCCGAAGGCCTGCCCGATCTTGACGGTGGCCGCCATGCCGAAGCCGAACGCTGCGGCAAAGACGAGGAACATCACCACGTTGGCATTGGCAGTCGCCGCCAGCGCACCCTCGCCCAGCAACTGGCCGACCCAGATCGAATTGATCGAGCCGTTGAGCGATTGCAGGATGTTGGATGCCAGCGTCGGCGCCGAGAACAGCACCAGCGTCTTGAGGATCGGCCCGCTCGTCAGGTCCCGACCGCGCCCCGGAGGTCCAGCCAAACGCTCAGTCCTTCTTCAGTGCGGCCAGCGCGGCGAAGGGGCCGGTGGCAACTTCGCCGCCGAGATTGTGCTCGGCGCGCGCCTTGTCGGCATCTGGTCCTTCGGCAAACGGATCGATCGCCAGTGCCAGGCTCTGCGCTACGGCCTCGCCCAGATCGAAGCTGGTGCCTTCGTATTCGATCTCGTCGCAATCGTCGGCGGTAATCTCGATCTCCTCGTCGGGATCATGGGCCGCGCCGGGTGGGACGAAGCGCAGCGAGATGGGTTCGCTGATCGTCACCGGGAAGTCCTCGCCAGAGATCGCGCAGGCCTGCACGATGGAGGCGGCGAGATGGCCTCTTGCCTCCACGGAGTCCCCCTCCTGCCTCAGAGAGATGGTCGCCTGCATGGCTTTCACCTCCGAGAGTTGGAAACGCGCCGCCAGACGCTTGCGCTCTGCCTCGGTCGGCTCCAGCACCACCGGCTCGTCGCCAATCTGACGCAGATCGACGATGCGCGAGAACTCTGAATTCATGGTCATTTTCCGATCTCCGCATCGAGAACGCGGAATGCGGGGACGAGGTCCAGCCCGGCGGCGAAAGCGCGCACGCGCCGCGTCAGCAGCAGCGGATCGGTGCCATCGTGCAAGGTCACGTTGCGGCTGATCGCTTCGGCCATAAGCGCCTCGTCCCGCGCCGCCAGCGCCTCGCGATAGGCACCAAGGCGCCCGCCCAGCACGCTCATCAACTGGCCCACGCGCTTGCCCACGATAACGTCGCCCACGCCGCTTTCGCGCAGCTGCCCGTCCATGTCCTCGACGAACAGTTCGGTAAGCCGCACCGAAGGCTCGACGAGTTCCGCGTCACGCTCCATGCGGATCAGCACGACCGACAGGATCAGCGTGATCATGTCGAATCGCCCGCCCACCGTGTCGGCGACACCACAATCGCGGTACCATTCCTTCTCGCGCGCGATCTCGACAGTGCGGTGCCACAAGGGCCGCGCGACGGCGCGATCATCCTGCTTGCGTCCGAACAGCTTGGTAAGAAGCGACATCACGGCATTCCTTGGCATTCCGCCCGTTCAGGGGCGATTAAATCTCGGCCGTCCAGCAGGCTGCTTGCGGGCGGCATTGCGGTAATCCAGATTGGACCCTAAGGGTCGCCCAATTGATCTCGGCGATATAGGCTGTGCATTCCCGATGCAAACGGGCATGACGGCGATAAGTGAAGAGCGGAGTTTGCGAATGCGGAACATGCGGCTGATGGTGCAGGGTGCGGCGGTGCTCGCCCTCGGCGTGGCCGCGTCCGGCTGTGCCAGCATCAAGGACCATCGCGGCTACATCATCGACGAGGCACTGGTCGCCTCGGTCCAGCCTGGCGTCGACAACAAGCTCTCGGTCGAACGCACACTGGGCCGCCCGACCTTCACCAGCCAGTTCGGTCGGCAGACGTGGTATTACGTTGCGCAGAACACCAGGCAGCGCCCGTTCACCCGTCCGCAGACGTCGGACCAGAGCGTCATCGTCGTCGATTTCGACGCCCGCGGCAATGTCAGCTCGATGGGCCGGCAGGGGATGGAGAAGGTCGTCCGCCTTTCGCCCGAAAGCGACAAGACGCCGACCCTCGGGCGCGACCGCAGCTTCTTCCAGGATCTGTTCGGCAACATCGGCGCGGTCGGCGCGATTCCGGGCGGCGCCGGTGGTGGCGCACCGACCGGCACCGGTCCCAACGGCAGCTGAGGCTCGGGCGCTTGAATTCGCCGCCGCGCTCCTCATATCGCGGCGATGGACGACAGCAGGGCGAGCCACGGCCTTATCCAGTGGCACGGCACCACCATCATCGGGGTGAAGAAGAACGGCCGCACCGTCATCGCAGGGGACGGCCAGGTTTCCATGGGCAACACGGTCATGAAGCCGAATGCCCGCAAGGTGCGCCGCATCGGAGATGGCAAGGTGATTGCCGGATTTGCAGGCGCGACGGCTGATGCCTTCACCCTGTTCGAACGGTTGGAGCGCAAGCTGGAGCAGCATCGCGGCCAGCTGATGCGCGCCGCGGTCGAACTCGCCAAGGACTGGCGCACCGACAAGTACCTGCGCAATCTCGAAGCACTGATGATCGTGGCCGATGCGGAGACCATGCTGATCCTTACCGGGAATGGCGATGTGCTTGAACCGGAAGGCGGAATCGCCGCAATCGGTTCGGGCGGCAACTATGCGCTCGCCGCTGCCCGCGCCCTGACCGACTACGAAGACGACGCCGAAAAGATCGCGCGCCGCGCCATGCAGGTCGCCGCCGAAGTCTGCGTCTTCACCAACGACCGCGTGACGGTCGAGGAAATCTGATGAACGACTCCCTTACCCCCAAGGCCATTGTCCGCGCGCTGGACGAACACATCGTCGGCCAGACCGATGCCAAGAAGGCCGTTGCAGTCGCGCTGCGCAACCGCTGGCGTCGCCAGCGCCTGTCCGCCGACCTGCGCGACGAGGTCAGCCCGAAGAACATCCTGATGATCGGGCCCACGGGCTGCGGCAAGACCGAGATCAGCCGCCGGCTGGCCAAGCTGGCCGATGCGCCCTTCGTGAAGGTGGAAGCCACCAAGTTCACCGAGGTCGGCTATGTCGGCCGCGACGTTGAACAGATTGCCCGCGATCTCGTGGAAGAGGCGATCCGCCTCGAGAAGGAGCGCCGCCGCGATGCGGTGCGAGACGCTGCCAGCAAGGCCGCGATGGACCGCCTGCTCAAGGCGCTGGTCGGCGATGGTGCCAGCGAAGCAACGCGCGAAAGCTTCAAGGCAAGGCTGGCCGATGGCTCGATGAACGACGTCGAGGTCGAGATCGAGGTCGAGGATACACCGTCCGCTCCCATGGAGATTCCCGGCATGCCCGGCGGCATCGGCATGATCAACCTGTCGGACATGATGGGCAAGGCGTTCGGCAAGCAGGCGCTCAAGCGCCGCAAGATGCGCGTCGCCGACGCCTGGGACAAGCTGGTCGACGAAGAGGCCGAAAAGCGCATGGACCAGGACGACGTGGCGCGCGAGGCGATCCGCAATGCCGAGACCAACGGCATCGTCTTCCTTGACGAAATCGACAAGATTGCCGTGTCCGATGTGCGTGGCGGATCGGTCAGCCGCGAAGGCGTGCAGCGCGATCTGCTGCCGCTGATCGAGGGCACGACGGTTGCCACCAAGTACGGCCCGATGAAGACGGACCACGTCCTGTTCATCGCCTCGGGCGCGTTCCACGTGGCCAAGCCCTCCGACATGTTGCCGGAACTTCAGGGCCGCTTGCCGATCCGCGTCGAACTCAAGGCGCTCAGCGAAGACGACTTCGTGCGCATTCTTTCGGAAACGCGCGCAAACCTCGTCGAACAGTACCGTGCGCTGATCGCAACCGAAAACGTCACGCTCGACTTCACGCCGGAATCCATCCGCGCCATTGCCCGCACGGCGGCACAGGTGAACGAAAGCGTCGAGAACATCGGCGCCCGCCGCCTGCAGACGGTGATGGAAAAGCTGCTCGAGGAAGTGAGCTTCGATGCCGAGGACCGCACCGGCGAGACGGTGACGGTGGACGAGGCCTATGTCGCCGAGAAGCTGGCGAACCTTGCCGGCAATGCAGACCTGTCGAAGTACATTCTGTGACCGTCCGGCTCGTCCCGGCAACGCCGACGCACTTCGCGCGTCTGCTTGAGGGGCGGCCGCCAGAGCAGGCGATAGTCCTGCCGCATACGCCGGTGGCGGAACCGGAAGTACTGGCAATGCTGGCAGGGTTGGCCGAGGCTGTTGGCGAGGTTTTCTCGCCCCCGGCGTGGCTTGTCGTGTCAGATGACGAACTCGTTGGCCTCATGTCGGTCACGTCGGTGCTCGAGGAGCGCCGGCTGCAGATCGGTTATGGCGTGGCACCAGGATCGCAGGGGCGGGGTCATGCATCGGCAGCGCTGAAGGCGCTCGTCGACTGGGCCAGATCGGACCCGCGCGTTGATGCGCTTTATGCCGAAACGCGCACCGACAATATCGCCTCGCAGCGGGTGCTGGAGCGCAACGGCTTCGTTCAGATGGCCGAACGGCTTGACGCGGAGGACGGCGCGCTGTTCTGCTGGCATATCGACTGCCGAGGAACATGATGTACCAGACCCCCGATGACCGCCCCGTCTACCGCCTGCTGACAGGCAAGGACGACCGCGCCTTCTGCGAGCGGGTATCCGAGGCGCTGGCGCAAGGCTGGCGGCTCTATGGCTCACCCACGATGACCTATGACGGCGGGATGGATTGCATCAAGGTGGCACAGGCGGTCGTGTGGCACGAGGCAGACGTCGTCAAATAGCCGTCCCCCCATACAGCAACGGCCGGAGTACCCTCCGGCCGTCACCAAAGCGCTTGGGCACGCCGATCAATAGGTTGCCGGCGGATCGCTCGCCGGAAAGCTCTCGTCCGAGGCCTGGTCGACCTTGTCCCAGCGCTTGGGGTCCGATCGCATTCCCTCGGTGCCGGCACTGCGCACCTTGGCAAAGTTGCCGCCCGACTCCTCGCCTTGCGCGAAAGCGGCCGGTGCCTGTTCCTCGCGATTCTTCTGCGCCACGCGCCAGATAGCATATCCCGCCGCTCCTGCGACGGCCCATTGCAGCAGGCTCATTACACGTCTCCTGATTGGCGGAAGGCCCGCAGCCTTCCCTCTCGATCAGGCAAACGCCCGAACCGCAGAAAGGTTCAGGCTCGAGAATTCCTGCTGGGCATGCTCATGGCTGGGGAACAGGGCGCGGAGTATTGGTCGGACGGGGCCTCGCGCCTGCCGCTGCAGGGTCGTTGCCGTCGCGCCGACCAGTGGCGCGGTTGAGGAAATCGTCGTTCGCGGCCTGCGGAACCTCCGGCGGTATGCCCTCGGGTGGTGCATTGGGATCAATTGCACCGTCATCACCACGCCGGCGCGACGGATCGACCAGGTTGCCCTGCTCGTCGACATAGAAGTAGTCGTCAGGGTTGCCCTGCATCGCCTCATCATCGGGTTCGAGCTGCCATTCCGGCAGCTTGAGTTCAGTGTCGAACTGTTCGACCGGGCGCTTGCGCGTGGCGACCTTCATGTAGGCCGCAAAGGCGCGCGCCGGTGCGGCGCCGCCCTGCAGGCCGGGCACGGCCTTGGCATCGTCGCGCCCCATCCACACGCCGGTGGTGATACCGCTCGAAAAGCCCAGGAACCAGCCGTCCTTGTTTGACGATGTCGTGCCGGTCTTGCCGGCAACCGGCCTGCCGATCTGCGCAGCGCGGCCTGTGCCGATATTGACCGCGGTCTGCATCAGGTCGGTCATCGCGGCAGCGACATAGGGCGGGACGAGCTGCTGCGCGGTCTCCGTGCGGTGCGTGTAGAGCACTTCGCCGTCGGTCGTCGTCACCTTGCGGATGCCGTAGGGCGTGATCGACATGCCCTTTGCCTGAACCGAGGCGAAAGCGCGCACCATGTCGATCACGCGCGCTTCGGACGAACCCAGGACCATCGAGGGCAGCGTGTTGATCGGCGTGGTGATGCCAAAGCGGCGCGCCATGTTGGCAACGGTGCCGAAGCCCACTTCATTGCCCAGCTGTGCCGCCACGGTGTTCTTGGAATAGGCAAAGGCCGTGCGCAGGTCGATCTCGCCGGCATAGCGATTGCCGTCGTTGCGCGGGGTCCAGCCATCGATCGTCACCGGCTCGTCGACCACGCGGTCATCCGGCGTGTATCCCGCCTCGAGCGCCGAGAGATAGACAAAAAGCTTCCACGCCGAACCGGGCTGGCGGACGGCGTTGACTGCGCGGTTGTAATTCGAGGTTACATAGTCCGTGCCGCCGACCATGGCGAGAACCGCACCGTCGCGATCAAGGGAAACAAGTGCGCCCTGCGCGCCCTTCGGCGCAAATCCGGCCACTGCGCTGGTCGCGGCCTTCTGCGCGATCGGATCGAGCGTGGTCCACACTTCGATCGGCTTGTCGTTCTCCGGCAGGATCAGGTCGAGCTGCGGCAGCGCCCAGTCGGTGAAATAGCGTGCAGAGTTCTGGCCTGCGCTGTCCGAGACCATCTTCACGGCCTTCAGGTCCACGCTCTGCGCTTCCTGCGCGGTCAGCACGCCCGCGCTCTGCATAGTCTGCAGAACCACGCCAGCGCGGCCCACGGCCGCCTCGGCATCGGCCGTTGGCGAATATCGTGACGGCGCCTTGACCAACCCGGCGATGATCGCCGCCTCAGGCAGCGTGATTTCCTCGCCCGAATGGCCGAAGAACTTGCGTGCGGCGCTGTCGATGCCATAGGCACCGCCGCCGAAGTAGACCTTGTTGAGGTACAGCTCGAGGATCTGGTCTTTCGAGAACTTCTGTTCGAGCGCCAGCGCCAGCACCCATTCGCGCGCCTTGCGGCCGAAGGTCTTGGTGTTGTTGAGGAAGATGTTGCGGGCAAGCTGCTGCGTGATCGTCGAGCCGCCCTGCTTCCATGTGCCGCTTTCCACGCGCACCATCAGCGAACGGACGATGCCGATGGGGTCCACGCCCCAGTGGCTGCGATAACGCCGGTCCTCGACCGAGATCATCGCATCCTTCATGTCCTGCGGGATGCGCTCGTAAGGGATCCACTTGCCGTAGCTTGGCCCCAGGGTCACGATCTCGGAGCCGTCGGCGGCACGCACCACGATCATCTGGCCGGTCTGGCTCGATTTCAGTTCGCCATAGCCGGGCAGCGAGCGCACCGTGACGGCAACGGCCACCACCAGCCCGATCGTGCCCAGCAGCGCAAAGCCGGCACCCCAGGCAAGCAACCGCCGAACCCATCGGCCCAGCATCGATCTGCTCTTGGGTTGCGGCTCCGACCTGCCGCCCTCGGGGCGGCGGGGAATGTCCCGTCTGGCCATCAGTCTTGTACCGCTTCCCTCATTCTCGGCCTCGTTCCGGTATCGGCGCAGGCCGTCCACGCAAATCTGCGGCCCTTTGCATAGGGCAGTTGTAACGCAGGGTTAACCGCAAAATCGGCGAACGGCCAATGCTGCCGGTTCAGAGCGCTTTCCGACTCAGTCTTTCGGCGTGAAATCCAGCGAAGCGCTGTTCATGCAATAGCGCAGGCCGGTGGGATTCGGACCATCGGGGAAGACATGGCCAAGGTGCCCGTCGCAGCGCGCGCAGCGCACTTCGGTGCGGACCATCCCGTGCGAGCGATCGACGATTTCCTCGACCGCCTCGGCCTCGACCGGGGCGTAGAAGCTCGGCCAGCCGGAACCGCTGTCGTACTTGGTGTCAGATGTGAACAGCGGCGCTCCGCAACCGGCGCAGTGGTACTCGCCGGGTGCCTTGTTCTTCTCGTAAGCCCCGGTGAACGCACGCTCGGTGCCCCCCTGACGCAGGATCTGGTACTGCTCGGGCGAAAGACGCTCGCGCCACTCGGCGTCGGTCAGGTTCATCTTGTCGGACATTGCGGGGATCTCCTTTGCCGCCAATATGGGAAGCCCGCCCCGCCCGCTCAATAGTGCGATTTTTCCTGCGGTTTGGCGAACAAGTAGCAGCGCGCGATGTCGTACTTGTCGACCCCGCCCTTTCCGTCCGCCGCCTCAGCCGCCATCGCCTCGCGCGCCTGCGCCAGCGTGCGGTCAGCGTCGTCGCCGCTGCCACCGGCAGCGATGATCGCCTCGCGTTCGCGCGATGAAAGCACCGATTCCAGTGTCTTGAGATCCTGCGCCGAAGTGCTCATCCCTTCGCGGGTATGGACCTCGTTGTAGGCAAGCCCGAGGATCGCGGCGCATTGCTTGAGGGTCGGCGCGATCAGCGGCGGGACGGTGGCGTCAAGCCTTGCGAGGCAAGGCCCGGCAAGCGCCGACAGGGCCTTGTCGGGATCGGGCGCGGTCTGGAGCGCCTGAACCTGCTCGGCGATCAGGTCGCGCACCTGCTCGCGGGTCAGCGCACCCTCCTTCATCGCGCGCTCGCCCGAATCGGCAAAGAAGGTCTTGCCGCGCACCGCCAGCGGCGGCCAGCCTTCCAGCGCATCGCCCCCCGATTGTTCAAGCGCGACAATGGCAAAGGCCGCCGAACAGCGCAGATCCTCGCGGCTTTGAGCTGTAAGTTGCGGCGCTGCCTGGGCCTGGGCTTGGGCTTGGGCCTGCACCGGCACAAATCCAACTGTCAGGGGCAGAAGGGCAACTCTGGCGAGCAGAGCGCTAACTCTCGAAGGCATTCGCATGGCACGAGCATAGCGAAAAAAGGGGCCGCGAACAGACTTGCTGTTCACGGCCCATGTGACCTTCACGGTCAGGGATTGCGCACTCGGCAGGGTAACGAGAGGGAGTGCGCGCTGGAGACTGGTGCTGGACTTATCCGGCCGCTGCCTCGTTGCAGCGGGCGAGGTCCTCGGCGGCGAGATCGCCCTGCGGGGTGGCGAAGCGCGCGACGGGGCCGACCTTCTGGGCAAGGCGGGCGCAGACGATGACCGGGCGCGATGTATCGCGCGGGGCCGAGCATTCGGCGCCTTCGCACTTCCACAGGACACCCTTCTGGATGACCTTCTGCGCACCGTCCATCGGACGGGTCAGCGTGGCCGAATAGAACGAGCCGCCGGTGTTGGCGCGGGCCGTGTTGGCGGTTACCGCGAAGCTGAGCGTGGTGCCGACCAGCGCGAGGACGGCCGGAAGGAGCTGGCGCAGAGCGCTGCTGGAATTTGCTGAGATCATCGTTCTTCCCCTGAAACAACCTTGTTAGGGCCACGGAAATTGCAGGGTTCTGGAGAGGATGCTATTTCCGTTGCGAATCGCTACCTATCAGGATAGGTTTCAGGTTGCAACTAGAAACTTAAATAGGCGGCGATCATGGGCTATGCAGAGGACGACATGGAAAAGCTTCGCGAACCTCTCGGCGAAATCGCCCAATGCGGCCTGCCCCTTGCGCTCGAAGCCATGGGCGAGCGATGGTCCTTCATGATCCTTCGCGCCGCTTTCAACGGCGTGCGCCATTTCGAGGATTTCCTCGAAGCGCTGGGCATCGCCCGCAACATCCTTTCCAACCGGCTGTCAAGATTGGTCGAGGCCGGCATTCTCAAGCGCGAGCACTGCGCCGATGACCGGCGCCGCATCGAATATCGCCTGACGCCGAAGGGTCTCGACCTGCTCCCCGCCATGCTGGCGTTGCGCCAGTGGGGCGAGAAGTGGGAATTGGGCACGCCTGCCAATCCAGTGCTTTGCGATTGCCGCGACGGACGGCCGATCGCTCCGATCGGCATTCTTTCGCACGACGGTCGCGAACTGACGCCGAATGACCTGACCTGGCGTGATCGGGGCGAGATCGAAGCCGAACCAAAGCCTGCCGAGCTTCGCGAAATTGGCTGACTGACCTTTGGGCCGACTGGCCATCAAACTGACGGGCCATCAGGAAAAAGGGACCGCCGGACTAGCGACGGTCCCTTGAGTTTGACCCGGTGGGGGACTGGATCCGCCGGGTTTGCAAGCTGCCGGGATCAGCGGACAGCAAGATCGGTCTTGGATTTCTGAGCAGCGGCCAGCGCGGTCGCCTTCACTTCGGCCTTGGCGCGGCGGGCATCGGCCATCGAGCGGGCAAAACAATCGCGCGCCGATTCCCATTCGCTGGTCGGCAGGTCCGCCTTGTTCAGGCCACAGATGTCCTTGGCGGCCTGGCGAAGGCGGGCGTTGAGCTGGGCCTCGCCCTGCTTGGTGGTGAGATCGAGATCGGAATAGACGACCGAGCGCGTGCCGGCAGAGGCAGGCTGGCTGGCGGCAAGAGCGAGGCCGAGGAGGCCGGCGGAGAACAGGGTCTTGGCAAACATGGCAACTTCCTTCGACACGGGAGCCGGCGGGGGGACCGGCCTTGGGGGGCGTTTCAGCGGCTGATCCGGTTGGTCGGGTGCACCGCATGCATTCTCGCTACGCCCGGTGGTCGATGAAATCTTGCGCGTCTCGACCAGCTTTCCGTTACGAACGACAAGTGTTCAGCCCGTCCGACGAAACGCAATGTCCACTCCACGAACTGCAGGTGTGACAATCCCTGCGCGATTCCCTAAAGGTCGCTTCCGGTCCATGGCGATTCTGATCACTTTCCTTCTGGGCATCGGCAACTTCGCGCTGCACCGCGCCGTGATGGACAGCGGGCACCCGCTGCTTGCCCGCCTGCCGTGGATGGTCCACGCCTTTGGCGGGCGCTTCACCCTGCTGCTGGAGTTCCTGCTGTTGCTCGGCGCGCTGCTGTTTGCCTCGGAAGGCGTGGTCAGCGGACCGATCGCTTACGTCATCTATTCGATGCTCAACAGCTTCTCGGCCTGGCTGATCCTGACAGATCGCGTTTAGAGCAGCCGCTGCGGAACCGCCGCGCGTGCTGCCGGTTCTGCCGGTGATGACGCTCTCTCCTCTCTGGCTCGTGACGAACGCCGCAAGCGGCAGCAACAGCGACGCGGCGGTCGATGATCTCGTCGCCTCGCTCTCGGCCGCCGGGTGCGCGCCGGCGCGGGTCATCCGCTTTCCCGATGAGGAGCTGCCCACGCGCGCGCAGCTTGAAGCAGAGGGGATCGCGACGCTTGCCGTCTTCACCGGCGACGGCACGATCAATACCGCGGCCTCAGCACTCGAAGGCTGGGGCGGTGCGCTGCTCGTCCTTCCCGGCGGCACGCAGAACCTCCTGTCGAAGTCTCTCCATGGCGACGTTCCGGCAGAGGAAGTGACCGGCAAGCTCGGCTCGGCGCGACGCGTGCGGCGGCAGGCGCTGCGCACCTCCCAAGGCGTCGCACTCATCGAACTGCTGGCCGGCCCCGGCGCGATGTGGGCCGACGTGCGCGAAAGCGTGCGCGATCTTGATCTGCCGACCATCGCCGAGACTTTCACCACGGCCCTGCGCGAAACCCGCGAAGGGCCGGGCGTTCGCCTATCCGCACCCGCGACAGCAGCGCAGCCCGAAGGATATCGCGCCGTGCGCATGGCACCGCTGGACGGTGACAGCATGGAAGTGGACGGATACGACTTTTCCGACTGGGGCGAGTTTGCCGCGCAAGGCTTTGCCATGCTGGTGAAGCGCGATTTCCGGCAGGGCCCCCACGACGAACTGGGTCAATGTTCGTCCGCAACACTCGAAAGCGACGGCCCGATCGCCATGATGATCGACGGCGAGCGGCGCGAAGGCGGCATGCGCGAGGAAGTCACCTGCGAGGAATTCGCGCTCGACTTCCTTTGCACTATCGCACCCGGTGCTTGACCGCAGCGGGCCCAGCGACGATCAAGCCTGCCCGATGACCCGCCTCTTCCACATCAGCGATATCCATTTCGGCCTTGAAGACCGGCGCGCCCTCGATTGGGTCGCGCAATGCATCGCGCGCGAAAAGCCCGATGCCGTCGCCATCACCGGCGATCTGACGATGCGCGCACGGCACCGCGAATTCACCGCCGCCTGCCACTGGATCCAGGCGCTGGACGTGCCGGTGACGGTCGAGGTGGGCAACCACGACCTGCCCTATTTCAACCTGATCGAACGCTTTATCGATCCCTACCGTCGATTCCGTTCGATCGAAGGCGTGCTGGAGCGGGAACTGCCGATTCCCGGCGCGAAGATCGTGCCCCTCAAGACAACCGCGCGCGCGCAGTTCCGCCTGAACTGGTCGAAAGGCACTGTGGGCAAGGCGGCGCTGGCGCAGACGTTGGCGGCGATCGACGCGCTCCCGCCCGGCACACGCGCCATCGTTGCCTGCCATCACCCCCTGGTCGAAGCCGGCACCCGCGGCAAGGCGCTGACTCGCGGCGGCAACCATGCGCTGGCCGAACTGGCCCGGCGCAACGTCCTCGCCGTGCTGTCAGGCCACGTCCACGATGCGTTCGACCTGATCCACCCCACGGCCAACGGGCCGGTGCGGATGATCGGCGCGGGCACGCTCAGCCAGCGCGTCCGCTCCACCCCGCCCAGCTTCAACGAACTGACGCTCGATGGCGACAATATCACCGTCCGCGTCCGCAACCTCGAACACGTGCCGACGCGCGACATGCTGATCGACGACGTGCCGGAGAACGCGCTCCCGCCCCGGACCGAGGGCGAACCGGTGGCCCCGGTGGCGGCCGTGCCAGCGGTCGATCCGCCGGTGCATTGAACGCTCTGCAAAGGGTCCCTGGCGGGCGCTGCCCTCCGTAAATGCTCGTATGCACTTTTGGGCATTGTTTCGTTGTTGGCCGCTAGACGCGGGCACGTCCGGGATTATCGCGTCAACTCACGTCACGCTGCTGATCCCCGCATAAGGGAAAGGCGTCGCAATGCTTGACTGGTTTGAACGGAAGGCGCCGATCCGCCTGAAGTTTCGCGCGCTGTTGCTGGTATACAGCGTGCTTTCGATCATCGGACTGACCGGCACCGCGCTTGCCTGCTTCGATCTGGCACCGATCTGGGTGAACCTCGGCCTCGGGGTGGTTTCGCTCGTGGCCATCATGGCGACGACCGAGATCGCCCGGGAGCGCATCTGTACGCCCTATGTCAATACCGTGTTGCGGATGGAAGCGCTGGCCGCCGGCGATACGGAAAGCGCGATCTTGCACACCGATTACCGCGACTGCGTGGGCAGGATGACCCAGGCCATGGCTGCATTCAATGAGAACGCAGTAGAGATCCGCAAGGCGCGGGCAACGCAGGAAATAATCGTGAGCACGCTCAAGTCATCGCTGAGCGCGCTGGCCGACAACCGGCTCGACTGCCACATCCGCGACCCACTGCCAGGCGGCTATGACGACTTGCGCAGCGATTTCAATCAGGCAGTGGATGCCTTGGTCAAGGCGTTCAGCAGCGTTCACCAAGCCGCCCTCAGCGTCATGAACGGCTCGGAAGAAATCAACGTGGCCTCGAACGACCTCGCCCGTCGCAACGAACATCAGGCCGCAAGCATCGAACAGACATCGGCTTCGCTGAACCAGGTCACACAGGGCGTGAACGCCATGGCGCAATCGGCCCACGAAGCGTGGGATGCGATCGCGCAGGCGCAGGGGGAGGCGATCAATGCCGGGAGGGTCGTCGAAAAGGCGGTCGAGGCGATGTCGGCCATTGCGGTTTCCTCAGACCAGATCGGCAAGATCGTCGGCCTGATCGATGGGATCGCCTTCCAGACCAACCTGCTGGCGCTTAACGCCGGTGTCGAGGCGGCGCGCGCAGGTGATGCCGGCAAGGGCTTTGCCGTCGTCGCCACGGAAGTTCGCGCATTGGCACAGCGGTCAGCCGACGCGGCCCACGACATCCGCACGTTGATCTCGAAATCGGGCGAACAGGTGACGTCGGGCGTCAGCCTCGTCAGCCAGACGGGATCGGTTCTGGTTGGCATCGTCAATCGCGTGAGCGAGATCAGCGACCTTGTCTCGCAGATCGCGGCCACGGCCCGCGAACAGGCGAACAGCCTCGACACGGTGAACCGCACTGTCGCCGACGTTGACCGCGTGACGCAGCAGAATGCGGCGATGGTGGAAGAATCGACGGCAGCGGCACGCTCGCTTTCGCGTGAGGCGAGCGACCTGACAGACGTGGTGCAGCGTTTCGCCGGAGGGCAGAACAATGTCGCCGCGATCCGCCCTGCGGCGGCGCCCCCCTCGCCCGCCGCCCCCGTTGCCGCATCACCTTACCGAAGCACCGGCAATGCGGCTTTGAAAATGGAGCCGGAGACCGACTGGTCGGAGTTCTGACGACGTTCGGGCAGTTCAGGGGACAGCCCTGATCGTCAGCGAAGTTCCCTTTACGATCACGTCGATCATGCGGTCGATATTGGGGTGAGCGCCCGGACGCGCCCGTGCATCGGGCGTGTGCTCGGCGAAGATCGCAAGGCCGTGCTCGGCAGCCGCGGCATCGAGCCTGCCGAAGCAGACCTGAAGGTAGTTGTAGACCTTGAGCGAGCCTTGCTTGCCCGCTTCGTTGGGGATCGTCGCCACGACCGTGCCCGAAGCGTCGAGCAGATCGATACGCGCAATGCCGTCGATGGAGGGCAGCAGGGCAAGGTTGTCCTTGAACGATGCGGTCGGTGCAACCGGCGTCATTGCGATACTCATTTCGGGCCCACTCCCATGTTGTCGATCAGACGCGCCGCGCCGATGCGGGCGGCGACGAGAAGGCGGGCGCTTTGCCCGGTGAAGGTTTCGATAGCCTCAAGCGTGGCGGCATCGCGCAAGTCGGCATAGTCGACCGAAGCGAATCCGGCGGCGATGATGTCGGCGTTGAGCGAGTCAAGCGCCTGCGGCACCGACGCGCCGCTCTCGATTGCCGAAATCGCGCGGCGCATCGCCGCCGAGAGGCCGGCCGCCTGTTCGCGCTCCCGGTCCGTCAGGTATTGGTTGCGGCTGCTGAGGGCGAGGCCGCTTGTCTCGCGCACGGTCTCGACCCCGATGATGTTCGAAACGTGCGGCTGGGTGAGATCAAGGTCACGCGCCATGCGGCGGATGATCGCCAGTTGCTGCCAGTCCTTCTCCCCGAACAGGGCAAAGTCCGGGCGAACCTGGTTGAACAGCTTGCACACCACTGTGGCGACGCCATCGAAATGGCCCGGGCGTGCGGCGCCGCAGGCGACCTCGCTGACGCCCGAGACCGAGATGTTGGTGGCATAGCCTTGCGGATACATCTGATCGACCGTGGGCGCCCACAGCACGGCGACGCCTTCGGCTTCGAGCAGCGCGGCATCGGCGGCGAGCCGGCGCGGGTAGGCATCGAGGTCCTCGTTCGGGCCGAACTGGCGCGGATTGACGAATATCGAGGCGACCACGTGGCTGGCCCGTGCGCGCGCTTCGCGCACAAGCGTCAGGTGACCTTCGTGCAGCGCGCCCATGGTGGGGACGAAGGCCACGGTTTTTCCCCCGATTTTGAGCGCGTCGACCGCATTGCGCAGGTCTTCCAGCCGGTTGATCGTTTGCACCTTGGCAGCCACTCCACTAAGTCAGATGCCACGGGCGATACGGGCGGCGGACGCCTCTCGCAACCCCGTGCAGCGTATCAACCACGTGAGTTACCAGCCTTGTCCAGCGCCTCGTCCCCTGGCCCGCATCGCATCGTCTTCGCCAATGAAAAGGGCGGCACCGGCAAGTCGACGACGGCGGTCCACGTCGCTGTTGCCCTCGCCTACCAAGGCGCTCGCGTGGCGACGATCGACCTCGATGCCCGCCAGCGCACGATGCACCGCTACTTCGAGAACCGGGCCGAGACGATGCGCCGGCGCGAGATCACGCTGCCGACCGCGACGTTCGAGGTCTATGGCGGGGACAGCATCGAGGAGCTCGACGCGCTGACCGAGCGGCTTTCGCAAACCCACGACTTCATCATCTTCGATACCCCCGGGCGTGACGACGTGCTGGCCCGCCACGTTGCGACGCGGGCGGATTCGCTGGTCACCCCGCTCAACGACAGCTTCGTCGACTTCGACCTGATCGGCCAGGTCGATGCCGAAACCTTCAAGGTGCGCCGCCTGTCGTTCTATGCCGAGCTGATCTGGGAAGCGCGCAAGAAGCGGGCCATGGCAACGATCAAGGACGCGCGCCGCGAGATGGACTGGGTCGTGGTGCGCAACCGCACCGGCTATACCGAAGCGCGCAACCAGCGCCGTATCGACCAGGCGCTGACCGAACTGTCCAAGCGCGTCGGCTTCCGCGTGGCGAGCGGCCTTTCGGAGCGCGTGATCTATCGCGAACTGTTCCCGAGCGGGCTGACCCTGCTCGACAAGGGACACCTGGGCGAACTGGGCACGAGCCACCTCGTCGCACGGCAGGAATTGCGCACGCTGGTCTCGGGCCTCAACCTGCCGATGCCGGGCAAGACCGCACCCGAACCGAAGCTGGAAAGCGCCGCCTGATGATCAAGCTGCTCACGCTTGCGATCCTGGCCAGCCTTGCGTGCAAGCTGCTGGCAGGGCGCTGGCCGTGGGAGCTTTTGCAAGGAGACCCACGCGCCGCCAACGAGGCGCGGGCGCGCAACCTCCTCGGCATCGGGCCGCAGGCGGGGTATGACGAAGTGATCGAGGCGCATCGCCGCCTGCTCCAGAAGGTCCATCCCGATCGCGGCGGCAGCAACGAGGCCGTGCATGAGGCCAATGCCGCGCGCGACCTGCTGCTGGCGCGGCTGGCCGACCGGCGCGGAGCCTGATCGGGTCGCCGAGGCAGCAACCGGATGACCGCGCACCGCTTCCACCCTTCGATCCTGCGCGAATACGATATTCGCGGCGTCTTCGGCGAAACGCTGAGTGCGGACGATGCCCGCGCGGTGGGGCGCAGTTTTGGCTCGGTGGTACGATCACGTGGCGGCGCCCGCGTAGCGGTCGGCTGCGACGGGCGCATCAGCACGCCGGTGCTGGAACATACGCTGGTCGAAGGACTGACCGCCAGCGGGGTTGACGTTGTTCGGATCGGACTGGGGCCGAGCCCGATGCTCTACTTCGCGGCAACACCGGGTTCGGGCGGATTAGCCCCAGAGGTGCAGGGCGGCGTTCAGGTAACCGGCAGCCACAATCCCGCCAATCACAATGGCTTCAAGATGGTACTTGAAGGTGCGGCGTTCTTCGGGAGCGACATAGTCGATCTCGGGCGGATCGCCGAGGAAGGCGCGTGGACTTCCGGCAACGGGCGCGTCGAGGACGCCGACGTTTCCGCCGCCTACGTCGATTGCCTGATCGGCGCGCTGGATGGCATCGGCCTGGATGTGCTGCAAGGACTCGCCATCGGCTGGGACGCGGGCAACGGCGCTGCCGGCCCCCTGATCGAGGCGTTGACCGCCCGGCTGCCCGGTCGGCATGTCCTTCTTCACACGAGCGTGGACGGCCATTTTCCCAACCATCATCCTGATCCGACTGTGGAAGCCAATCTCACCGATCTTCGCCGCGCTGTCGCGGCGGGAAGCCTCGACTTCGGACTGGCATTCGACGGGGATGGAGACAGGATCGGGGCTGTCGATGGCCGGGGTCGCGTGCTCTGGGCCGACCAGCTCCTGGCGATCTATGCCGAGGAAGTCCTGCGCGAGCGCCCGAAATCCACGATTATCGCCGATGTGAAAGCCAGCTCAACGCTGTTTGCACGCATTGCAGAGCTGGGCGGAACGCCCCTGATGTGGAAAACCGGGCATTCGCCGATCAAGTCCAAAATGAAGGAGACACTTGCCCCGCTGGCCGGGGAAATGAGCGGCCACATGTTCTTTGCCGACCGTTACTTCGGATATGACGATGCGCTCTATGCCGCCGTCAGGCTGATCGCGGCAACCGTCAGGCTGGGCAAGTCGGTCACGCAGATGCGCGATGCCATGCCCGAAATGGTCACAACGCCCGAGTTGCGCTTTGCCGTGCCCCGCGAACGGAAGGCCACAGCGGTGGCCGAGGTATTGCAGAATCTCCGCACGGATGGCGCCGAGGTGAACGACACCGACGGCGTACGCGTCGACACGGCCGACGGCTGGTGGTTGCTGCGATCATCCAACACCGAGGATGTGCTGGTGGTTCGCGCGGAGTCCGCCGACCAAGGCGGGCTCGACCGGCTCATGGCCGAAGTCGACACCCGCCTTGCTGCCGTGG
This sequence comes from Novosphingobium sp. ES2-1, assembly GCF_015169775.1. NCBI lineage: Bacteria > Pseudomonadati > Pseudomonadota > Alphaproteobacteria > Sphingomonadales > Sphingomonadaceae > Novosphingobium > Novosphingobium sp. ES2-1. The sequence goes on from NZ_CP063445.1 coordinate 2,972,777, forward strand.
GGATCAGGCGTCCGTCGTGACCGAACGGTCGCCGTTGCCCCAGCCCAGCGTGCCGCCCTGGCCTTCGAGACCACTGCCGGCCTTCACGCGCAGGTTGTTTTGCACGTGCTTCACCCCGCCGATGTCCTCGACGACGTCTTCCGCGCGGCGCTTTTCGGCGCGGCTGCCAACCGTGCCGGCCAGCGTCACTTCACCTTCGGTGACCATCACCGTGATCTGGCGCGCATCTATGTGATGGTCGTCGGTCAGGCGATCGTTGGCGTCCTCGCGGATGCGTTCGTCCGAGCGCGTGTAGTCGCCCGGGCCCTTTCCGCGATGGCTCTCGCGCTGGCCCCCTCGTCGGCTATTGTCCCGGTCGTCATCAGCGCCGAACCAGCCGCGCACCTCGTCGACAGCACGGTCGAAAAAGCCGCGGGGATCATGGTCGCCGTAACCGCCGCGACCGCTGTAGCCGTAGGATGACGGGTAACCTCCGGCCGAGCCGGTGCCATAGGCCCCGTATCCGGCTGGCCCGCCCCAGGCACGACGGCCTTCGCCATAGTCTTCTGCCGTGAAATAATCGGCGGTGTTTGCGGCGTTGCCGCTGGCCGTATCGCGCCAGCGCGAGCGGCCCTGCGGGGCGCGGGCCTGCCCCGTGTAGTGCCGGTCGCCCACTTCCCAATCGTGGGTACGCCGATCGCCGCGCATGTCCTGGTCCATCCATCCGGTTGGCGGATCGCCCAGCGGCGTTGAAGCCCCGGTCGAGCCGGAGCGACCCCACTGGTCACGGTCGCGGTCGCTGCGGTCATACCGATCCCGGTTGAATTCCGGGGCGAACTCGCCGGAATAATCGCGGCTCTGGCGTCGCTCTTCGTCCTGCCAGCGGTCGCGCGAGTTCCAATCCATGCGTTGGCCCATGGCTTTTTCTCCTTTCAAGGCGTTGTCATGGAAAGAAAACGGACAGGGGCGCGCCCTGCCCCCTCGCCCCGGCGCATCCACGGTCCATCCCGTCGTGCCTGCTGCCCGGCGCGCTTTGCGCTTGCCAACCGCGCGGGCCCTGTCGCATCACGCCGGTTGATATCTGCAGGAAGACGAATGCTCATCGGGATCGATCTGGGGACCACCAACAGTGCGGTGGCCGTGTGGCAGGCAAACGAGAACGGCGGAGAGGCAAAGCTCGTGCCGAATGCCCTCGGGGCGCTGCTCACCCCTTCTGCCGTTTCGGTCCTGCCCGATGGCACGACGCTGGTCGGAGCCGCCGCGCTGGAGCGGATGGGCCTCAAGGATGGGGCCACCGCAACCAGTTTCAAGCGATTCATGGGCACCGACCGCAAGGTGAAGCTGGGCAAGAAGGAGTTCTCTGCCGAGGACCTGTCCGCGCTCGTGCTCATGGCCCTGCGCGACGATGTGGCCGCCTGCACCGGCACCCGCCCCACCGAAGCCGTCATCACCGTGCCCGCCTATTTCAACGACCGCCAGCGCAAGGCGACCCGCCGCGCCGGTGAACTGGCGGGCCTAACCGTACGCCGCCTGATCAACGAACCAACCGCCGCCGCGCTCGCCTTCGGCCTGCAGGACAAGGCCGAGCGCGAGCCGTTTCTGGTGTTCGACCTGGGCGGAGGCACTTTCGACGTCTCGATCGTCGAGATGTTCGAGGGCATCGTCGAGGTCCGCGCCTCGGCAGGGGACAACCGGCTGGGCGGTGATGATTTCAATGCCGCTCTGGCGATGGCCGTGCGTGGGCGGCTCGATCCCGACGGCCTGCTCGCCAAGCTGGAAGAACCGCGCGCACAGGCCCTGCTGCTGCAGGCCGCCGAACGTGCCAAGCGCGCGCTGAGCGAGGGGCAGGAAGCCGAATTTGCAGTGACGGTCGAGGACCAGCGGCTTTCCACCACGATCACCACGAGCGAATTCGAGGCCCAGGCCGAAGGGCTGATTCGCCGGTTGCGCGATCCGGTGGTGCGCGCCCTGCGCGACAGCCAGATCGACGCCGCGTCCTTGAGCGAAGTCGTGCTTGTCGGCGGGGCGACGCGCATGCCGGTGGTGCGCAAGGCGATCACGCGACTGTTCGGACGCTTCCCAAATTCCTCGGTCCATCCTGACCATGCGGTGGCGCTCGGCGCGGCCATCCAGGGCGGGCTGATCGCGCGCGACGGCGGGCTCGAGGAAATCCGCATCACCGACGTCTGCCCGTTTACGCTGGGCATCGAGACAGCTGAGCATTCGGCGCGCGGCACGATCCAGCAGGGCCTGTTCTCGCCGATCATCGAACGCAACACGCCGGTCCCGGTCAGCCGTTCTGGTATCTACAGCACGATGGGCGACAACCAGAAGCAGATCGAGGTGAAGATCTACCAGGGCGAGGCGCGCGAGGTTTCGGGCAACGTCCACCTCGGGCAGATCAAGGTGCCGGTCCCGGCAAAGCCTGCGGGCGAAGTCTCGATCGATGTGCGCTTCTCCTACGACAGTTCGGGCCTGCTCGAGGTGGACGTGGAAGTGCCGCTGACCGGCGCCAGGCACAACCTCCTCATCATCGACGAGGAAGACCGCAAGGCCGCGAAGGATCTCGATGCCCGGCGCCAGGCGCTGGCCGCGCTGAAGCACCACCCGCGCGAGGAGGCGGGCAACCAGGCGCTGCTGGCCCGCGCCGAGCGGTGCTACGAGGAATTCCTGGGCGATGTCCGCGCCGTCATCGGTGATCGCACCCGCATGTTCGTGGCCGCGCTCGACAGCCAGGAACCGCGGCGCATTGCCGATGCCTCGGCGATGCTGACAGAGCTTCTCGACATGCTCGAAGCCAACCCGCCGCTGTGACGCCAGAGGGATGACACCCACTCAAGCCTGGAAGGTCCTCGGGATCGCGAAGACGCCGGACGTGGCGGCGATCCGGCGAGCCTATGCCGAGCGCCTGAAAGCCATGGACGTCGACAAGGACGTCGATGGCTATGCCCGGCTGCGCGAGGCGCGTGACAGCGCCCTGCGCTGGGCGAAGATGCAGGCAGCACCGCCTGCGGACGAGGAGTTCGATCCTTTCGCGGGCGTGACGCCGCTCGGGGATGCCGGAGCGGCCGCTCCCGAGGCCGAACAATCAAGCTGGCTCTATGCCGCCCCTGCAGTGAAGGGCGAGGTTGATCCCAGCCTGACGCGCAAGCTCGGCGAGGCGGTTCCGAAGCTTGACGTGACGCCAGGCTTCGTCGCCGCGCAGGCCCCGGCTGAGCAGGCCATCGCGGTCAAGCGCGATCCGTTCGAACGCCCCGTCCTGCTGGGTCTGGAGCCGACCTCGGACGCGGTCATGCCGGCATGGGCGCACGAGCAGGCGCTCTATCGGCTGCTTCTGCCAGACATGGTGGACGACGAGGAGACCCTGCCGCCGCTCGAAGGCTGGGAGGAGGCCATGGCGCTCGGCCACCTCAAGGCCGTGCTGCGCAATGCCGAAACCGTCAGCGTCACCGCCTTTGACGAGATCGACAACTGGCTGGCCGGTATCCTTGCCCGCAGCTGGCCACGCTCGGCCCCGCTGCTGGAGCCTGCCGCCAAGGTCTTCGGCTGGGAAAGCGAGCGCGGGCAAGTTTCGGAAAGGCCGGCCATAGCCTTCCTCAACGCCCGCCTGCGCGGCCTGCGCTTCCGCGAAAAGGTGCAGGACCCGAAACACCCGCTGCACAAGGCGTGGAACGAACTGACCACGCCCGCGCAACAGGGCAGCCGCAAGGGCTGGTTCGTCAAGCGCGCCGACGTGGAGCAACTGCTCGAAGGCGTGCGCAAGAACTTTCCGGAAGTGGAGCACTACTTCGATCCGTGGCGCGTGGCGCTGTGGGAAAAGAACACCAGCGCAAACGTCGGGCAGGGCTGGTTCAGCAGCGGTCGACTGATCCTGTTGGCGGTCATCTTCGGCGTACAGATCCTGCGGGTCGTGTTCAGCAGCAACGACAGCTCGACCGAACCCCCGCCGGTGCCGGAGATTTCGATCAGCCAGAGTGCGCAAGAGAAGGAAATCGTCGGCCGCGCGGTTACCGCCGTGTTCGGGCCAGAGATCACCTTCGATGGCCTGCAGTCGCTCCAGCCCGATCTCGCCGCACTGTTCAGCGCCAACCGCACCATCGCGCGCGCAGATGGCAGCAGTGATGAGGCCTACACCGCGAAAGTGCAGGATCTGGTGCGCGAACGCATGTATGCGACTGCGCTTGTCGAAAAAGGGGGTCTGCTGGCCGATGTGCAGCGCATTCGTGCCGACCTGCTGCGCGCCGCGCGAAAGACCGGGCCTGATGCCTGCATGGCTTTCCTCCGCACGCGCCGCATGGCATCCGGGGTCAAGGTTCCTCCTGCCGTGCTGGAACGCGAACGCACCCTTGCGGTGAAGATGCTCGACGCCCGCCAGCTCGGCCCGCCGCAGCGGATCAAGCCGGGGACGGCAAGCGTGCCGGGTGAACTGATCGGCAAGGTCATCACCGAAACCGGCATACCCGACAAGCGCGTGCGGCAGGCGATGGGTGGCAAGGGTTCGGACGCCGACCAGTGCGCGGTGACCATCGGCCTGATCGACGCCGCGCTTGGCTGGAAGGTGGCGACAGAACGAGAGGCGATCCTTTCGGTTCTGTAAGGCCGTGCCTATCTTGGGGGCGATGACGCTCGCTCCCTCGATCACTGACTGGTTCGAAAGCCGCAGCTGGCGCGTGCGGCGTCACCAGAGCGAGATGCTGGAAGCAGCCCGTGCGGGCGATCATGCCCTGCTGGTGGCCGATACCGGCGCGGGCAAGACGCTGGCGGGGTTCCTGCCGACGCTGCAGGATTTCGCAGGCGATGAACTACCGGGCGACGGACTGCACACGCTCTACGTCTCGCCGCTGAAGGCGCTGGCGCATGACGTGCAGCGCAACCTTCTCACGCCCATCGAGGAAATCGGCCTGCCTATCCGGGTGGAGACGCGCAGCGGCGATACGCCTTCGGACCGCAAGGCCCGCCAGCGCGCCAAGCCGCCGCATGTGCTGCTGACAACGCCTGAATCGCTGTCCTTGCTGCTGAGCTATGCGGAAGCGGCAACGATCTTCGCGGGTCTGAAGCGGGTGATAATCGACGAGGTCCACGCCTTTGCCACCGGCAAGCGCGGCGATCTTCTGGCGCTCTCGCTGGCGCGGCTGCAGGCAATTGCCCCCGACATGCGGCGCGCGGCACTTTCGGCGACGGTGGCCGATCCGCAGGACTTCTGCGCGTGGCTGGCGCCCGATGGCGATGCCGCCTCGGTGCGGCTGGTCGAGGGCGAAGCGGGCGCAAGGCCGGAACTTTCGATCATGAACCCCGAGGACGAGCGGGTGCCCTGGGGCGGGCATGCCGCCGCCTGGGCCGTGCCGCAGCTCTATGACGAGATAAAGCGCAACCAGACCACCCTGATCTTTACCAACACGCGATTCCTCGCCGAATACATCTTCCAGCTGCTGTGGGACATCAACGACGACAAGCTGCCGATCGGCATCCACCACGGCTCCTTGTCGAAGGAAGCACGACGCAAGGTCGAAGGGGCGATGGCCCGCGGCGAGTTGCGCGCGCTGGTCTGCACCGCCAGCCTCGACCTTGGCGTGGACTGGGGCGATGTCGACCTGGTCGTGCAGATGGGCGCACCCAAGGGCTCGTCGCGCCTGCTGCAGCGCATCGGCCGCGCCAACCACCGCCTCGATTGCCCCAGCCGGGCACTGCTTGCGCCCGGCAACCGCTTCGAATTTCTCGAAGCTTTCGCGGCGCAGGAAGCGGTCCACGAGGGGCGGCGCGATGGCGAGGACTTCCGCCCCGGCGGGCTCGACGTGCTGGCGCAGCACGTCATGGCCTGCGCCTGCGCCGGACCGTTTGACGAGAAGGCGCTCCATGCCGAGGTCCGCTCCGCCCATCCCTACCGCTGGGTCGATGAAGCGCAGTGGCAGCGCGTGCTCGAATTCGTGGCAACCGGCGGCTATGCCTTGCGCGCTTATGACCGCTTCAAGCGCATCGTGCGCGACAAGCATGGTACCTGGCGACTGACCCACCCCGAACATGCCGCGCGCCATCGCCTCAATGCCGGAATCATCGTCGATTCCGAAATGCTCGACGTGCGCTTTCGCAACGGCCGTTCGCTCGGCAAGGTCGAAGAGAGCTTCGGCGCGACGCTTTCCCCCGGCGATACGATCCGCTTTGCCGGGATGGACCTTGAGGTCGAAGGCGTGCGTGATCTTGAACTGATCGTGCGGGCGGCAAAGAAGCCGGGTCAGATCCCCAGCTACATGGGCGCGCGCCTGCCGCTGACCACGCACCTGTCCGATCGCGTGCGGGGGCTGATGGTCGATCGAGCAGGCTGGTCGCGCTTCCCTGATGACGTGCGCGAATGGCTGGAAATGCAGGACTGGCGCAGCCGGCTGCCGGGGCCGGGCATGCTGCTGGCCGAAAGCTTCCCCCACCAGAACAAGCACTACACCGTCTACTACACGTTCGAGGGCTGGAACGCGAACCAGTCGCTCGGCATGCTGATCACGCGCCGGATGAACGAGCTGGGCCTCGCCCCGCTGGGCTTTGTGGCCAATGATTATTCGCTGGCCGTTTGGGGTGCGAGGCCGGTCCTTGATCCCGCGCCGCTGCTCTCATCCGACATCCTCGCGCACGAGTTCGTGGAGTGGGTGCAGGAATCGCACCTGCTGCGCCGCGCCTTCCGCGAGGTGGCGGTGATCTCGGGACTGGTCGAACGGCAGCATCCGGGCAAGCGCAAGTCGGGCAAGCAGGTCACCTTCTCGACCGACTTGATCTACGACGTGCTGCGCAAGTACGAGCCTGACCACCTGCTGATCCAGGCCGCATGGGCCGATGCCCGCGCGCGGATGACCGACGTCGGCCGGCTGGGCGACCTGCTCGATCGCGCGGCTGGCCAACTGGTCCACGTCGAGCTGGACCGCGTCAGCCCGCTCGCCGTGCCGGTGCTGGTGATGATCGGCCGCGAGACCACGCCAGCGGGCGCTGCGGATGATGAGCTTCTGGTCGAGGCGGAGAGTCTTGCCGCTGCGGCGATGCGGGCTGATTGAGGCGTAAAAAAGCGGGACCCCGGATCAAGTCCGGGGTGGCGGTTGTTTCAGCGCATCATGTCCTTCGTCACCCCGGGCTTGACCCGGGGTCCCGCTTCTTCGTCAATTCGTCTCGCGCGCCAGCCGGTCGGCCAGCTCGGCGATTTCCGAAGGATCGAGCAGCCACGTCCGCGTCGCCCGGCCCTCGCGGTGGATCGGCTTGGTCAGCAGCACGCGGGCATTGTCACGCGCGTGGGGCTTGTAGAGTCCGTAGTGCAGCGCACAGTCACGGATCGTGCCGATGATCGGGCCGCGGCCCTCAAGGTCGATCATCGTGGCGGGCTGGTCCCACGGGATTTCGTCGGTGAAGGCCACGATCAAACGTCCAGATTCGCCACGTTGAGCGCGTTTTCCTGGATGAAGTCGCGGCGCGGCTCCACCACGTCGCCCATCAGACGGGTGAAGATCTCGTCGGTCACGTCGGCGTCCTCGACCTTGACCTGCAACAGCGAGCGGTTGTCTGGATCGAGCGTGGTTTCCCAGAGCTGCTCGGCGTTCATCTCGCCAAGGCCCTTGTAGCGCTGGATCGACAGACCCTTGCGGCCACCGGCAAAGACTGCATCGAGCAGTTCGGAAGGCCGCGTGATTGCATCCTTGACCTTGGCTGCCGGCGCAGCGGGTGCTTCATCATCCCCTTCGGCCAGGACCGGCGCAGGCTCTGCCTCGGCAGCCGTCGCGCGCACCAGACGGGCCATCCCGGCATAGACCTCGGCGTTCTCGGCGGCGAGCTTGGCCAGCTTGCGCGCCTCGGCGCTGACGAGAAAGCCCGCTTCGATCATGTGATGATCGGTCACCCCGCGCCACAGGCGCTGCACGTGATAACCACCCTCTTCCGATACCACGACGCTCCAGCGCGCTTCGGTATCGCCGCGGTTGAGCCAGTCTGCCGCCTTAGCCAGAGCGGCATCGCGCTGCTCGGCGTCCATCTCCGGCTCGAGCGCGCCCGAAAGCGCCAGCGCCTCGATGATCGAGGGGTTATAGCGGCGCGGCACGAAGCCCATCAGGTTGCGCATGCGCAGGGCATGGTCGACCAGCGCCTCGAGATCGGGGCCGCTGCGCGCACCACCGGCGGTTTCAAGAATACGGCCCGAAAGCCCCGCCTCGACCAGATAGCGGTCCATCGCAGCGTTGTCCTTGAGGTAAACCTCGCTGCGGCCCTTGGCGACCTTGTAGAGCGGTGGCTGGGCGATGAAGAGGTGCCCGGCCTTGATGATCTCGGGCATCTGGCGATGGAAGAACGTCAGCAGCAGCGTGCGGATATGCGCGCCGTCGACGTCGGCGTCGGTCATGATCACGATCTTGTGATAGCGCAGCTTGTCGATGTTGAATTCATCGCGCAGGCCAGTGCCCATCGCCTGGATCAGCGTGCCGACTTCCTTCGAGCCGATGATGCGATCGAAGCGGGCTCGCTCCACGTTGAGGATCTTGCCCTTCAAGGGCAGAATCGCCTGCGTCTTGCGATCGCGCCCCTGCTTGGCCGAACCACCTGCCGAGTCACCCTCGACCAGGAACAGTTCGCACTTGGCCGGATCGCGCTCCTGGCAGTCCGCCAACTTGCCCGGCAGCGAGGCGATGTCCATCGCGCCCTTGCGTCGGGTCAACTCACGGGCGCGCTTGGCCGCTTCGCGTGCGGCGGCGGCGTCGATCACCTTCTGCACGATGGCCTTGGCGTGGCCGGGATTTTCCTCCAGCCATTCGACCATCTTGTCGGCCATCAGGCTTTCGAGCGGCTGACGCACTTCCGACGAAACCAGCTTGTCCTTGGTCTGCGAGGAGAACTTCGGATCGGGCAGCTTGACCGAGACGATGGCGGTGAGGCCTTCGCGCATGTCGTCGCCGGTAAGGCTGACCTTCTCCTTCTTGAGCAGGCCCGACCGCTCGGCATAGCCGTTCAGCGTGCGGGTCAGCGCCGCGCGGAACGCCGCCAGGTGCGTGCCGCCATCGCGCTGCGGGATGTTGTTGGTAAAGCACAGAACGTTTTCGTAGTAGCTGTCGTTCCATTCGAGCGCGACGTCGATGCCGATGCCATCGCGGTTGGCGGAGATCGCCACAGGCTCGGGCATCAGGGGCTGCTTGTTGCGGTCGAGATACTTCACGAAGGCCGCGATGCCGCCTTCGTAATAGAGATCGTGCTCCTTCACTTCCTCGTGCCGCTTGTCGCGCAGCATGATGCGCACGCCCGAATTGAGGAAGGCGAGCTCACGGTAGCGGTGTTCGAGCTTGTCGAAATCGAACTCAAGCACGTTCTTGAACGTCTCGTGGCTCGCCTGGAAGGTCACGCGCGTGCCCTTCTTGCCTTCCGGCGCCGGCCCGCGCACCTCGAGCGGCGCAACGGCATCGCCGTGCGCGAACTTCATCCAGTGCTCCTTGCCGTCACGCCAGATCGTCAGCTCCAGCCATTCCGACAGCGCATTGACCACCGACACGCCGACGCCATGGAGGCCGCCCGAAACCTTGTAGGCGTTGTCGTCCGAGGTATTCTCGAACTTGCCGCCCGCGTGAAGCTGGGTCATGATGACCTCGGCCGCAGAGACGCCCTCTTCGGCGTGAATGTCGGTCGGGATGCCGCGCCCGTTGTCTTCCACCGAGACCGAGCCATCGGGGTTCAATTCGATCAGCACCAGATCGCAGTGACCGGCCAAAGCCTCGTCGATCGCGTTGTCGGAAACCTCGAAAACCATGTGGTGCAGGCCCGAACCATCGTCGGTATCGCCGATGTACATGCCGGGGCGTTTGCGCACCGCATCGAGGCCTTTCAGGACCTTGATGGAATCGGCGCCATAGGCGTTGGTGTTGGGTGTGTTTTCGTTGGTGCTCGACATAGTCTGCACATAGGCACGAAAGGGCAAAAACCCAAGCGAATCCGGCCTGTTTTACACAAGGGAAAGCCCCGATCGGCGCGCGGCGAAGGCAGGCTGTGGAAATGCACCCATTCAGCCCCTTGACGCCAGACTCGCAGGCGTGTTCCATGAGCGCATGTGTAACACTGCGGTCACCAGGCAAAGCCATGACTGCCCCTGCGGAGGCGCTCCCGCCTCTGTGTGCAGGGAAGAAGTCGGGACGTGCTCCATAAGGCGCTGATCGATCGGGCGGCTTCGGCCAGGCCCAACAGCGGTGACAGCACCGCCTTCAACGATGTTCTGCACAATGACCGGCATCTGGCGAACTGCCCCGCGCTGGTCCTCAATGCCGACTACACCCCGCTCAGCTACTACCCCTTGAGCCTGTGGCCGTGGCAGACCGCGATCAAGGCGGTGTTCCTCGAACGCGTCGACATCATCGAGACGTACGACCGCGAGGTCCACAGCGCCAGCTTCGGCATGAGGCTGCCCTCGGTCATCGCGCTGCGGCAATACGTGCGGCCGAGCGAGTATCCCGCCTTCACCCGCTTCAACCTGTTCCTGCGCGACCGCTTCCAGTGCCAGTATTGCGGCAGCCCCGACCTGCTGACCTTCGACCATATCGTGCCGCGTCGCCTCGGCGGGCGCACCTCGTGGGAGAACGTGGCAGCGGCGTGCTCACCCTGCAATCTCAGGAAGGGCGGACGCACCCCAGAACAGGCGCACATGCGGCTGATGAACCGCGCGATCCGCCCGACCACCTGGCAATTGCAGGAGCGCGGCCGCGCCTTCCCGCCCAATTACCTGCACGAAACCTGGCGCGACTGGCTCTACTGGGACGTCGAACTGGAAAGCTGAGGCGGTAGCCGATGCGGGCAGATGCTTCGACAAGCTCAGCATGAGCGGGTTTTATGGAGATCCCCGCTCGTCCTGAGCCTGTCGAAGGACGCTGGAACTAAGCCCGCCGCTCCAGCAGGGCGGCCCCCTTCAGGAACAGCGCCAGCGTGATCAGAGAAATCGCCGCCGCCAGCAGGATCGGCATTCCCGGCAAGTGATATATCGCGTTCGGACCGCTGAACTTCTCCAGCGTCTGCGTGTACATCGGCGGTCCGATGATCGCTGCGATCGATCCGATCGACTGCACCGCGCCCTGCAACTCGCCCTGGCTGCGCGCATCGACCGCGCGGCTGTTGAACGCCGAGATCGGTGACTGCACGAAGCCCTGCAAGGCGCCCACTCCAATCGCCACGTAGACCTGCCAAGGCTCCTGCGCCAAAGTGTAAAGCACCGCCGAAACGCACAGGCCTGCCACACCAAGCACAACCGCGCGTTTCTCACCCAGCACCGGCAGGAACAGGCGCAGGCCCACCCCCTGCACCAGCGCGCTGCTGAACCCCACCAGCGCCAGCGCCACGCCGACCTGGCCGACCGTGAATCCGTAGGCGGCAATCGCGAAGTAGGACCACGCCGCCGGATAGACGATATGCGCCAGTTGCCACGTGCCGAGCGCCGCCACGAACCACAGCACTGTCGGGCTCTGCCCCTTCAGCGCGCGCAGCGAGGCCATGGCGTTTGCCTGCCGCCAGTCGAACGGGCGGCGGTTTTCAGGGGCCAGCGATTCCTTGAGGAAGAAGAACCCGAACACGGCATTGGCCAGCGCCAGCCCGGCGGCGGTGTAGAACGGCAGGCGCGGGTCGATCGACCCGAGCAACCCGCCCATCGCCGGGCCGACGACGAAGCCGATGCCGAACGCAAGCCCCATCAGCCCGAAGTTCGCCGCGCGCTTTTCGGGTGGGGTAACGTCGGCAATATAGGCATAGGCCGGGGAGAAACTGGCCCCCGTGACGCCCGCAATCAGCCGCCCGGCAATCAGCCACCCGAAATTGGGCGCCATCGCCTGCAGCAGGTAATCCAGCCCGAGCATGAGCACCGCCGCGAGCAGGATCGGGCGGCGGCCATAGCGGTCGGAGAGATTGCCCAGCACCGGCGCGAACACGAACTGCATCGCCGCATAGCCCGCCCCCAGCCAGCCGGCGTAACCTGCCGCCGTGCCGATATCGACATGCGTCAGGTCCATGATCAGGCCCGGCAGCACCGGCGTCACCACGCCGAAGCCGAGCATGTCGATCAGGACAATCGCAAAGACGACGCCGAAAGAGGCGCGATGCCCTGATGCTGCCCCTGCCGCCATGCGATCAGCGCCGCGAGAGCGCTTTCTCGCTTTCGGCCATGAGCTGGGCGATGATCTCGGCCACCGGCTCTTCCTTCGTCACCATGCCGACCGACTGGCCAGCCATGACCGAACCGCGCTCGACGTCGCCGTCGATCACCGCACGGCGCAGCGCGCCTGCCCAGAAGTGCTCGATCTCGAGCTGGGCGGCGGCCATGTCGAGCTTGCCCTCGTCGAGCAGCTTGGCCACTTCCACCTGCTTCGCGGTAAACTCCTCGGTGCCCTTGTTCTTGAGCGCGCGGACCGGAATCACCGGCAGGCGCGGATCGACCTGCACTGAAGCGACCGCATCGCGCGCATTGCCACGGAAGAACGCCGCCTTGAATGCCGGGTGCGCAATCGATTCCGTGGCGCAGGCAAAGCGGGTGCCAAGCTGCACGCCCGAAGCACCCATCTCGAGATAGCTGGCGATCATCTCCCCCCGCCCGATGCCCCCTGCCACGAACACCACGTGGTCTTCAGCCAGCGCGGGCAGGAATTCCTGCGCGAGCACCGAAGTGGAAACAGGGCCGATATGGCCGCCCGCTTCCGAACCTTCGATCACCAGCGCGTCCGCACCGGAACGCAGCAGCTTCTTCGCCAGCGCCAGCGTCGGCGCAAAGACGATGACCTTGGCGCCAAAGGCCTTGATCGCCTCGACGCTGCCCTTGGGCGGAATGCCGCCTGCCAGCACGACATGGCCGACCTTGTGCTTCGCACAGACCGCGATCAGGTCGAACAGCGCCGGGTGCATCGTGATCAGGTTCACGCCGAAGGGCTTGTCCGTCAGCGCCCTGGTTGCGGCAATTTCGGTATCGAGGAGTTCGGGCGTCATCGCCCCGCAGGCAATCACGCCGAAGCCCCCGGCGTTGCTGATTGCCGAAACAAGGTTGCGCTCCGACACCCAGCTCATCGCTCCGCATAGGATGGCCTGCTCCGTGCCGAGAAATTCGGCGCCACGGCGCATGAGGGCTGATGTCTTGGGTGTTGCAGGCATGCTTCGAGAATCCCGTCCGAAAGTCCGGCGCGCGCTTTAGGGCGGGTTTGGGGCGGCAACAAGGCCGGACTTGGCCGCATCATCGCCAGAAGCGATAACTCTGCGCAAGTTAACCTGTTTTACCGATCATGCCATGTCCGGTAGAAGGCTTGCATCAAGTGGGTTCCCCCTCACCCACCGAGCCCCGAGAGCCGGTCGTCTCAATCTCCCAGACTGGCCCGGGTCGCACCCCGCCCTTTAGCTCCGGATCGGGCCGGAGGGCGGGGTTTCATTTTGCCTGGCCGCAGATTTCGCCTAAGCGCGAGGCATGACGGAAATCCTCTCGGGCCAGACGCTTGTTCGTGCCGACATCGCTGCGCTTGCCGGCAAGGCCCCGCAACACCTCGAATCCTGCGACCTCGACGAGGCGGACCTTTCCAAGCTCGACCTCTCGGGCTGGACGTTCGAACGCTGCTCGATGCGCCACGCCGATCTTTCCGGCGGGAGGCTCGCCCGCACGGTCTGGCGGTCGACCAAGGCACCGTTTGCCAACCTGACCGGCGCGGATCTTGAAGAAGCGCAGATCCGAGGCTGCGATCTCAACAACGCATCGCTGCGCCGCGCCAACATCGGCTCGGCCAAGGTCGTCTCCACGCGCATGACCGGCGCGGACCTGCACATGGCCAAGGGCATGGGCTTCACCTTCGAGGAAGTGCTGCTGGTTGGCGCGCGCCTGCCCGGCCTCTCGTTCCGCAAGGAGAAGCTGGTGCGGCTCGACATGGCGCAGGCGGACCTTGCCAAGTGCGACTTCCGCGGCGCCGTGCTTGAAGGGTGCAGCTTGCGCGAAGCCAATCTCGATGGCGCGCAGTTTGCCGGCGCAGACCTTCGCGGCGCGGACCTCGGCGGGCTGCAACTCGAAGACGCCCGGGTCTTCCGTGGTGCCGTGATTTCGCGCGAGCAGGCCGAACAACTGCTGTCAGGCTGGGGCCTGCTGATCAGGTAACTGTTGCCTGCCGGGCGCCTGGCTGCCAGTCGAGAGCCAGGCGACAGCGTCTCCGGGCCGAGTGGGGAAACGGGAAATGCGTCAGGCTTTCGGAAGGTTTGCAGCGGGCAGGATCGCTGCCGTCATGGCAGGCGGCCTTGTCCTGTGGGCAATCTGGCGCCTTTTCGCGGGCCTTTCCGTCAGCAGCTTCTGGCAGGACGAAATCTTCTCGATGCGTCTGGCAGAGCAGCCGACGTTTACGGCCATGCTCGCGCGCGCGGTGCAGGACACGCACCCGCCGACCTTCTACTCCCTGCTGTGGGGATGGGTCCGCATGGCGGGCTTTGACGAGCCGTCTGCGCGGCTCCTGTCGGTGGCATTCTCGCTCGGCTTGATCGCCGCCGTGCTGGTCTTGCCCCGGCCCGGCACAAGGCTGCTCCCTCGCCTGTTGGTTGCCGCCCTGGTGGCATCTTCGCCCTTCTGGGGTGAACACGCCGCGGAGGTCCGATCCTATGCGATGGTAAGCTTCGTGCTCGCCGTTGCCGCGCTGGCATCGTCGCGCGTGGCTGCGGCAACTTCGGCTGCAGGTCCGGCAAGTGTCTGGGGTGGCATGTTCGTCGCTGCGGCAACGCTTGCCAGCGCGACCCACCTCTTCGCGCTCTACGCATCGTGCTGGATGTGCGTGGCGCTGGTGCTGGCGCGTCCGGAGGCGTGGCGGCTCGCGCTCGCCGGCCTGGCCGGGACGGCGCTGGCGGGGATGGCCTATGCCGCCCAGATCCTCCTGTTCCACGACTTCGGCGTCTCGGCCAAGATCTTCGCGCCGAGCGTGAGGTTCCTGGCCGCCAGCGTGCAAAACGGCCTGCGCACGGGCGGAACCCCGGCCATGCTTGTTCTGGCCGCGACATGCCTGCTTGGCGGCGCGATTGTCCTGATCGGCAAGCGCAAGACGCCGCGCCAGGAAAAGGCGCCGCTGCTGCACGACCTCGCCCTGCTCTGCGGCCCGGTCATCGTTACGCTGGCCGGGCTGATTGTCACTCTCGTGGTGCCCAGCATGAATTATCGCGGTCCTCAGGTGGGACTGGTTCTCGGCTGGTGCGGGCTGATCGGCCTGCTGGACAGCCTTTCGCGCAGATGGCCAACGCTGACAACGATCGCCGGCCTCGCCGCGCTCCTTGTCACCGCGCTCGAACTGGCAACCTGGCAACGCCCCACACCCTTGCCGTCAAAGCAGGATTTCAGGTCCCTCGCCCGCCATCTCGCCAGCTTCCCTGGCTGCAGGAACGCAGCCATCCCCGTCTTGCGCAATGTCGAGGAAGTCCCGGACTTCTCGCCTGCCAAGGAAATCGGCCTGCGCCAGCATATGCAGGACCGGTTCGGCTACTATGAGCGCGCAACCTGGCACGATTACCGCCCTTTCGTCATCATGCACGGAGCCTACGTGCACGCATGGGCGCCGCGTGATCTGCTCGCTGCCCGGATCGCCGGGACCGATCCTTGCCCCGTCCTTGCCGTGGTCGCCGATATCCGCAGCTATCGGCCCGAGGCCATCGAAAAGACCATGCGCGTGGCAATCAGCGCGAACGGGGGCGACCCCAGCCGCCTGACAGTGCGCTGGTTTCCCCACCATGGCGGAGGAAGACCGGGCCGGATCGTGCGCCAGCTCGCGGTCTTCTCGCTGTCGTCCCCCTAAGGGTCAGAAGGATTATTCGCCGTCCATCTCGTAGGCGGTGTGCAGCACGCGCACGGCGAGTTCGGTCTCGTCCTCGTCGATCAGCACCGAGACCTTGATCTCGCTGGTGGTGATCGCCTGGATGTTGATGCCACGATCGGCCAGCGCGCGGAACATCGTTGCGGCAACGCCTGCGTGGCTGCGCATGCCGACACCGACGACGCTGATCTTGGCGACCTTGCTATTGGCCAGCATGCGGTAATAGCCGATCGTGTCCTTGCGCTCTTCCAGCAGCGCCTGGGCACGGGCGAGGTCAGCCAGCGGGACCGTGAAGGTCACGTCGGTCTCGCCCTTGTCCTTGGCGATGTTCTGGATGATCATGTCGACGTTGATGTTGGCGGCGGCCAGCGGGCCGAAGATCGCGGCAACCGCGCCCGGACGGTCGGAAATGCGCGTCAGGGTGATCTTGGCTTCGTTCTTGTCGGCAGCGATGCCGGTGATCAGCTGGCGTTCCATATCCAATCCTTCAAGCTCTTCGTCAGAGACAATCATCGTTCCCGGAATCGTGTCGGCAGCGGGCGCATCGTCGTCGATGAACGAGGACAGCACCTGCACGCGCACGCCTTCCTTCATGGCAAGGCTGACCGAACGGGTCTGCAGCACCTTCGAGCCGACCGAGGCCAGTTCGAGCATTTCCTCGTAGGTGACGTTCTTCAGCTTGCGCGCCTTGGCGACGATGCGCGGGTCGGTGGTATAGACCCCGTCGACGTCGGTGTAGATGTCGCAGCGATCGGCCTTGACCGCCGCCGCCACGGCCACGGCCGAGGTATCCGAACCGCCACGGCCCAGCGTGGTCACGCGGCCCTTGTCAGACACGCCCTGGAAGCCGGGGATCACGGCAATCTCGCCCGATGCCATCGAGGCCAGCACCGCTTCCGAATCGATGCCTTCGATGCGCGCCTTGGAATGGGCATCGTCGGTGTGGATCGGCAACTGCCAGCCGAGCCATGAACGCGCCTTGCAGCCCAGCGCCTGCAGGTGCATCGCCAGAAGACCAGACGTCACCTGCTCGCCGCTGGCAACGACCACGTCGTATTCGGCCGGATCGTAAAGCGGGTTTGCCTCGCGGCAGAAGTTGACGAGGCGGTCGGTTTCTCCCGCCATGGCCGAGACGACCACCGCAACCTCGTGCCCCGCGGCCTGCTGGCGCTGCACGATGCGCGCCACGCGGCGGATGCGCTCGGTTCCGGCCATCGACGTGCCGCCGAATTTCATCACGATGCGGGCCAAGGGCTTGCTCCTGAAGTCTTGCGCGTAAGAATCTTGCCCGCAAGGTCGGTGGACCTTGCAGCGCGGGCGCTTTAGGGACGGCTTATGAGCAATGCAACCTCTGCGAATACCATTCGCCCAGCGACCATCAGAGAATCTGAAGCCGCCCACTTCGGCAAGCTGGCGGCGGACTGGTGGAACCCCAAGGGCTCCTCGGCCATGCTGCATAAGCTCAACCCGGTGCGCCTCTCCTTCATTCGCGACGCCATCGACGCGCATTTCGGCAACGATTCGCGCGCAGCAAGGCCACTGGCTGCCAAAAGGGCGCTCGACGTCGGTTGCGGCGCCGGCCTGCTGTGCGAACCGCTGGCCCGGCTCGGCGCGGAAGTGACCGGGGTGGACGCAGCCGAAGAGAACATCGCCGCCGCCCGGCTCCATGCAGAAGGTTCAGGGCTCGGCATCGACTACCGCTGCGGCGATGTCGGCCAGCTCGGCCTTGCAGGCTACGACCTCGTCACCTCGATGGAAGTGATCGAACACGTGGCCGACAAGGCCGCCTTCATTGCTGCACTGGAGGCTGCGCTCGCCCCCGGCGGGCTGATGATCCTCTCCACCCCCAACCGCACCACGCGCTCGCGCCTGCTGCTGGTCGAAGGCGCAGAGGCCATCGGCATGGTGCCCCGGGGTACGCACCACTGGGACGATTTCATCACGCCGGTCGAACTGCACGACCTGCTCGAGGACGCGGGCCTCAAGATGGGCAATCCCATGGGCATCGCATGGAGCGTGTCGAAGGGCCTGCACCTGTCCGACGACCTCGCGCTCAACTACATCGCCACCGTGACCCGGAAGGATTGAGCCATGGCCGAACGCTTCGAACGCCACAAGCAGGCCTGGACCGCCGACGAAATCAGCAAGCTGCACACGCTCGCCAAGAAAGGCATGGCCCTCAAGGCCATCGCCAAGGCCCTCACCCGCAGCGAGGAATCGGTCAAGCAGCGCGCCAAGAACGACGGCCTTTCCATCGCCAAGCTGCGCTGAGGCCTCTGCCCTGCCCCCGCTCATCCGGAGCTTGTCGAAGGCTGCCTGGCGCACGATGCTTCGACAGGCTCAGCATGAGCGGCGGTGATGAATTTGCAAAAAAATCCGCTCGTCCTGAGCTTGTCGAAGGACACTGGCTTGGCACGAAGGCGCTACGAGGTTCACTCCGCCGCAGAAGGCAGGAACTTCTCGACCAGTTCGCGCGCCAGCCGCGCCGGGCGGAGCGTCTCGGCATCGAGGCAGCACCAGCTCGACTTGACCTCGGCCAGCACTTCTTCGCCGCGCTTGATGATCGTCTCGTAGAACGCGCGCGCACCCTGCACTTTCTCGAGGATCACGTGGGCTATCACCTGGTCATCGAGAAAGGTCGGGCGGCGATAGGTGATCTCATGCTTCAGCGCGACCCACAGGTGCGCGGCGACCGCCTCGGCCGGGGCCAGCGCACGCCAGTGGTCGATCACCGCATCCTGCACCCACGTGAGGTATGAGGCGTTGTTGACGTGGCCCATGAAGTCGATGTCATCGGGCTTTACGGCGATTGGGACGAGATGGGGGATCACGTTGCTCACACTGATGTAGGTAACATGATTCGCGGCACTTTGACAGGCGCGAGATCACCCTTTTCGCTGCAGCAACACTTTAACTTGAGAGAAGTTCCTCAACCCATGCCGGGACGATCTCCGTAGCGGCGCCAAGACGGGTTTCGTGGAACCACGCCGACCCCTGACTACGCTCGAGATTGAGCTCCAGCGTCTGCACGCCAAGGTCCCGCGCGGTGCGGACCAGCCCCGCCGCCGGATAGACTGCACCAGACGTGCCGATCGATACGAACAGATCCGCTTCCGAAACCGCCCGATAGATCTCGTCCATCCGGTAAGGCACTTCCCCGAACCACACCACGTCCGGACGCAGCGCCTGCATGCCGCAAGTCGGGCACTCTGGCCGATGGAGCAGCGGCCCGGTCCAGCGGTGCCGCCGGTCGCAAGAGGTGCACCACGCCTTGAGGTGCTCGCCATGCATGTGCAGCACGTTCAGCGCACCGCCCCGCTCGTGCAGATCGTCGACGTTCTGCGTGACGATCAGCACTTCGCCACCCGCCCGCTTCGCCCATTCCCGGTCGAGCCGGGCCAGCGCGTAATGGGCGGCGTTGGGCTCCTTGGTCTGGATCGCCTCGCGCCGCATGTCATAGAACCGCAGCACCAGGTTCGGGTCACGCGCGAAGGCCTCGGGCGTCGCCACGTCCTCGACCCGGTGCTGCTCCCATAGCCCCCCGCCTCCGCGAAAGGTATCGATACCGGACTCTGCAGAAATTCCGGCTCCGGTAAGAATGACGATATTGCGTGGGGTGCTCATCACGACCATGAAGCACGCGACGTGAAGGATAGGCAATGACCAGAATCGGAATCATCGGCAGCGCTGGACGAATGGGCAATGCGCTGCAGGCAGCAGTTGCAGCAGCCGGGCACGAATTTGCCGGCGGGATAGACAAGGGCGGCGACCCGCTCGCCCTCGCCCAGTCCAGTGACGTGCTGGTCGATTTCTCCGCTCCGGGCGCATTGGAATTCAATCTCGATGCCGCGATCCACACCGGCGTGCCCATCGTCATCGGCACCACCGGGCTCGAGGAGCGCCACCACTGGCTGATCGATTCGGCAGCGGTAAGCATCCCCGTGCTGCAGACCGGGAACACCTCGCTGGGCGTGACCTTGCTCAGCCACCTGGTGCGCGAAGCTGCCTCCCGCCTCGGCGAGGACTGGGACATCGAGATCGTCGAGACCCACCACCGCATGAAGGTCGACGCGCCCTCGGGCACCGCGCTGCTGCTCGGCGAAGCGGCAGCCAAGGGGCGCGGCGTGCATCTGGCCGATGAAGCCGTGCGTGGCCGCGATGGCATCACCGGCGCGCGCAAGGCCGGCACGATCGGCTTTGCCGCCTTGCGCGGCGGCTCTGTCGCAGGCGACCACTCGGTCCACTTCCTTGCCGATAACGAACGCCTGACCTTCTCCCACCTTGCCGAGAATCGCGGCATCTTCGCCAAGGGCGCGATCCGCGCGGCGGAGTGGATCATCGGCAAGGCACCGGGCCGCTACACCATGCCCGAGGTGTTGGGCCTCTGACATGAAGTCGGCGGACATCTTCGAATTTTTCCGCCGCCTCGCCGAGGCCAACCCCTCGCCCGAGACAGAGCTGGAATACGGCAACGTCTACCAGTTGCTGGTGGCCGTCACGCTCTCGGCACAGGCGACCGACGTCGGCGTGAACAAGGCGACGCGCAAGCTGTTCGCCATCGTCAAGACGCCGCAGGACATGCTCGACCTTGGCGAGGAGGGCCTGAAGCAGCACATCAAGACCATCGGCCTGTTCAATTCCAAGGCCAAGAACGTCATGGCCATGGCCGAAATCCTTGTGCGCGAACACGGCGGCGAGGTTCCGGCAGACCGCGATCTCCTCACGCAGCTCCCCGGCGTTGGCCGCAAGACCGCCAACGTCGTGATGAACTGCGCGTTCGGCGCGGAAACCTTTGCGGTCGATACGCATATCTTCCGTGTCGGCAATCGCACCGGCCTTGCGAAGGGAAAGACGCCACTCGCCGTTGAGAAAGGGCTGGAGAAGAAGGTTCCCCAGCCGTTTCGCGTCGGCGCGCACCACTGGCTGATCCTGCACGGACGCTATGTGTGCAAGGCGCGGACGCCCGAATGCTGGCACTGCGGGCTGGTTGATCTTTGCAGCTTCAAGGGCAAGGTTCTGGAGAAAGGAGCCAGGCCCGCCCAGGCCAGGAAGGCAAAGGCTCCCGCAGGCCAGAAGGCAAGGAAGGAGAGCAAGGCATGAAGCGCGTGACTCCATTTCTGATCGCAGGGGTGGCACTGGCCGTGGCCGGCTGCACTGCCGATGCAAAACAGGGCAATGACGGCCACCGTAGCGACATTCCCAAGGCAAAGGTCGTCGGCAAGCCGGTCAATTGCCTGCCTCTCCAGACCATCCGCGAAAGCCAGGTCCGCGATGACTGGACCATCGACTTCCGCACCAGCGGCGGCCAGTGGTATCGCAACACCCTGCCCAACCGTTGCTTCAGCCTCGGGTTCGAGCGCGCTTTCTCCTACTCGACCTCGCTCACCCAGCTCTGCAATGTCGACATCATCACGGTGCTGGTGAACAACGGCGGCCCCGGCCCGATCAACCGGGGCGCCTGCGGTCTGGGCGAATTCACTCCGGTCGAACTGGAGAAATAGGGCCTACTTCTCGTAGTTGACCGGGTCGAGGTTAAGCCCTGCCCGACCATCGGCCACGGTATGGGCAGGTGCGTGCGGTGGCTCGGCATCGGGGTCCAGCGGCGGTTGCAACATGCCTTCCCACTTGGTGATGACCGAGGTCGCCACTGCATTGCCGACGACGTTGGTGGCGGTGCGCCCCATGTCCAGGAAGGTATCGACGCCGAGCAGCAGGGCGATGCCCTCGAGCGGCAGCCCGAATTGCGTCAGCGTGGCGGCAATCACCACGAGGCTTGCGCGCGGCACCCCGGCAATGCCCTTCGAGGTCACCATCAGCGTCAGCAGCATGGCGATCTGCTGCCCCATGGAAAGCTCGATGCCATAGGCCTGCGCGATGAACATCGTCGCAAAGCTGGTGTACATCATCGAACCGTCGAGGTTGAAGCTGTAGCCCAGCGGCAGCACGAACCCTGAAATGCGGCGCGGCACGCCGAAGCGGTCGAGTTGTTCGAACAGCTTGGGCAGCGCTGATTCGGAACTCGCGGTCGAAAACGCCAGCAGCAGCGGCTCGCGAATGTAACGCGCCAGAAGGAAGATGCGGCCCTTGAGGAAGATCCCGCCCAGCGTCAGCAGGATGATCCACAGCAGCAGCAGCCCGAAGTAGAACTCCGAGACGAACACGCCATAGGTCACGACGATGCCGAGCCCCTTGGTCGCGATCACCGAAGCCAGCGCCCCGAACACGGCAAGCGGCGCCATGCGCATGACATAGTCGGTGATCTGCAGCATGAGATGCGCCAGCGCCTCGCAGCCGCGCACGATCGGCGCCCCGGTCTCGCCGATGGCCGACAGCGCCACGCCCGCGAACAGCGAGAACACGAGGATCTGCAGCACGTTGTTCTTAGCCATCGCGTCGAGGGCACTGGTCGGGAAAATCTCGAGCACGAAGTGGCGCAAGGTGAAGTCCGCCGTCGCCAGATCGCCCACTGGCCCGGCGGCCGTGAATTCCAGCCCCACCCCTGGCTTGAAAAGGTTCACCAGCAAGAGGCCGAGACCGATCGAGATCAGGCTGGCGGTGATGAACCATGCCAGCGCCCGCCCGCCGATCCGGCCCAGCGCCGCGCTGTCGCCCATTCCGGCGATGCCCGTCACCAGCGTCGCCAGAATCAGGGGCGCGATGATCATCTTGATCAGGTGCAGGAAGATGTCAGGCAGCAGCTTCAGCGTATCGGCGATCTGCGCCAGCGTTTCGTCGCCCTTGGGATAGCTGGTGTTGAGCACGTAACCGACGAGGATGCCGAGCACCATGCCGATCACGATGTAGAGGGTAAGGCGCTTGGCCAAGAAACGTGCTCCCGCAATTTTGTTGCAGAGGAGACTAACGACCTTTCACCAGCGGCTCAACCGCCGCCGATCTTTTAACAGCAGCCGCTTTTAGCCGACTTGCCCCCGGTGCAGCAGCTTCTGGTCCGCCAGCACCAGCGCCATCATCGCCTCAACCACAGGAACCCCGCGAATGCCCACGCATGGGTCATGGCGGCCCTTGGTGAACAGCTCGGTCGCCTCACCCTCTTGCGTGATCGTCGGCATCGGCGTGAGGATTGAGGACGTCGGCTTGAACGCCACGCGCACCGTCACCGGCTGCCCGGTCGAAATGCCGCCGGCAATGCCGCCCGCGTGGTTCGCCAGGAATTCAGGCGCCCCGGAACCCGGCCGCATCGGATCGGCGTTGCCTTCGCCGGTATTGCGCGCCGCTTCGAAGCCGTCGCCGATCTCCACGCCCTTGACCGCATTGATGCCCATCATCGCATGGGCGAGTTCGGCATCGAGCTTGGCATAGAGCGGTGCGCCCCAGCCGGCCGGAACCCCCGTCGCCACGCATTCCACCACCGCACCCAGCGACGAGCCCGATTTGCGCGCCTCGTCGACCCGCTTTTCCCAGCGCGCCGCCGCCCACGAATCCGGGCAGAAGAACGGGTTGCGGCCGATCTCGTCGGCATCGAAGTGATCCATGTCGATGCGGTCGCCACCGATTTCGCTGACCCAGGCAAGGATCTGGACTTCGGGGATGACCAGACGCGCCACGGCGCCAGCGGCCACGCGCGAAGCCGTCTCGCGCGCCGACGAGCGCCCGCCGCCGCGATAGTCGCGGAAACCGTACTTGGCATCATAGGCATAGTCGGCGTGACCGGGGCGATAGGCCTTGGCCACGTCGCCATAGTCCTTCGAACGCTGGTCCACGTTCTCGATCATCAGGCTGATCGGCGTTCCCGTCGTGCGTCTGACACCATCTGGGCCCTCGAACACGCCCGAGAGGATGCGCACCTGGTCCGGCTCCTGCCGCTGCGTGGTAAAGCGCGACTGGCCGGGGCGGCGCGCGTCGAGGAACGGCTGGATCTGTGCCTCGCTGATGGCAAGGCCGGGAGGGCAGCCGTCGACCACCGCGCCAATCGCGGGCCCGTGGCTTTCGCCCCAGGTGGTGAAACGGAAGAGGTGACCGAAGCTGTTCAGGCTCATGGGATGGCGCTTTGTCGCAGATGCGCGGAAAAGTCCACCTTTCGGCGCGCGGGCCATCGCGCTATCGCTTGCCCCATGTTCCTCGTCGTCTTCCGCAACCGCAAGCGCGCCGATATCGATGCCGCCGCCTACTCTGCCGATGCCCAGGCGATGGAAGAGCTCGCCGCCCGGCAGCCCGGTTACCTCGCCTTCAAGAGCTATACTGCCGACGACGGCGAGGTCATTGCCCTGTCTGAATGGGAGGATGAGGCATCGGCACTGGCATGGCGCCGCGTTGCCCATCACGCCGAAATGCAGGCAAGGGGCCGCACCGAATACTACGAGAGCTATACCCTTTTCGCGGGCACGCCAACGCGCGTGCACCGCTTCAACAGGCAGGACTCATGAGCATCACCGTCTACGGCATCCCCAACTGCGACACGGTCAAGAAGGCGCGGGTCTGGCTCGACAAGCAGGGCATCGCCTACACCTTCCATGACTACAAGAAGCAGGGTGCCGACCCCGCCCGGATCGCCCGATGGATCGCCGCCGCCGGACTCGACAAGGTGGTGAACAAGGCCGGCACGACATTCCGCAAGCTCGACGACGCCCAGAAGGCCACCCTTGCCGGAGACGACGCCCCCGCCGTGCTCGCCGAAAACACTTCCGTCATCAAGCGCCCTATCGTGGAGCATCGGGGCGGCTTGCTGGTCGGTTTCAAGGAGGCGGAGTGGACCTCGGCATTAACCTGATTTCGTCTCGTAACGTGACGCCGATCTGCCCTTGCAGTTATCAGCGATCCTAATCGTCGTGCTGGTCTGGAGCCGGAGTCTCTCTGTCCTCGCGCGCCACCAACACTCCAAGAACAGTCGTCGCCCCGGGCTTGACCCGGGGCTGGGCTTTTCTTCTGCGCTTCCTGTGAACCAAGGGAGCGGGATCCCGGGTCAAAGCCCGGGATGACGACTGAGGGTGGTGCAAAGATAACTTGACAAAACGAACCATATAGGTTACATGCTCCGCCCACAGGTCAGGAGAGGGCACAAGGCCAACCCGCTCCTCTCCCTTCGGAAGCTGACGCTGTGTGCGGAGGCTTCCGGCGCGATCGGTGCGGCAGGTGCGCAGCGGGTTCAATGCGGGGCGTAAAGCCCAGACCCACCGGGCAAACCCTGCCGTTACCCAAGGACAGACAGGACACCCCAGGGCTGATAGCACGGCGCCGAACCCTGAGCGACGCTGCGGATGCGGAACCCGCCATGATTGTGCGACAGTGTCAGCACAAACGACAGGTTCTTTTCACGCAGCCGCTTGCCAGAAGCCAAGGCAGTACGCGAGCCGCTGCCAAGGCTTCGTCCTTTCACATGTGTCCGACCATCAGGCTGAGCCGACAAGGGGCCCGGAACCGCCCCCCGGCCACTCGCACCCGGTCCCGCGCCCTCCCCGCTGCGTGCCACAACGGCACCGCACCGGTCGCGCGATCTGCACCTCCCCCGGCGTCACCGGTCCGCATTCGCCAGCGGATGATGCTCTTTGTTGGAGAGAAGAAGGGTTTCTCGCAGAGGCGCGGAGCGAGCAGAGATCGCGGAAAAGAGTACGGCCTGCGCCCGGGCTGTCATGCGCAAAGACGGGAAGACGCAAAGGGATTGCGCGCGCCGCAGGCCTTCAGTGCCGATCGCACGAAATGCCAGCATTGTGAGGCGGCTTTGCCACATGGCGCGCCATCTTCGTGTCTTTGTATCGTTGGGTCAGATACCTCTTTCTTCTCTGCGATCTCTGCTCCCTCTGTGCCTTTGCGAGAAACAAGCGCGTAACCTTCTCCGCGCCTCCGCGCGAAACACCCTTCCCAAGCAGGCGTGGGTGCAGAAGCTTTGCCACAACAAAAAAGGGAGCGGTTCGCACCGCTCCCTCTTGTCTTCAGCCCTCGGGCTAAGTCCTTAGTTCGGACCCTTTTCGAAAGTGGCGAAGTTCTCGTTGCCGACGAAGCCGAACTTCGTGACCTTGGCGTCCGTGATGATCTTCATCAGCCGGTTCGCGATCTCGTAGCTGGCGAATTCCTCGGGCTGGAACTGCAGTTCCGGCTCGGGGTTGATCCCCTTCGTCGAGGCGATGATCGAGACCAGCTGGCCTTCGCTTACCGAAGCACCATTCCAGAGGATCTGGTTGGTCGCGGTCAGCACCAGCTTGTTCTTGATCGGATCGATCGTGACGTTGTTGGGGATGTTCGTCGGCTGCGGGAGGTCGATGTTCACCGCATGCGTGGCCACCGGGATGGTGATGATGAACATGATGAGGAGAACGAGCATGACGTCGATCAACGGCGTCGTGTTCATTTCCATCATCGGCGAGCCATCATCCTTGCCGCCGCTCATTGCCATGGTTGGTACTCCTGTTCGCTCTCTGGACCTGTCGAGGGTCCGGGCTTAGCCCGGATCGACCGGCGTCGAGATGAAGCCGACTTTGGGATAGCCAGCGGACTGGACGTTGTAGATGGCCCCTGCGATGCACTTCCACGGCACGTTCACGTCGCCACGGATATGCACTTCGGGGATCTTCTCGGGGTCCATGTTGGCGGCGCCGCCTTCACGCTTCACGATCGCATCGAGGCGATTGAAAGCCTGCTGGTACAGCTCCTGGTTGTCCACCGGGGTGATGTTGTTGAAATAGACGCGGCACTGGCCGGTGCGCGAAGAACCCTCGTAACCGGGTTCCTTCGGGCTACGGCCTGCGGCGTCCGTCGAGACGACCGACAGCATCAGGTTCTCGACCTTGTCCTGCGATTCCTCGCTGACAAGCACGGGGACTTTGAGCTTCTCGATCGACTGGATCGCGACGGGCACCGCGATGAGGAAGATGATCAGCAGCACCAGCATCACGTCCACGAGCGGCGTGGTGTTGATGTCCGACATCGGGCGTTCTTCTCCGCCAGCGCCGCCTACAGACATTGCCATGGGTTACATCCTATCCGTTTTGAGCCGCGAGAGGGGCCGGAGCGATCCGGAGAAAGACTCCGGCCTGGGACCCGCGTTCCGGAAAGGGGCCGGCGACATGCCGCCGACCCGGTTCTTTGCTTACTTCTTGACCGGAGCGGCCGGGGTGGCCGGAGCAGCCGGAAGAGCAGGCTTCACAGCGCCCTTCGAGTTGATGTTCGCCAGGATGTCGGTCGAGAAGCCCGAGAGCAGCTCTGCGATCTTCTTGTTCCGAGCCTGCAGCCAGTTGTAGGCAAGCACGGCCGGAACGGCGACGAGAAGACCCAGCGCGGTCATGATCAGAGCTTCACCGACCGGACCTGCGACCTTGTCGATCGAGGCCGAACCGGCGAGGCCGATGTTGATCAGCGCGTTGTAGATGCCGACCACGGTACCGAACAGACCGATGAACGGAGCGGTAGCACCGACGGTGGCGAGGAACGGAAGGCCGCCGGCGAGGCGAGCGTTCACGAACGCTTCCGAGCGGGCGAGCGAACCGTGCAGCCAGTCATGGGCTTCCATGGCGTCGGTCATCTTGCCGTGCTGGTCTTCGGCGGCGATGCCGTCGTCGACGATCTGGCGCCATGCCGAGTTCTTTTCGAGCTTCGCAGCGCCTTCACGCAGCGAGGGAGCGCGCCAGAACGTGCCGATGTTCTTGTACTGGCCGATGATCTTGTTCTGCTCCATGAGCTTGGTGAACAGGATGTAGAACGAACCGAACGACATGATCGCGAGGATCACGAGGGTGGCGATGCCGATCCAGTTCGGCTGACCGTTCGGGAACAGGGCTTCCTTGATGCCGAAGGACTTCTGCGGCGCTGCGGCGCCAGCGGCGGCAGCAAGAGCGTAGATGAACATTGCGAGTCTTCCTCTTCAATTCAAATCAAAGTGCGTGAGTGCCGGTCGGACCAGGCTCTCGTGTCAGCTCCGCGGTGCGGATCAATCCTTCGGGATGACCCAGCGGATCGAGTTCGAATACGAGCCCGTGGTCGGCTGGCCTTCACCGTCGGTCGCGGGCGTGAAACGCGCGCGGCGGCGGACGTTGGCGCAGGTCGCCTCGTCAAGATCCGGGCTGCCTGAAGATCTGGTGATCTGGCAGTCCGTCACCTTGCCGTCGGTACCGACCGTGACACGGAAACCCGTGGTGCCTTCACGCTCTTCGCGAAGCGCACGCGAGGGGTAGTCGTTCGACGTCGCCCAGTTGCCGGGATTGCCCTTTGGCGCAGCGCCCTTGGGCTGGAAGCGCGGCGGGGGCGGAGCGGCAGGCGGTGCAGGAAGCGCAACCGGCGCCGGCGGAGCCGGAATCGGAGGAGCTTCATTGACCGTCTGAACCTGCGGCGCCGGCGCGTTGAAGCTGATCGGCGGCGGAGGCGCGACGATCGGCGGCGGCGGCGTGTTCTCCTTCGGAGGCGGCGGCGGCGGCGGCTCCTCCGGCGGCTTCTCTTCCTCGATGTTGACCGCCGAGGTCACCTCTTTGACCTTCTTGAACGCCTCTTGAGCCAGGCCCGTAACGAGCGCGTAGCCAACGGCGACATGAAGAATCGCAACGACGATGAGCGCGGTGATCTTGTTACCGCTCATCTGTTGGTCAGCGTATGCCATTCAGCTCCAATACTCCTGATCGCCCACCCGGGCCCGGAGCACGCGCATGACGGCCCTGACCAAGGTGGTGCCCGCGCGCAGGATCACCGTCCTGCCCGAAGGCCAATCCAGCAAATTTCAATCCACCCTGCCGGCAACCCGGTCCGCCGACATCAAACCAGGGGGTTTGGCGGCGGCAAGCGTCGGGCTGCTTGTTTTGGATTGCCCGAACCGGCGCATCTTTAACGGCGAAGCCAAAGGCGCGCAAATGCTTTATCCGTTAACTCGTGATTCATGGTTGCACTGCCTGAAATCAGCCAGAAACGAAGCGCGGATTCCGCCGGAGACCCTGTTATGCCTAGGTTTGTATCG
The DNA here is from genome assembly GCF_015169775.1 of Novosphingobium sp. ES2-1. Taxonomy (NCBI): domain Bacteria; kingdom Pseudomonadati; phylum Pseudomonadota; class Alphaproteobacteria; order Sphingomonadales; family Sphingomonadaceae; genus Novosphingobium; species Novosphingobium sp. ES2-1. The sequence goes on from NZ_CP063445.1 coordinate 3,001,436, forward strand.
AATGCTGCGCTCCCTGCCGCTGCCTTCGCAATGCTCTTTTCAGGATTCGCAGCCACCTCGGCCAGCGCTCAGCAATCAGCGATTCGGCGTGATGACGGCGCTGTCACCGCCGGGGCGGCGCCTTCTGTTACCTACGCCGACCTTGCCTCGCTGGCCGACGCTGCCGAGACCGTGCTGCGCGTGCAGGTGCGCAAGGCATCGCGGCTCAAGCCCGAACAGGCTCCCGGCGTAGCCCCGGGAATGGCCCGCGTGCTGATCGAAGCCCGCACCCAGACCGTGCTGACTGGCCCCGCCATGGGCGAGACCGTGCGCTATCTGGCCGATGTTCCGCTCGATGCCCGGGGGAAAGTCCCGAAGCTTTCGAAGGCGGTCATGCTGCTGTTTGCAAGGACCGTGCCCGGTCGCGCCGGAGAGATCAGCCTTGTCGATGCGGGCGCGCAGTTGCCCTGGTCAGGCGAAACCGAGATGCGGACGCGCGCGATTCTCACCGAAATGCTTTCGCCCGACGCGCCGCCGCGGATCAAGGGCGTGCGCGAGGTCCTGCATGTTCCCGGCAATCTTGTCGGCGAAGGCGAGACGCAGGTGTTCCTGCAAACCCAGAACAATGCGCCCGTGTCGCTCTCTGTCGTCCGCCGCCCGGGCATGGGGCGGACCTGGGGTGTCAGCCTGTCCGAGATCGTCGACCAGGCAGCCCGCCCGCCCGCCCGCGACACGCTTACGTGGTATCGCCTTGCCTGCAGCCTGCCTGCGCAGATGCCACCGGGCGCGAGTCTCTCCGGCAGCGCTGCGCACGTCCGCGCCGCAGCCGACGATTACGCCTTCGTCATTGCCCAGCTTGGCGAGTGCAGCCGCAACCGGCCCGCAGTGGAGCGCTGATCAAACGCGAGGTTGCCCGCCTCGCTCATGTCTCCTAAGGCCCGCCGCGCAGAATCTGTTATTGGCATAATTTGCTGATGGCATCTGCCAGTTTCAGCGGACGGGAATGACATGAGCGAACCTTTGCGCATCGCGCTGGCCGGGCTGGGCACGGTCGGCGGCGGGGTAATCCGGTTGATCGAGGCCAATGCGGACCTCATCGCAAGGCGTGCGGGTCGTCCGATCGTCATTACCACCGTCAGCGCGCGCAATCGCCAAAAGGACCGGGGCTTCGACGTCTCGCGCTATGCCTGGGAAGACGACATGGTCATCCTGGGCGAGCGGCCCGACGTCGACGTGGTGGTCGAGCTGGTCGGCGGTGCCGATGGTCCGGCGCTCGCGCTTGCTCGCACCACGTTCGAAGCAGGCAAGGCGCTGGTCACCGCCAACAAGGCCATGATCGCGCACCACGGCGTGGAACTGGCGACGAAGGCCGAGGCGGCGAAAGTCGCTCTCAAGTTCGAGGCGGCAGTCGCCGGTGGCATCCCGGTCATCAAGGGCCTGAAGGAAGGCGTTGCCGCCAACGAGATCGCGCGGGTCTACGGCATCCTCAACGGCACCTGCAATTACATCCTCTCGACCATGGAGGACACCGGCCGCGACTTTGCCGACGTCCTCGCCGAGGCGCAGGCCAAGGGCTATGCGGAGGCCGATCCGACCTTCGACATCGACGGCATCGACGCTGCCCACAAGCTCTCGATCCTCTCCTCGATCGCGTTCGGCACCGCGGTAGACTTCGCGCCGGTTGCAGCGACCGGCATTCGCCGCGTGCTGGCGGCCGATATCGCGCAGGCCGATGCGCTCGGCTACTATATCCGCCTGATCGGCATGGCCGAGACGGAGGTCGACGCCGCCGGCAACCGCCGCCTGTTCCAGCGCGTGCACCCGCATCTCGTCCACCGCGACCACCCGCTCGCCCATGTCGATGGTGCCACGAATGCCGTCGTCGCGGAGGGCAACTTCGTCGGCCGCCTGCTGTTTCAGGGCGCGGGCGCCGGTGATGGCCCCACGGCCAGTGCGGTCGTGGCCGACCTTATCGACATTGCCCGCGGCGATATCGGTGCGCCGTTCTCGATTCCCGTGGCCGAACTCGATCATGCGGCTCCCGCAGACGTGGGCCACCGTACCGGCAAGGCCTATATCCGCTTCAACGTCGCGGACCGCCCCGGTGTTCTGGCCGAGATCACTGCGGCGATGCGCGATGCGGGCGTATCCATCGAAAGCCTGATCCAGAAGGGCGGGGCCGACAACGCGCCGGTCATGGTCTCGCTGGTCACGCACGAAGGGCCGGAAAGCGCGATCAGCGAAGCGCTGCGCCTGCTTGATGGCTCACCGGTTCTGGCAGAGCCGCCGCTGGTCATGCATATCCTCGGCGAATAACGACCGCCGCCGTCAGGGCGCGGGGATTTCGCCCTTGGCAATCCGGTCCGCATCCGAGCCCGGCGGCGGTGGCGGCAGCGCCTTGATATCGAACATGTAGATCTCGTGGGGCTTGCCGCCAAGGCCGATGCAGCCCCGGCTGCAATCGCGCAGGCCCGAGACGTTCGGCGCGCGGGGCAGGCCGTCGTCGGTCGACTTTGCGCCGTCGGTTTCGTCACGAAGCGGCACGCGCTCGCGGTCGCTCGCGTCCTTGCCGCCGCAGACCACGATGGTTCCGTCAGACCTCTGCATCGGCCTGCACCGCTGGGTCTGGGAAGTGGTCAGCAGGTTTCGCGCAACTTCCGCGTCGCTGGTCGCCGCACCAGGTACGACCGGCCCCTGCTTCGCCGGAGTTGCCGCGGGCGCCTGATCCTGCGCAGACGCGGGACAAGCGCCAAAAAGAAGCGCAAGGCCTGCCAGAACTGCCACTCTCTGTCTCGACAAGACCCTTACCTCACGTCTAGTGCCAGGTCACACCAGCGTCATCTGTGCCACGCATTGCCTTTTGCGAGACATAGTGATGTTTGCGCATACGTTTGCACAGCTTGTGCGCCGCGTCGAGCCGGGTCTGCCGGGGAAATGCTGCACATCGGCTGAACCATGACAATACTCGTGCTAGATTCGTCACCACCCGACCAAGCTGGAGCCATCGTGACCGAAATGACCAAAAATCCCGCCGCTTCGCAGGTTCTTGACCGCGTCCTCGTGCTCGAAATGGTCCGGGTGACCGAGGCCGCGGCGATTGGCGCCTCGCGCCTGATCGGCCGTGGAGACGAGAAGGCCGCCGATGCTGCGGCAGTGGAAGCCATGCGGGCTGCCTTCAACGAACTCTACATGGACGGCACCGTGGTGATCGGCGAAGGCGAGCGCGACGAGGCGCCAATGCTCTATATCGGCGAAAAGGTCGGCGCGGCGCCAGGCAAGGGCCCGAAGATCGACATCGCTCTCGATCCGCTCGAAGGCACGACCATCACCGCCAAGGATGGCCCCAACGCACTTGCCGTGCTGGCCGTGGCTGAAGAAGGCGGCCTGCTCAACGCACCGGACGTCTACATGGACAAGCTGGCCTGTGGCCCCGGCTATCCCGACGGGATCATCGACCTCGACAAGTCGCCCACCGAGAACGTGAAGGCCGTGGCAGCGGCCAAGGGCGTCGCTCCCGGCGACATCAACGTCTGCGTGCTGGATCGTCCGCGCCATTCTGCCCTGATTGCTGAGCTGCGCTCGCTGGGTTGCGGCATCAAGCTGATCCCCGATGGTGACGTGGCGGGCGTGATCGCGGTGACCAACGAGGAAACCGGCGTCGACATGTACATGGGCACTGGCGGCGCTCCGGAAGGCGTGCTTGCCGCAGCAGCGCTGCGCTGCGTTGGCGGGCAGTTCAAGGGCCGCCTGCTGTTCCGCAACGAGGACGAGAAGGCCCGCGCCCGCAAGTGGGGCATCGAGGACCTGAACAAGCAGTATGACCTGATCGAGCTGGCCAAGGGTGACTGCATCTTTGCCGCTACCGGCGTGACCGACGGCTCGCTGCTGGCAGGCGTCAAGGTGCACAAGAGCGGCGTGATGACCACCGAAAGCGTGGTGATGCGCGCCTCATCCGGCACCGTGCGCTGGGTCAAGGGCGAGCACCGCAGGGGCCGCTGACCACTGTGCATGGGTTGACTGCAAGGCCGGATGCCATGGGCGTCCGGCCTTGCTGCATTTTCATGTACCGAAGCGCAGGATCCTGGGTGGCGCCACATCCTCTTGGAGCGCGGAAGAGCGCCGCAAGACCTGCGGGTTGGGCACCTCTGTCGGCCGGTTTTCGATATCGCGCGTGCGGAAGGTCGAGACCAGATCGGTCAGCCGCTCCGCCTCGGAGGACAGGCTGCGGGTTGCCGCCGAGGATTCCTCCACCATTGCCGCGTTCGCCTGCGTCATCCGGTCCATGGCGGCCACTTCCACGTTGACCTGCTCAAGACTTTCCGCCTGTCGCGCCGCGGCCTGCGCGATCTGCGTGACCAAAGCATCGACTGCTGCGATCTGATCGACGATGCCGGTCAGGCGGGAGCCGGTTTCGCCAACCAGTCGGACACCCTCCTCCACCTGGCTCGTGCTGTTCTCGATCAGAGTCTTGATGTTCTGCGCGGCTTCGGCAGAGCGCTGGGCAAGGGCACGGACTTCGGTTGCGACAACGGCAAAGCCCTTGCCGGATTCGCCCGCGCGTGCGGCCTCGACACCAGCATTCAGGGCCAGCAGGTTGGTCTGGAACGCGATTCCATCGATGACCGAGATGATATTGCTGATCTCCTGCGCCGATGCTTCGATCGCGGCCATCGCGGCAATGGCCTGCTGCACCACTTCGCCGCCACTGCTGGCCTCGCCATGGGCCGAGCTGATCGCAACATTGACATCCTTTGCCCCCGATGCGGTTTCCCGCACGCTGCCGGTCACGCTTTGCATGGCCGATGCGGTCTGGGCGAGGCTCGATGCCTGCTGCTCGTTGCGCCGCGCCAGATCGTCGCTGGCATCGCGGATCTCGGCGATCGAATTGAGCACACTCGCTGCGCCCACACGTACGGTGCGCATTGCCGATGCAAGGGCATCGACGGCGATGTTGTAGTTCGTCCGCAGCTCCTCGTAGGCTTCGGGGAAGCGCTGGTCGATGCGATGTTCGAGATTCTGGCGCGCCATGCAGTCAAGGCCTGCCGATAGCGCCGCAACGACTGCCTGCTGCTCCTCCTGCGCCTTGGCCCGGGCGATGCCGTTCTCCCGGAAAACACCAATGGCGCGTGCCATCACGCCGATCTCGTCATTCCGCTCCGCCCCCGAAGCCTCGGTGCGATAATCGCCTTCGGCCATGCGCTGCATCGTCCCGGCAGTCTCGACCAACGGCGCAACGACGCGCTGCCGGATCATCCTGGCGGCAAACAGCACGATAGCGAGAACAGCGCAGGCAATCGCCGCGAACGCTGCGATCAGGATGAACACGAGGCGATTGGCATTTTCCATCAGCGCGGCGCGATAGGCGGTGGACCGCTCAACGAGATGCTCGACCGCGTCGTGCTGTTTCAGGTAGGCTGGGGCAAGTTCCTCCTGCTGGACTCGCAGCATCGTCGCGGTATCCCCGGATTCGAGAGCCGGAAGAAATCGCTGGTCGATGGCCTGCCAGAATGCATCGGCAGTGCCGATGGTGGCCTGCACTTCGTTGCGCAGTTCATCAGGCACAGGCGCCGTGGCCCAATAGGCCTTGCGCTGTTCGAACAGCGCGCGCTCTTCGGCGAGTTCCGCCTTTGCGTGAACGGCGTGCGCGGGGTCGGTCAGCGACCATGTGGCGTGAAGATAGGGTTCGACGACGAACGCCGGCGGCGGCAGGATGTCTGCCAGGAGTTCGTCCTGCAACAGGTTCTGCTTGTGGAGCGGTCCGCCGAACCGAATATAGCTGACCGCCACGCCCACGATCAGGATCGCCGCGAGTATCAATGCGACGACCAGTTTGGCGCCACGTGAAGTCTGCTCACTGAGCATGCCGTGTCCCTTGAGATTGGTATACATGGCATGAGGCAACGAAGTTAGATTGGCGTGTCAGGAGCGTAGGAAGTTCTACTGCCGTAGAAGCCCGGCGCCCCTGTCAAGCAGACGTAAAAAGGCCCCGCCGGATCGCTCCGGCGAGGCCTTCAAACTGTCCCTGACGGATCGACGAAGCCTTACGCCTCGTCGCCCTCGATCAGGTAATCGCCGGCATCGGCGTCGGTGCCGTGGGTCTCGCCCTCGACCGCCGCCAGCGGATCGTCACCGATTGCGGCTTCCGGCCCTTGCGCCAGCTCGGCTGCATGCTCTTCGGCTGCCGTCGCCGGAGCGATCAGCGATTCCTGGAGCTTGCGGTAGGAGGCACGCAGCGCGGCATCGCGCGAGGAGGCGGCGACGCGCAGGCGGTTCATGCCCGCACCGGTACCGGCGGGGATGAGACGACCGACGATCACGTTCTCCTTGAGACCGATCAGCGAGTCCTTCTTGCCTTCCACGGCCGCCTGCGTGAGCACGCGGGTGGTTTCCTGGAACGACGCGGCCGAGATGAACGAGCGCGTCTGCAGCGAGGCCTTGGTGATGCCCAGCAGCACCGGCTTGCCTTCGGCGGGCTGCATGCCCTCTTCCAGCTTGGCGTTGGTTTCGAGCATCTCCTCGAGGTCGACCTGTTCGCCCGGCAGCAGGGTGGTGTCGCCACCGTTGGTGATCTCGACCTTCTGCAGCATCTGGCGAACGATCACCTCGATGTGCTTGTCGTTGATCTTCACGCCCTGCAAGCGATAGACTTCCTGGATTTCCGCGACGAGGTATTCGGCCAGAGCCTCGACACCCATCACTTCCAGAATGTCGTGCGGATCGGGCGAGCCCGAGATCAGGTTGTCGCCCTTCTTGACGTAGTCGCCTTCCTGCACGTCGATCACGCGGCTCTTCGGCACGAGGTACTCGACCGGTTCACCCTCTTCCGGGATGATCGCGATCTTGCGCTTGGCCTTGTAGTCACGCACGAACTCGATGCGCCCTGCGATCTTGGCGATGATCGAATTGTCCTTCGGCTTGCGGGCCTCGAACAGTTCGGCAACGCGCGGCAGACCGCCGGTGATGTCGCGGGTCTTGGCGGCTTCGCGCGATGCACGGGCGAGGATGTCGCCCGCTTCGACGCGCTGGCCGTCCTCGACCGAGAGCGTGGTGCCCGGAGCCATCAGGTAGCGTGCAGCTTCGCCCGAATCGTCGTCGAGCAGGGTCAGGCGAGGACGCAGGTCCTCCTTCTTGCCCCGGCCGGCGGCACGGTTCTCGGTGACGACGCGGCTCGACATGCCGGTGGCTTCGTCGGTCTGCTCGGTCAGGGTCTTGCCGTCGACAAGGTCCTGATAGCGCACGATACCCGGCTTTTCGGTGATCACCGGCAGGGTGAACGGGTCCCACTCGGCCAGGCGATCGCCCTGCGAGATGATGGCGCCGTTCTCGTGCAGCAGGTGAGTACCGTAAGGCACGCGGTGGATCGCGCGCTCACGGCCCTCGGTGTCCATGACCACGATTTCGCCGTTGCGAGCCAGCGACAGACGACGGCCGCGCTTGTCGGTGATCGTCGGAATGTCGCGGTAGACCACGGTACCATCCGAGATCGCCTCGAGGTGCGACTGCTCGTTGACCTGCGCCGCGCCACCGATGTGGAAGGTACGCATGGTCAGCTGGGTGCCCGGCTCACCGATCGACTGCGCGGCGATGACGCCGACAGCTTCACCGATGTTGACCGGCGTCCCGCGCGCAAGGTCACGGCCATAGCACGTGCCGCACACGCCCTGCTGGGCTTCGCAGACCAGCGGCGAGCGGATCTTGGCCGACTGCACGCCGGCAGCTTCGATCTTCGCGATCGCGGCTTCGTCGAGCAGTTCGCCCTTCTGCGCGATGACCTCGCCCGACTTCGCCTCGATCAGGTCTTCGGCAAGGGTACGGCCAAGGATGCGCTCGCCCAGCGAGGCAATCGTCGAACCGCCCTGGACGATCGCGCGCATTTCCAGCGCACGCTCGGTGCCGCAGTCTTCCTCGATCACGACGCAGTCCTGCGACACGTCGACCAGACGACGGGTCAGGTAACCCGAGTTCGCGGTCTTCAGCGCGGTGTCCGCGAGGCCCTTACGAGCACCGTGGGTCGAGTTGAAGTATTCAAGAACGGTCAGACCTTCCTTGAAGTTCGAAATGATCGGGGTTTCGATGATCTCGCCCGAGGGCTTGGCCATCAGGCCGCGCATGCCCGCAAGCTGCTTCATCTGCGCCGGGGAGCCACGAGCGCCCGAGTGCGACATCATGTAGATCGCGTTGATCGGCTTCTGACGGCCGGTCGCCTCGTCGACAGGCGAGCTCTTGAGCTCTTCCATCATGGCATTCGCAACCTGGTCGCCGCAACGGCTCCAGGCGTCGATCACCTTGTTGTACTTTTCCTGCTGGGTGATCAGGCCGTCCTGGTACTGCTGCTCGTAGTCGGCAACCAGTTCCTTGGTCTCGGCAACCAGCGCATCCTTGCTGTCGGGGATGATCATGTCATCCTTGCCGAACGAGATGCCTGCCTTGAACGCGTTGCGGAAGCCCAGCGCCATGATGGCGTCGGCGAACAGCACCGTGTCCTTCTGGCCGGTGTGGCGATAGACCTGGTCGATCACGTCGCCGATTTCCTTCTTGGTCAGAAGGCGGTTGACGATCTCGAACGGAACCTTGTGGCTCTTGGGCAGGCATTCGCCGATCAGCATGCGGCCCGGCGTCGTTTCGAAACGCTTGAGGTACTGCTTGCCGTTCTCGTCGGTCTGCGGAACGCGGGCGATGATCTTCGAGTGCAGCGTGACGGCCTTGGCCTCCAGCGCCTGGTGCACTTCGGCCATGTCGGCCAGCATCATGCCTTCGCCCGGCTCGCCAGCGCGGTCCATCGACAGATAGTAGATGCCCAGCACCATGTCCTGCGAAGGCACGATGATCGGCTTGCCGTTGGCGGGCGAGAGGATGTTGTTGGTCGACATCATCAGCACGCGCGCTTCGAGCTGGGCTTCCAGCGAAAGCGGTACGTGGACGGCCATCTGGTCACCGTCGAAGTCGGCGTTGAAGGCCGAGCAGACGAGCGGGTGCAGCTGGATCGCCTTGCCTTCGATGAGGACCGGCTCGAACGCCTGGATGCCGAGACGGTGCAGCGTCGGCGCCCGGTTCAGCATCACCGGGTGTTCGCGGATCACCTCGTCGAGGATGTCCCAGACTTCCTTGCGTTCCTTCTCGACCCACTTCTTGGCCTGCTTCAGGGTCATCGACAGACCCTTGGCATCGAGGCGGGCGTAGATGAACGGCTTGAACAGTTCGAGCGCCATCTTCTTCGGAAGGCCGCACTGGTGCAGCTTGAGTTCAGGGCCGGTCACGATGACCGAACGGCCCGAATAGTCGACGCGCTTGCCGAGCAGGTTCTGGCGGAAGCGGCCCTGCTTGCCCTTGAGCATGTCGGACAGCGACTTCAGCGGACGCTTGTTGGCGCCAGTGATCACGCGGCCACGGCGACCGTTGTCGAACAGCGCGTCAACGGCTTCCTGCAGCATGCGCTTTTCGTTGCGGACGATGATGTCCGGCGCGCGCAGCTCAATCAGGCGCTTGAGGCGGTTGTTGCGGTTGATGACGCGGCGATAGAGGTCGTTGAGGTCCGAGGTCGCGAAGCGGCCACCGTCCAATGGCACCAGCGGGCGCAGTTCGGGCGGAATGACCGGCACGACATCGAGGATCATCCATTCCGGACGATTGCCCGAATCGATGAACGATTCCACGACCTTGAGGCGCTTGATGATCTTCTTGGGCTTCAGCTCGGACTTGGTCGTCCGCAGCTCTTCCATCAGATCGTCGCGCTCCTGCTCGAGATCGAGGTTCATCAGCATGTGCTTGACGGCCTCGGCACCGATGCCGGCCGAGAAGGCGTCTTCGCCATACTCGTCCTGCGCGTCGAGCAGTTCGTCCTCGGTCAGCAGCTGGTACTTCTCGAGCGGGGTCAGGCCCGGCTCGATGACGACGTAGCTTTCGAAGTAGAGGATGCGCTCAAGCTGCTTGAGCTGCATGTCGAGGAGCAGGCCGATGCGCGAAGGCAGCGACTTGAGGAACCAGATGTGCGCGACCGGCGCGGCCAGTTCGATATGGCCCATGCGCTCGCGGCGCACCTTGGTGACGGTGACTTCGACGCCGCACTTTTCGCAGACGACGCCCTTGTACTTCATGCGCTTGTACTTGCCGCAGAGGCACTCGTAGTCCTTCACGGGGCCGAAGATGCGCGCGCAGAACAGGCCGTCACGCTCGGGCTTGAACGTGCGGTAGTTGATGGTTTCCGGCTTCTTGATCTCGCCGAAGGACCAGCTGCGAATGCGCTCAGGCGACGCCAGACCGATCTGGATCTGGTCGAAGGTCTCGGGCTTGGCGAGCTGGTTGGTGAATTTGGTCAGGTCGTTCATTTGGTGCCGTTCCCTTGCCCTGTGAAAGGGCGTTGGACGTGAATTCTGGTGCGAAGGGGTGGGCGGCGGCAGAACCGCCGCCCGTATTCCTTACTCCGCCGCCTCGGCGAGGCCGTCGTCATCCGTGTCATCGAGCGACGACAGTTCGACGTTGAGGCCCAGCGAGCGCATTTCCTTGACGAGCACGTTGAAGCTTTCGGGAATGCCGGCCTCGAAGGTGTCGTCGCCCTTGACGATCGCTTCGTAGACCTTGGTGCGGCCGACCACGTCGTCCGACTTCACCGTGAGCATTTCCTGCAGCGTGTAGGCCGCGCCGTAGGCCTGAAGCGCCCAGACCTCCATTTCGCCGAAGCGCTGACCACCGAACTGCGCCTTGCCGCCCAGCGGCTGCTGGGTAACGAGCGAGTACGGCCCGATCGAACGTGCGTGGATCTTGTCGTCGACCAGGTGGTGAAGCTTGAGCACGTACTTCATGCCCACCGTCACCTTGCGGTCGAAGGCATCGCCGGTGCGACCGTCGAACAGCGTGACCTGACCCGATTCATCGAGCCCGGCCAGACGCAGCATGTCGGTCACGTCCTTTTCCACCGCGCCGTCGAACACCGGCGAGCCCATCGGCACGCCGTTGCGGACAGCCTGGGCAAAGTCGATGATCTGCGCGTCGTTGCGGGCGTCGATCTCGTCGGCATAGTTGTCGCCGTAGATCTCCTTGAGCAGCTCGCGCACCGCTTCCGGCGGCTGGCCGGCTTCGGGGTTCGGGTTGGCCTCGCGCCATGAGTCGAGAGCCGCGCCGATGCGCTTGCCGAGACCGCGCGCGGCCCAGCCAAGGTGCGTTTCGAAGATCTGCCCGACGTTCATGCGCGAAGGCACGCCCAGCGGGTTGAGCACGAAGTCGACCGGCGTACCGTCCTCGAGGAACGGCATGTCTTCCTGCGGCAGGATGCGGCTGATGATGCCCTTGTTGCCGTGACGGCCGGCCATCTTGTCGCCCGGCTGCAGCTTGCGCTTCACGGCAACGAAGACCTTGACCATCTTGAGCACGCCGGGGGCGAGTTCATCGCCACGCTCGAGCTTTTCCTTGCGGTCCTCGAACTTCTCCTGGATCGCCTTCACCGCAGTGTCGTACTGCGCCTTGACCGCCTCCAGCTGCTGCTGGCGTGCATCGTCGGCAACGGCGAACTTCCACCATTCGTGACGCTCGACATCGGCGAGAACCTGCTCGTCGATGACTTCGCCCTTCTTGATGCCCTTGGGCGCTGCAGCCGAGACCTGGCCGAGCAGCATGTCGCGCAGGCGGTTGAAGGTGGCGCGGTTGAGGATCGCACGCTCGTCCTCGCGGTCCTTGGCGAGGCGTTCGATTTCCTCGTTCTGGATGGCGCGGGTACGGTCGTCGATCTCGATGCCGTGACGGTTGAAGACGCGAACGTCGACGATCGTTCCGGCAACGCCGGGCGGGAGGCGAAGCGAGGTGTCGCGCACGTCGCTGGCCTTTTCACCGAAGATCGCGCGGAGCAGCTTCTCTTCCGGCGTCATCGGCGATTCACCCTTCGGGGTGATCTTGCCGACGAGGATGTCACCGGGGTGAACTTCCGCACCGATGTAGACGATGCCCGCCTCGTCGAGGTTGCGCAGGGCTTCCTCGCCGACGTTCGGGATGTCGCGGGTGATGTCCTCAGGCCCGAGCTTGGTGTCGCGGGCCATGACTTCGAACTCCTCGATATGGATCGAGGTGAAGACGTCTTCCTTGACGATGCGTTCGCTGATCAGGATCGAGTCTTCGTAGTTGTAGCCGTTCCAGGGCATGAACGCGACGAGCACGTTGCGGCCCAGCGCCAGTTCACCGAACTCGGTCGACGGACCGTCGGCGATGATGTCGCCCTTCTCGATCAGGTCGCCCACCTTCACCAGCGGACGCTGGTTGATGCAGGTCGACTGGTTCGAGCGCTCGAACTTCTGCAGGCGATAGATGTCGACGCCCGACTGGCCGGGTTCGATATCGCCCGAGGCGCGGATCACGATACGGGTTGCGTCGACCTGGTCGACCACGCCCGAACGCAGGGCCGAGATCGCAGCGCCCGAATCGCGCGCCACGGTCTCTTCCATGCCGGTGCCGACAAACGGCGCATCGGCCTTGATCAGCGGCACGGCTTGGCGCTGCATGTTCGAGCCCATGAGCGCGCGGTTGGCGTCGTCGTTTTCCAGGAACGGAATGAGCGAGGCGGCAACCGAGACGAGCTGCTTGGGGCTGACGTCCATCAGCGTGATCTGGTCACGCGGGCTCATCACGAATTCGCCGTTCTGGCGGGCCGAGACGAGTTCCTCGACGAACGATCCGTCAGCATTCAGCTCGGCCGAGGCCTGCGCCACGGTGTGCTTCTGCTCTTCCATCGCCGAGAGATAGATGACGTCCTTGGTCACCTTGCCGTCCACGACCTTGCGGTACGGCGTCTCGATGAAGCCGTACTTGTTGACGCGCGCGAAGGTCGACAGCGAGTTGATCAGACCGATGTTCGGGCCTTCCGGCGTTTCGATCGGGCAGATGCGGCCATAGTGGGTCGGGTGAACGTCGCGGACTTCGAAGCCGGCGCGCTCGCGGGTCAGACCGCCCGGCCCAAGTGCCGAAACGCGGCGCTTGTGGGTGACTTCCGAAAGCGGGTTGGTCTGGTCCATGAACTGCGAGAGCTGCGAGGAACCGAAGAACTCGCGCACGGCGGCCACGGCGGGCTTTGCGTTGATCAGGTCGTTCGGCATGACGGTCGACACGTCGACCGAGGACATGCGCTCCTTCACGGCGCGCTCCATGCGCAGCAGGCCGACGCGGTACTGGTTTTCCAGCAGCTCGCCCACCGAACGCACGCGACGGTTGCCGAGGTTGTCGATGTCGTCGACTTCGCCCTTACCGTCCTTGAGATTCACCAGTTCCTTGACCACGGCGAGGATGTCGTCCGTGCGCAGGGTGGTGACGCTGTCATCGCACTCGAGGCCGAGGCGCATGTTCAGCTTGACGCGACCCACGGCCGAGAGGTCGTAGCGGTCGGCATCGAAGAACAGGCCATCGAACAGCGCTTCGGCGGTTTCGCGCGTCGGCGGCTCGCCCGGGCGCATGACGCGGTAGATATCGGCCAGCGCGTGGTCGCGATCCGGGGCCTTGTCGGCCTTGAGGGTGTTGCGGATCCAGGGACCGGTCGAGACGTGATCGATGTCGAGCAGTTCGAGCGTGTCGATCCCGGCCTTGTCGAGCATGTCGAGGTTTTCCGGGGACACTTCGTCACCGGCTTCGATCCAGATGCGCCCCGTGGCTTCGTCGATCAGGTCACGCGCGGCATAGCGGCCGAAGATTTCCTCGGTCGGGATCAGCAGCTCTTCAAGACCGTCCTTGGCCGCCTTGTTGGCAGCGCGGGGGGAGATCTTCTGGCCCGCCGGGAAGATCACTTCGCCCGACTTGGCATCGACGATGTCGAACATCGGCTTCGATCCGCGCCACTGCTCGAGCACGAAGGGCACCTTCCAGCCGCCCTCGGCACGTGCCCAGTTCACGGTGTCGTAGAAGTGGTGGAGGATCTGCTCGTCGTCCAGGCCCAGCGCATGAAGCAGCGCCGTGACCGGCAGCTTGCGCTTGCGGTCGATACGGACGTTGACGATGTCCTTGGCGTCGAATTCGAAGTCGAGCCACGAACCACGGTAGGGGATCACGCGGGCCGCGAAGAGATACTTGCCCGAGGAGTGGGTCTTGCCGCGGTCATGGTCGAACAGCACGCCGGGCGAACGGTGCATCTGCGACACGATCACGCGCTCGGTGCCGTTGATGAAGAACGTCCCGTTCTCGGTCATGAGCGGGATGTCGCCCATGTAGACGTCCTGTTCCTTGATATCGATGAGCGACTTGGTCTCGGTCTCGGCATCGACCTCGAAGGTGGCAAGCTTGAGCGTGACCTTCATCGGCGCAGCATAGGTGATGCCGCGCTGGCGGCATTCGTTCACGTCGTACTTCGGCGCTTCGAGGACGTAACCGTCACGCTCCTTGATATCGAGGCTGGCGGTGCCGGCGAAATCCTGAATCGGGAAGACCGAACGCAGCGTCTTCTCGAGGCCCGAGACATAGCCGATCGACGGATCGGAGCGGAGGAACTGCTCGTACGATTCGCGCTGGACCTCGATGAGGTTCGGCATCTGCACGACTTCGTGGATGTCCCCGAAGATCTTGCGGATGCGCTTCTTCACACCGGGACGACTGGCTGTCTTGGAAACCATAAAGGTTGCGAGCCTCTTTCAACAAATGGCCGGAAAACCGGCGGAAATTCTGCCACGCGCGGGCGATGGGCCACCAAACGGCGAAAGGCCGCACAGCGCACGGCACCCCGTTCAACGGAAGCCATGGCCCGCAGCCTCTTGCGTCAGATGGATTGCCCTGCGCCTCCTTCCCGAGCCACCCCCTGCGCATGGGACGGCCTTGCTCGAAGCGCTGGACAGGAGCGGCATATAGGAGTTGCCGCATACGTTGTCAAAGCGGGAAAATTCAGCCCTTTGGCGTACGCCCGGGCTTGAGGAACGCTAGCGCGAAGAATGCGACGAGTGCGGACCATGACAACGTCAACCCTGCCCACTTTGCCAGGAGCCGAACCTCATTTGCCTGCAGTTGTGGATGGGCCCAGATTTCCTTTGGCATTGCTGCCTGATCCAGCAGCCACTCGACATCACCAGGACACTGATTGGCAACCGAACGCTTCATTTCTCTTGCTATGGCAATAGTTTCATCCGTCCAGCCGCAACCGCCGATGAAGGTCTGTTCGCCATGAACGATCTGGAACTTCAATAGATCGAGAATGTAAGTGCCCAGTAGCACGAGGCTAGCCAGAGTAAGCGCGGCGAAGACCAATTTAGCCGTCTGCGCCCTGAGACGTTGGCCGAACACCCAGACATTGCAAAGGACCACCAGCACCAGCAAGGCGCAGATCATCGCAATGTTGACCGAGGCATAGCTTTCGGACGTTGGCGCAAACCCCGAAAACGCCGCGAGCACCGGCGCGAAAGCGCCACCGGCAAGCACCAGGGCCCAGACCGATCCGATACGCTCGACGAAGGCACGAAAGTTCTCCATCTTTCAACTCCCCTTTCACGGATCGGGCATGAGGGTAATCACGGGCATCTGACCAGGAGGCAAATTCTCACCGAAGAGCACAGCCCCACTCACATCGAACTGCCCCCTTGCCCACTTGGACCCAATTCTTGCGACGAAGACATGGCGGCCCATAGCTCTGGCGGCCAACGCAGTCCTGTTACCGGCCGGCTTGAAACCGCATTTGCTGCTTTCCCACGGCAAACTGCGCTGACTGCATAACATGCCTTCAATCCCGCGCCCGACGAGCACCTGGGATGCCCCGACAGGCCAGGAAACGGCGAAGTACTTTGGTGGTGCATAAGCATAGCCGCCCCCTCCCACCGGAACCGGCAAGGGGGGTATCGCTATCAGACCCGGGAATAACGACTTTACGGGACTCAACGCGGTGACGCATGGTCCTCGCAGGACAAGTACTGGAAGCGCCTGCGCACCTGTATCTGCATCTGCCTTGTCGTCCGTCAGAGCGCGGACCAGCAGGCGGTTGAGCTTGCGCAGATTATCATCGGATATGCCGCTGGAGGAAGAAGTTCCGCTCATGAAAAGCTGCGCGAGGTCCTCACCTGCATCCAGATCGGATCCCGCTACAGCCTCAAGCGCCAGTTCGAAGTTTGCTTGCTCTACATGCCACACGGCGATGTCGCCATCCTCGACCGCCTCACTGCGGAACTGCATGGCTGCTTTCCGAACCGCCTCATACCTATTGCACGTTCGCAGATAGAGAACGCGCACCTTGTCGGTCTCCAGCCTGGGGAGGTCGTTATAGTCGTCTGGAATCTGCGCGAGATAATGCTCTTCGATCTTGCTTGTCAGCCTCGGACTGTCCTGGATCGATGTGTAGCCCATCGCACGCAGCGTCGCCGCATCGGCAGGCAGGGAATCCACCGGGAAAAACACATCCCTCGCAGGCACATCAACCAAGCGGCGTTCGATTCCGGGGGGAAGATTGCGAAGCCGGTCCTTCAGCAGGTTCACGATAGCCCGGTCGAGCGAAACACTGCCGTCAGCCTCGGTGCCGACCGTATCGTCCGGCTGCGCCTGTGCCGTTCCCATCGCGGTGCAAACAGCCACCAGCGCGATTGCCGTTCTTGCTAGCCACCCCACGCGCCCATCTCCCCAGATTGCGCTGCCCTTGACCATAGTGATCAGGAAAGGTGCCGTCTGGTCAACGGGAACATTCCGAATGTGTGCAAAAGCACATTGCATCAGGCCGCCATATCGTTTTTCAATATTATTGATTGACGATAAGGCGAATCGATATTATTGAATATCGATATTGACCTTATCGGAGAACGATCATGTCCCGCCTGCTTCCCCAGACCGCCGCCGCGATCCTCTCGCTGCTGCTGGCTGCCACGCTGTGGCTGCCGACGGTGGATGCCGGCTCTGCCCCGTTCGCGCTCGCCGATGGTCCCGTCATGGCGACCTACCAGCTCCCGCTCGCCGCCTGACCGCCCACTCAACAGGAGGGAATCCAATGTCCACACTCCGCACCGACCCGCTTCTGGGATTGGCCAAGGCTCTGCTCACGTTCATGCTGATCGTAATCGTGATTGGCATGGTGGGTCTCGGTATAGGTTTTGCAGCCGCGGTCGGCCTGCACGGGATGGTTGCCGAAAAGCTCGCCAAGGCCGGTGCTGCAGAATCGATTTATTGGCTCATCCTGCTGATGTTCCCGCTGCTCGCCGCAATGCTGGCTTCGATGCATCGGTTCGTCGAAAAGCTCCGTGCCATCGTCACAACGGTCGAGGACGGCGATCCGTTCACCCCCGGCAACGCAGAGCGTCTGCGCGCGATGGCGTGGCTGTCGGTCATCATCCAGCTGCTTTCCATACCCGTCGGGATCGTCGGCGTAATGCTTGAACAGGCCAGCGCGGATGCAGCCTCGGTCAATGTCGATGCCGATTTCTCGATCAACGGCCTGCTGCTTGCCCTCGTCCTGTTCATCCTCGCCCGGGTGTTCCGCATCGGCGCGCAGATGCGCGAAGACCTGGAAGGGACCGTGTGATGCCGATCAATGTCAAACTTGACGACCTGCTCCACGCCCGCCGCATGACGCTGACCGAACTGGCCGAACGCATCGACTTGACACTCGCCAACGTCTCGATCCTCAAGACCGGCAAGGCCAAGGCCATCCGCTTCTCGACGCTGGAAGCGATCTGCCGGGAACTTGACTGCCAGCCCGGCGACGTTCTGGGCTATGAACCGGAAGGCGGCGATAGCCCCGAAGCTTGACTTCACAGCGCGAATCCGCCAGAGGCCCGCCCGACCGGTGGGCCTCTTTGGCCTTGCCGATCATCCGTCCGAGACAGTTGGTGTGCAGGATCTGCCTGCACTTAATCTCCAGCCTAGACGGGGAAAAGAGTTTCAAGGCCCCTCGCTCCTGCAAGGATCGTGGCGCCCCTCGCGCTTTACGGCGCACCTCCTTCCCTTGTCACGGACTCGCCGGTGGTCTTCGGGCCATCGACAAACGTAGCCGACTGTCCGGGTCTCCCGGCTCAGTCACATGTGAAGGAGTATGGCATGGATCGTTCGCAGAAAGCCGATTCGGTCGCCTTCCTTAACGGCGTCTTCAGCGAGGCCGGCGCGGTGGTCATCACCCGCAACCTCGGCATGACGGTGGCCCAGTCCACCGCCCTGCGCACGAAGATCCGCGAAGCGGGCGCGACCTACAAGGTTGCGAAGAACAGTCTTGCCAAGCTTGCCGTCGCAGGCACCGATTACGAAGGTCTGAGTGATTTCTTCACCGGTCCGACCGCAATCGCCGCCTCTGTCGATCCGGTTGCTGCCGCCAAGGCAGTGGTCGAGTTCGCCAAGACCACCGACAAGATCGAAATCGTCGGTGGTGCAATGGGTTCGCAGGTTCTCAACGAAGCCGGGGTCAAGGCGCTCGCCTCCATGCCCAGCCTCGACGAGCTGCGCGGCACGCTTATCGGCCTCATCCAGGCTCCGGCCACGAAGATCGCCCAGCTCACGACTGCTCCGGCAGCCAAGCTGGCCCGCGTCTTCGGCGCCTACGCCAAGGAAGCCGCATAAGACCGTTCGTTCGATTTACGCTCGCCGCGCCACTCGGGCGCGTGGGCACCACAAGATCAGGAGTGAAATACCATGGCCGATATCGCCAAGCTCGTTGAAGAACTTTCGAAGCTGACCGTCCTCGAAGCCGCTGACCTCGCCAAGGCTCTCGAAGAAGCATGGGGCGTTTCCGCCGCTGCTGCTGTTGCCGTTGCTGCTGCTCCGGCTGGCGCTGCTGCTGAAGCCGCTGAAGAGAAGACCGAATTCGACGTCATCCTCACCGGCGACGGTGGCAAGAAGATCCAGGTCATCAAGGAAGTCCGCGCGATCACCAACCTGGGCCTGACCGAAGCCAAGGCGCTGGTCGAAGGCGCTCCGAAGGCGATCAAGGAAGGCGTGTCGAAGGCTGAAGCCGAAGACATCAAGAAGAAGATCGAGGAAGCCGGCGGCACCGTCGAAGTCAAGTAATCTTCTTCCGGTTTTCCGGACAAGTTACAGGGAAAGGCGGGGCATTCAGCTCCGCCTTTTTCGTTTGTGGTCAGTCCGTTGCGACGGGGACCCGCACGCAGACCAACAGCCCACCACTTTCCGCGCGTGCGAACTTGATAGCGCCACCAAAGCGCTCAAGCAGACGATGTGCAGTGGGAATGCCAAGCCCGAAACCTGCCGTGTCGCGCGCCCGCGCGTCGTCGATGCGGTAGAACGGCGCAAGAATCCGTTCGAACTGGTCTTCGGAAATTCCCGGCCCATCATCGGCGATCAATACATGCCAGCGGCCTTGCGCATCCGGTTCGACGCAGACCTTTGCCTTGCCGCCATAATGCACGGCATTTTCGATCAGCGGGTGCAGGGCCATCAGCAAGGGCTCGCGCCAGGTGCAGATCATGGCCCCTGGCGTAACCTCGACCTCGGCCTTCCCTTCAAAGCTGCCCATGACAAGGTCCGTCACTGCGAGGCCGAGGTCCATCATGACCGCTTCAGGCGCAAGGTGCTGAGCCCTGAGGTAGCGCTGGAGAGACATCAGCATGGCTTCCATTTCGCTCGTGGCATCACGGACAAGGCCTGCGATCTCGGCATCGTCGATCAGGTCGGCGGCTATGGTCACGCGCGAGAGGGGCGTGCGCAGATCATGGCTGATGGCCTCGAACGATCGCGCCTGATCCTCGAGCATCGCCGCGATGCGCTCCTGCATGGCATTCATCGACCGGGCGAGACTGCGCAGGTCGTCGGGGCCGCTTTCGCGCACCGGCACGACCTGCCCCTTGCCGATCGCGTCGGCGGCGTCGGTCAGTTCGCGCAGGGGCCGGGTGATGATGCGCAGCGACCACAGCGACAGGGCAAAGCCGACTACGGCCGTGATCAGCGTCAATACCGTGGCGCGCAGGGCAATCGGCCAGCCCGAGGTCACGTCGCGCGAACGGAAGTTGAGCCAATGCCCGTCTCGAAGCCGCATCGCTCCGACGAGATTGCCGTAGCCCAAGCGCGACGGCTCAAGTCCGAGGATGATCTGCTGCCCGGCCAAGGTGGGCTCCCAGCGCAGAATGTGCCCCCGGATCTCGCTTACAGCTTCGTCCTCGCGACCGACCAGCGCCTGTGGCGAGTTGGACAGCGCGACTTCCAGGTGGCTCGTGCTCATGATCGTGCCGAGTGCGTCCGGATGCAGTTCGTGCACGCGGTTGCTGACCACGAGCAGTTCGGCAACGCGCCGAGCATGATCCTCGCGCAGCGTCTCCTTATCGATGACATCGTAGAAGGCGAGGCTCGCCACGGCCTGGACGGCGGCCATGACCAGCAGAAGCGTCGCTGCGCGCACCGCCAGTCGCGACAGATTCGGTCCATGCGGCGGGTGCGCATCGACAAGCGCGCGAAGGCGACCGATGCCGCCTTGCGCCCGCGCCGCCGGTTTGCGTGCCATGCGCAGCCGGTCTGCCCATTGGCCGAACCCTTCCATCGGCAGAACGCTGTCACTGACCGGGGAGTGGGTCAACCATTGCCGCCACGCGGACATGATTTGTGACATCAAGCCGCATGAAATCCACATATATCATGGGTTTGTGACGGCGCTTGGCTCATGGCGGAGTTTCTGCCCACGGCCCTTGGACCGCGTGGCGCCATGGCCTGCCGCGACTCGGTCACACAGCGCTTTCCTTCCGGGCCCCCCGGCCCTACACCGCGCGTCCCATGTTTGAACGGCCGCCTCACAGATGGATCGACGAACTGCGGGCGATGCTGCGGCTCGCCGCGCCGCTTGTCGGTGCCAACCTCCTGCAGATGGCAGTCTTCGCGGTCGATGTCGTGTTCGTGGCGCGGCTCGGGCCGGAAGCGCTGGCAGCCTCGTCGCTGTCGGTTTCGCTGTTCGGTCTGCTGGTATGGAGCCTGACGGGCCTCGTCGGTGCCGCATCGCCACTGATCGCGGCGGAACTTGGGCGAAGGCGGCACGCAGTTCGCGAAGTGCGCCGCACGGTGCGCATGGCTGCCTGGGCTGGCCTGCTTGCCTCCCTCGTCGCGATCGGTGTGTGCATGCTCGGCGGGCCCCTGATGCGCATCACCGGGCAGGACCCTGGCGTGATCGCGCGCGCCGTTCCCTTCCTGCAGGTGCTGATGTGGGCCGCGATTCCCGCAGTCCTTGCAGCGCTTCTCCGCACCGTCGTGGCAACGCTCGGCAGGCCCGGCATCGGCACCGCGATCACCGGCATGGCGGTGGCGATCAATGCTCTGGGAAACTGGCTCTTCGTCTTCGGCCACATGGGGGCGCCCGAACTGGGCCTGCTTGGTTCCGCGATCTCCAGCGTGTTGACCAGCGTGGCGATGCTGCTGGCGTTCGTCGTCGTGATACGCTTCGATCGAAGGCTCCACCGCTATCGCCTGCTTGGCCGGTGGTGGAAGCCCGAATGGACGCGGTTCGCGGATGTTCTGAAGATCGGCCTGCCGATCTGCGGCACGATCATCGCCGAGGCCGGCATGTTCAACGGCGCGGCCTTCCTGATGGGCAGAATCGGCGAAGTCGAGCTGGCCGCACATACGCTGGCCCTGCAATTCGCGGCAATCGCCTTTCAGGTACCGTTTGGCGTCGGCCAGGCGGCGACGATCCGCGTCGGCCTCGCTTATGGCGCGGGCGACAACCCGGCCATCGCCCTAGCTGGCCGGGTGGCGACTCAACTCGGCATTGGCTTCATGGCCCTGTCGGCCGCCGTCATGCTGCTGTTCCCGCTTCAGCTCCTGCAGCTCTACATTGACCCTGCCGCCCCACAGAACGCGACGGTCGTGGCGCTGGCGCTGCAGTACATGATGGTTGCAGCTGCATTCCAGCTGTTCGATGGCGCGCAGGCAGTCGGCGCTAGCCAGCTGCGGGGATTGCAGGACACCCGCGTGCCTATGCTCATCGCAATCTTCGGCTACTGGGTGCCAGGCGTGGGCACGGCGCTGGGCTTGGGTCTGTTTACCGGCTTTGGTGGCTTGGGCGTGTGGTTCGGCCTGCTTGTCGGGCTGATCTTCGTTGCCGGACTGATGCACTGGCGCTGGGCAAACCGCGCGAAGCTGGGGCTCCTGCCGGCCTGAAGGTGCGCTTCGCCGATTTGTTCATCTGCGTGAAAAGAATCTGCGCCACACCCATTGACGCCCCTTCCACCGGCACCCATATGCCGCCCGCTGGCACTCTCGCCTTGAGAGTGCCAAGGCTCATTTTTTAACTTGGAAGAGGGAGCAACCCATGACTTTCCGTCCGCTGCACGATCGCGTGCTCGTACGCCGCGTCGAAGCCGAGGAAAAGACTGCCGGCGGGATCATCATCCCCGACAGCGCCAAGGAAAAGCCCGCTGAGGGCGAGATCGTCGCCACCGGCACCGGCGCTCGCGCCGAAAACGGCACGATCACCCCGCTCGACGTCAAGGTCGGCGACCGCGTCCTGTTCGGCAAGTGGTCCGGCACCGAAGTCAAGGTTTCGGGCGAAGACCTGCTGATCATGAAGGAATCGGACATCCTGGGCGTGATCGGCTGAGCCGAACCCCGGATTTCCTGAATCAACTCAAAGACATTCAAAGGAACGAGAAATGGCTGCCAAGGACGTACGCTTTTCGCGCGACGCTCGTGAACGCATTCTGCGCGGCGTCGACATCCTCGCCGACGCGGTGAAGGTCACGCTGGGCCCCAAGGGCCGCAACGTCGTGATCGACAAGAGCTTCGGCGCGCCCCGCATCACCAAGGACGGTGTTTCGGTCGCCAAGGAAATCGAACTCAAGGACAAGTTCGAGAACATGGGCGCCCAGATGCTGCGCGAAGTGGCCTCGAAGGCCAATGACGCAGCCGGTGACGGCACCACCACCGCGACCGTTCTTGCCCAGGCGATCGTTCGCGAAGGCATGACCGCGGTTGCTGCGGGCATGAACCCGATGGACCTCAAGCGCGGCATCGACATCGCCGTCGGCAAGGTCGTCGAGAACCTCAAGGCGCGTTCGACCCCGGTCGCAGGCTCGGCCGAAATCGCCCAGGTCGGCATCATCTCGGCCAACGGTGACACCGAAGTCGGCCAGAAGATCGCCGAGGCGATGGAAAAGGTCGGCAAGGAAGGCGTGATCACCGTGGAAGAGGCCAAGGGCCTCGAATTCGAACTCGATGTCGTCGAAGGCATGCAGTTCGACCGCGGCTACCTCTCGCCCTACTTCATCACCAACCCGGAAAAGATGACGGTCGAGCTCGAGAACCCGTACATCCTGATCCACGAGAAGAAGCTCTCGTCGCTCCAGGCGATGCTGCCGATCCTCGAAGCGGTTGTGCAGTCGGGCCGCCCGCTGCTGATCATCGCCGAAGACATCGAAGGCGAAGCGCTGGCGACCCTCGTCGTCAACAAGCTGCGCGGTGGCCTCAAGATCGCCGCCGTCAAGGCTCCGGGCTTCGGTGACCGTCGCAAGGCCATGCTGGGCGACATCGCCACGCTGACCGCCGGCGAAATGATCTCCGAAGACCTCGGCATCAAGCTGGAGAGCGTCACGCTCGCCATGCTCGGCCAGGCCAAGAAGGTCACCATCGACAAGGACAACACCACGATTGTCGACGGTGCCGGTTCGGCCGAAGAGATCAAGGCCCGCGTCGAGCAGATCCGTGCGCAGATCGAAGTCACCACTTCGGACTACGACCGTGAGAAGCTGCAGGAGCGTCTGGCCAAGCTTGCTGGCGGCGTTGCCGTCATCAAGGTCGGCGGTGCGACCGAAGTCGAAGTGAAGGAGCGCAAGGACCGCGTCGACGACGCTCTCCACGCCACCCGCGCTGCGGTTGAGGAAGGCATCGTTTCGGGCGGCGGTACCGCGCTGCTCTATGCGACCAAGGCTCTCGACGGCCTCAAGGGCGCCAACGACGACCAGACCAAGGGCATCGACATCGTGCGCCGCGCGATCCAGGCCCCGATCCGTCAGATCGCTGCAAACGCGGGTCACGACGGTGCTGTCGTCGCCGGCAACCTGCTGCGCGAGAACGACGAGAACCAGGGCTTCAACGCCGCGACCGACACCTATGAGAACCTCAAGGCTGCCGGCGTGATCGACCCGACCAAGGTCGTGCGCACTGCCCTGCAGGACGCTGCCTCGGTCTCGGGCCTGCTGATCACCACCGAAGCGGCGATCAGCGAGAAGCCGGACGACAAGCCCGCGATGCCGCCGATGGGCGGTGGCATGGGCGGCATGGGCGGCATGGACTTCTAAGTCCACGCCTGTTCAAGCTGACACGAATTGGGCCGGAAGGAGCAATCCTTCCGGCCTTTTTCGTATTCCCGCCCCTTTTGGCAGGACGCGGGAACAAGCTGCGATGAACTGCGTTTGGCATGCGATGGACTGCGCCCAATCCTGCTCGCCTGAATCGATCCATCCGTGAAAGACGGCGTCGCCGTAGCGGATCCGTCTTTCCGCGCGCCCGCTGTCGGCCATGAGATCTATCGCATCCTGTTCGAGAACATGGACGATGGCTTTTGCGTCATCAAGTTCCTCGATGGGCCCCACGGCCCCCTCAGTGACTATGTCCACGTCCTCGCCAACCCAGCTTACGAACGGCACACCGGAATTCCGAACGTGGTCGGGCAGCACTTGCGCGACATGGTGCCTGACGAGGCCGATGACTGGATCGCCTTCTACGGCAAGGTGCTGCACACGGGCGAGCCAATCCGGTTCCGCAACGAATTGGTCGCAACCAACCGCCACCTCGAGGTTTCGTCGTTCCGCATCGGCACGTTCGAGGATCGGCTGGTCGCGGTCCTGTTCAAGGACGTGACCGAGAGGGTCCGGGCCGAAGGCGCCTTGCACCAGCTCAATGAAACGCTCGAACAGCGGATTGCCGATGCGCTCGCGCAGCGTGAGCAGGCCGAGAACGCCCTGCGCCAGGCGCAGAAAATGGAAGCGGTGGGCCAGTTGACCGGTGGCCTCGCGCACGATTTCAACAACCTCCTGGCAGGTATAACCGGCGCGTTCGAGCTGGTAGGCCGACGCGTGAACCAAGGCCGCAGTGACGAGGTGCCACGCTATGTCGAAGCAGGGCTTGGCGCCGCACAACGCGCTGCAGCACTGACCCACAGGTTGCTTGCGTTTTCCCGTCGCCAGACCCTGTCGCCGCGGGCAACGCATGCCAATCGCCTCATCGAAGACTTCATCGAACTCGTCCGGCGCACCATGGGGCCGCAGATCGCCGTGCAGACTGATCTCGATCCTGCACTCTGGCTCGCGCTGGTAGACGCCAACCAGCTCGAGAACGCACTGCTCAATCTGTGCATCAATGCCCGCGACGCGATGCCGGACGGCGGCACGCTTGCCATCTCGACGCTCAATCTCGCGCTGGACGAGGACGATGCGCGAAGCCGCGGTCTTCCATCCGGTGACTACATGACGATCACCGTGTCCGACTCCGGCGTGGGCATTGCCGACGAAGATCTCGACCGCGTGTTCGAACCCTTCTTCACGACCAAGCCCACGGGCAAGGGAACAGGCCTGGGCCTGTCAATGGTCTACGGCTTTGCACGCCAGAGCAACGGCATTGTCCGGATCCGTTCAACGCAGGGCGTGGGCACGCAAGTGCGGATCTACCTGCCGAGGCACGATGCTGCGCTCGAAGATGTCGTGGAGCACGCAGACATCCGTGGCCTCGATACGCCGCCCGATGCCACCGTGCTGGTCGTGGACGACGAACCTACCGTGCGCATGATGATGCTCGACGCGCTGGCCATGATCGGCATGCGCTGCATCGAAGCTGCCGATGGCGCAGCGGCGCTCGCCGTGCTTGATCGCTACCCCGATATCGATCTGCTTGTCACCGACGTGGGCCTGCCAGGCGGACTCAACGGCCGACAGGTTGCCGACGAGGCGCGCCGCCGCTTGCCGGATCTCGGCGTGCTGTTCGTGACAGGTTACGCCGACAGCGTAGTGCTGCAGAACGATGCCCGTCTGGAGGATCGAACCGCGGTCCTGACCAAGCCCTTCCCGATCGAGGAACTCCAGCGACAGGCCGCGCGCCTGCTCGCCGGCAATCTAGCCGATCCCTCTGCGGTGCCGTTTCCCGCAGTCAGCTCTCTATGACCCGCTCGTAAAGGTCGACAGCCGCTTCGTCCTCGAAGATATGTTCGTCATAACGAACGAAGCCAAGACGCTCGGCCAGTCGCACGGACGAATGGTTCTCAGGCTCGATCATGCAAGCGATGCGGCGCGGCTTGTGAGTGCGGTCGAACCAGTCCAGCGCCGCCTCCATGCCTTCTCTTGCATAGCCACGGCCCCAGAAGGGCCGCGCCACGATCCACCCTGCCTCGACCACGTCATCAAGCCCCTTGCCGAAGCCGCGCAGTGAATGGAACAGGCCCATTTGCCCGACGAAGGCATTGCTGCCCTTCTCGTGCACGAGAAACATGCCGTAACCGTACAGTTGCCATGAGCCAGCGCCGCGCAGGGCACGCGAAAACATGTCTGTGGTAGGGTCTTCCGGCCGAGGCCCGAGGAAGCGATGTACTTCGGGATCGGCGACAAGATCGCGCAGGAGAAGATAATCGTCGCGACCCGGCACTCTGAGGATCAGCCGATCCGTCTCAAACTGCGGCAGCGCGTTCACAACATTACGTCCATCGCATGCAACACGAGGCCAACGAGTCCACCGACCAAGGTGCCGTTTATGCGGATGAACTGCAGATCCCGGCCGACCGCCCCCTCGATGCGATCAGTAACGGTGCGGGCGTCCCACCGCTTCACGGTTTCGGACACGAGCCGCACGATCTGCGCGCCGTAGCGCGTCGACACGCCGACCAGCGTCCGCCGGGCAAAGCGATTGACCACCTTCTGCAGTCGCACATCGCGCTGCAGCGCATTGCCAAGCTCGGCAAGGCTTGCCCCCAACTGGCCGCCCAGCGCGCCGCGCGGGTTGCGGACGACCTGCAGGAGGCGCATCCTGCCACGTTCCCACAATCCGTCCAGCCACCGGCCGAATGCGGGATTGGCCAGCACCTCGTGCTTCATCCGTTCGACCTTCGCGCGCATATTGGCGTCGTTCACCAGATCGTCGGCAAGCGTTGCCAGACCTTCCTCGATCTTGCGGCGCAACGGGTGGTCGGGGACGACCAGCGTTTCAGCCAGAAGCTTGTAAAGGCCATCGAGGATGGCATTCGCCAGCTTTTCATCAAGGCCTGTCCAGCGCAGGATCGTGTTGGCGCGCTCGTGAATGGTTGACTGGATGAGAGGCTCGTTTGCCTCGATCGTCTCTGCAGCCTTGCGGATCAGGCTTTCGATGACCGGCATGTGCCGCCCATCGGCGATTGCCGCGCCCAGCAGCTGGCCCAGCAATGGCGCCAGTTCCAGCTTCTCCAGCTGCGTCCGCAACGCGCCTTTGGCTAGACCGCCAAGTTCATCGGGATCGAGCGATTCCAGCACATCGGCCAGCAACCCTGCCGCCCCATCGCGCAAGCGGCTTTCCCCCGTCCGCGGATCGGACAGAAACGCACCGGCGGCGGCGGCGGCGTTGACCGCCCCCATGCGGCGCGCGACAACCTGCGGAGTCAGGAAATTGGCCTGCAGGAACGATGCCATCGTATCGGCAATGCGGTCCTTGTTTTCGGGTATGATCGCCGTGTGCGGGATTGGCAGACCAAGCGGATGCCGGAACAGCGCGGTTACCGCAAACCAGTCCGCCAGGCCACCGACCATCGCCGCTTCGGCAAAGGCCCGGATGAAGCCGATTGCCGGATGCAGTCCCTCATACCGTCGGGTGGCAACATAGATCAGCGCCATCGCCACCAGCAGGCAGGTGGCGACGATACGCATCCGCCGGGCACGATCAACCACCATTGGCATTGCGCGCCCTCTACCGATGCGGACGGGTCCGCTGGGGTTCGAAGGCGCTGCTTCGACGGGCTGTTGCGATCTGGCGGTCACTCCGCCGGAAATGCCTCGTGCTGCGGTTCGTTCCGCGTGGCTGGTACAATCGGCTTGGCAACGGGCCTTGGTGCCGGCTCATGCCCGAGAACCTTGCGGGCGAGCCATGGCCCGACGCGCTTCTCGAGACCGTCGGCAAGGCTGAAGCCCGCCGGCACGATCAGCAGGGTCAAGGCCGTGGACAGCGTGAGCCCGCCGATCACCACGACGCCCATGGGAGCACGCCATCCACCATCGCCGCCGACCGAAACCGCGGTCGGGATCATGCCGGCCACCATGGCCACGGTGGTCATGATGATCGGCTGCGCACGCTTGTGCCCGGCTTCGGTAATGGCCTCGAGCTTGGCCTTCCCGGTGGCCATCTCCTCGATTGCGAAGTCGATCAGCAGGATCGAGTTCTTCGCCACGATGCCGAACAGCATGAGAATGCCGATGAACACGGGCAGAGACAGCGCCTGCCCCATCAGGCCGATCGCCAGCAAGCCGCCGAGCGGGGCGAGGAACAGCGACCCCATGTTCACCAGCGGCGAGATGAAGCGGTGGTAGAGCAGCACCAGTACCGAGAACACCAGCAAGATGCCCGAAGCGACGGCGATGACGAAATTGTACATCAGCTCGGCCTGGAACTTGTCTTCGCCTGCCGCAGTGTTGGAAACGCCCTGCGGCAGATTTCGCATTACGGGCAGCTTCGCGATGGCGTTCATTGCATCGCCCTTGACCACGCCCGGAGGCAAGTCCGCACCGACAAAGACGCGGCGGCTCTGGTTGTAGCGCTGGATCTGCGTCGGCCCCGAACCGAATTCGATCTCGGCCACGCGCGACAGCGGAACCGATCCACCCGAAGCGGTCGGAACCGGCAGGTTCTCCAGCGTCGAAAGGTCCCGGCGCGAGGCTTCCGGCAACTTCACACGGATCGGAACCTGACGATCGGACAGCGAGAACTTGGCGCTGTTCTGGTCGATTTCGCCCTGAGTCGCGATGCGGATCACCTGGCTCAGCGTCTGCGTTGTCACGCCGAGGCTCGCCGCAAGATCAAGCCTCGGCTTGATGATCACTTCAGGCCGGCGCAAGTCGGCACTGATGCGCGGTGCCACGACGAGCGGCAGCGTGCTCATCTGATCGACCAGCGTCTGTGCGGTCTTCTGCAGCAATTCTGGATCGGACCCGGCCAGCATGATGCTGATCGGTCGGCCCGAACCGCCACCGGGACCGCTCGGCCCCTGGGCCTGGAAGTTCGCCCGGATGTCCGAGATGGACTGCAATTGCGGGGTCAATTCGCGTTCGAAGACCAGACTGGTCCGTTCGCGGTCGGGCCGGAGGTTGACATAGATGTTGCCGCGCCCCTCCCGCACCGAGGCCAGCTGCGATTCCACCTCGGGCTGCTTGGCGAGCAGGTCGACGACCTCGCCCACCTTTCGCTCGGTCTGCTGCAAGGTTGTGCCCGGCACCATTTCGATGGTGACCGTGCTCGAATCGCTGTCGGCGTCGGGGAAGAACTGTGCCGGGATCGACATGAACATGACGATGGTCAGCACGAAGGCACCGGCCCCGATGCCCATCATCCACAACCGGTGGTCGCGCAAGCGCGCGCGGAAGCGGCGGCGCGGATGCTCGGCGCGGTAGGCCCTCGCCTTCGAGGTATCGAGCGACCAGCCCAGCACCTTCATGTACTTGTCCATCCACGGCCCGCTGCCGTGCTCCGCCTCGCCGTGCGCCTGCAGGAAATAGGCCGCGATCATCGGGGTGATCATGCGCGCGACCAGCAGCGAGAACAGGACCGAGATGACCACGGTCAGGCCGAAGTTCTTGAAGAACTGGCCGGATACGCCGGGCATGAGCGCCACGGGAAAGAACACGGCTACGATGGAGAACGTCGTCGCCACAACCGCGAGACCGATTTCGTCGGCGGCGTCGATCGCCGCCTGATAGGCGGTCTTGCCCATTCGCATGTGTCTGACGATATTCTCGATCTCGACGATCGCGTCATCGACCAGTACGCCCGCGACAAGCCCCAGCGCCAGAAGCGACATCTGGTTGAGCGTGAAGCCCATCAGGTCAAGGACCCAGAACGTGGGGATCGAAGACAGGGGAATGGCCAGCGCCGACACGATCGTCGCGCGCCAGTCCCTCAGGAACAGGAACACCACGACCACCGCCAGGACAGCGCCTTCGACCATCGCGTTCATCGACGAACGGTACTGATCCTTGGTCTGGATGACCGAGGTAAACAGGAGCTCGAAGTGGATCTTGCCGCCCTGCTCCTGCTTGATCTTCTCCATTTCCTTGAGCGCACCGTCATAGACGGACACGTCGGACTCCGCGCGCGCACGCGAAAACGAGAAGGTCACGACAGGCTTGCCGTTGAACTTCGCGATCGAGGTCAGTTCGCTGTAGGAATCGCTGACATCGGCAACGTCGGCCAAACGCACCGTGCGATTGCCGCTGAGGCTGATCTCGGTCTGCGACAGTTCGTACGCGGTCTTCGCATTGCCGAGGACGCGAACCGACTGGCGCGAGCCGGCCACTTCGGTCTTGCCGCCTGCCGCGTTGATGTTGACCTGGCGCAGCGCTGCATTGACCTGGCTTGCAGTGACCCCGAGGCTTGTCATCTTCATCGGATCGAGCGTGACGGCAATCTCGCGATTGACCCCGCCCGAACGGCTGACCTCGGCCATGCCGGGCACGGTCAGCAGGCGCTTGGCGATCGTATCGTCGATGAACCACGAGAGCTGCTCGATGGTCATGTCGTCCGCCGCAACCGCGAAGTAGGCAATCGGGTTGGATGAGGTCTCGACCTTGAACACCTGCGGCTCGAGGATGCCCTCGGGCAGGTCGGAACGGATCTGGTCGACCTTGTTCTTGACCTCGTTGACCGCGGCGTTGATGTCCTGGCCGATCTTGAACTGGACCTGCGTCTGGCTGCTGCCTTCGGAGGCAGTCGACGTCAGCGTGTCGACACCGGCGATCGATCGCACGGCCGATTCGACACGCTGCGTGATCTGGTTCTCGATCTCCGTCGGAGCAGCGCCGGGCTGGCTGATCTGCACGATGACGACCGGGAATTCGATGTCCGGGTTGTCCTGGACCTTCATCTGCATGAACGAGACGAGGCCAGCGAGCGTAAGCCCGAGGAACAGGACGATGGGTACGACCGGGTTGCGGATGCACCAGGCCGAGATGTTCTGGAAGTTCATCGCCAGCCCTTATTTCTGAACGACCGGCCGGACCTTGTCCCCCGGATTGAGGAAGCCGCCGGCCCGCAGCACCACCCGCTCGCGGCCCGAAAGGCCCTCGACGACGGCGATGCCCTTCGCACTGACCTGACCGGTCTTCACCGGGCGGCGAACCGCCTTGTCATCCTGGTCGATGACGAAGACGTAGGACCCCTTATCGTCGCTGAGGATGGCCGATTCCGGCAGAAGCGGCGCGTTCGTTGTCCCGGAAACCAGCGTTGCGGTGGCAAAGCCGCCGGGGCGCAGGACCTTGTCGTAGGCAAGGGCAATGCGCGCGATCCCTTCGCGACTTGTCTGGTCGATCGTCGGCGAGAGTTGCCAGACCTGACCCGAGAACTTGCGGTCGGTGCCGACAGGCGTGACTTCCGCGCTCGCG
This sequence comes from Novosphingobium sp. ES2-1, assembly GCF_015169775.1. Classification (NCBI taxonomy): domain Bacteria; kingdom Pseudomonadati; phylum Pseudomonadota; class Alphaproteobacteria; order Sphingomonadales; family Sphingomonadaceae; genus Novosphingobium; species Novosphingobium sp. ES2-1. The sequence goes on from NZ_CP063445.1 coordinate 3,032,866, forward strand.
CCCACCGCAAGACGCGCAAGGTCGGATTCCGAAAGGCGAGCCTGCATTTCCATCTGCCCGTCACGCGCCATGGAAAACAGAACGCCAGAACCCGGGGTGACGATCTGGCCCGGTTCGGCCGCGCGTGTCAGCACAAGGCCTGCCGCCGGCGCGACGATGTTCAGACGCGCAGCGCGGGCACCGAGTTCGCCAAGGCTGGCCCTTGCCACCCGCACCCGTGCATTGGCGGCATCGCGGGTGGCGGTGAGCCGGTCGATGTCTGCCTTTGAGATAAATCCGCGCTCCACCAGCTTCAGCGCACGATCGAGGTTGGCCTGTGCCAGCCGGGCATCGGCGGCGGCCACTTCGACATTGGCGGCCTGGCTCGCGATCTGCTGGCCCTGGACCGACCGGTCGATCACAGCGAGAACCTGGCCCGCACGGACCCAGTCGCCCGCATCCACCAGCACCTGCACGATCTGCCCGCCTTCCCCGGCAACCCCGACCGGCATCTCGCGCCGCGCGGCAATCGTGCCGCTGGCCGTGATGGTTCCAGCGATGGTGGTGGTACCGGGCACCACGACGGTCACGACCTGCGCCTGCGATTCCTGCGCATCGGCAGCGGCATTGCCATCGCCCCGGTGCATGAGAAACCACGCTGCTGCCAGAACCGCCAGAACCGCTGCACCGATGATCCAGATGCGTCGGGACGACAGCCGACCATCGCCCTCTCCGTCAAAAGCGGGCGAGACGGTATTGTCGGCGTTGATCGTCGTTTCGTAGTTCATGTTCGTCAATGCCTTCGTCCCGCGGCGGGGCGAGGGCAGGCCCCTTGAAATTCGAGTAGGTGTGTTACATTCATAACGCACTTGCCGCAAGCATGCGGCACCGCCGTATGGCAGGTCATTGCATTGCAATAGCTACCCTTCCGACGAGGCGCAATTCCGTCTCGACGAAGGACTTATGCCGAAATGGACACCGTGTCTTTCTTGCACCTGTAACTTTTTGTAACCCGCCGGATACCTTTGCAGTGCAAGCGAACAACCGAACAGATGCCCCAAAGAACAACGGCCGCCTCCCGAAGGAAGCGGCCGCCGCGGATGGAGCTGGTTGTTGCGATCAATACTTGAGCTGTCGCTCGTACAGATCGCGATAATGCTGGATACGGGTCACGCGCAGGCCCTGCATGCCCGAGCGGTCGACCGCGCGCTGCCACGAGGCGAACTCCTCGAGCGTGAGGTTGTAGCGCTCGCAGACCTCGTCGATGGTCAGGAGCCCGCCGTTCACTGCCGCTACGACTTCCGCCTTCCGCCGGACCACCCAGCGCGTGGTGTTGGCAGGCGGCAGACTGTCGAGCGTCAGGGGTTCGCCGAGCGGGCCGATGACTTGTGCCGGACGGATTTTCTGGTTCTCGATCATGTCAGTCTCGTGCTTCGGCGCGGCCTTGCCGCGTCACGGTCATATCGGCGGCGAATGTGCCCAGTCCTGCTTTGCCATTCGCTGAAGACTTAGGGTTAACGACCCGTTCATGCGGTGGATTGCCCCATACGTTCGACGCAATGAAGGCGGCGGTGAGTCTGTGGAAACTGCCACCTTCCTCGGCGAGCCCATCTTCGCCTTCCTCACACATCGATCGGCGCAGATCCTGCGTTGCGGCGATGCGGGCGCACAGCCCGTGCCACGACAGCGGACGCAACCCGGACCCGGCTGTCGAAACCGTATCGCCGCCGAAAAACGCCGCATGATCGTTCAAACTCATATCCATCGCGGTGCTTCTAGGCGCGAGATGGCTAAGGTCCGGTAAAGGGGCCGTTTAATTGTTGTTTATCTTGTGACGGTCCGAATCCGTGTTCCTGCCGCACGCTTTGCGCTGCGGCGCCAAACCGACTATGGCGCGCCTCATGCTCGACACGGCAACACTTCCAGACCTCTTCGACCTGCCGCAACCGGTCAAGGCGCGGCGCATCGTCGTTGCCATGTCCGGCGGCGTCGACAGTTCGGTCGTGGCGGGAATTGCTGCGGCAAGCGGGGCCGAAGTGATCGGCATTACCCTGCAACTTTACGATTATGGCGCGGCGACCGGGCGCAAGGGCGCATGCTGCGCCGGTGACGACATCCGCGATGCACGTGCCGTGGCCGACCGCTTGGGCATCGCCCATTACGTCTTCGACCACGAATCCAGCTTCCGCGAGGAAGTCGTCGAGCGCTTTGCCGATGATTATCTCAACGGTCGGACTCCGATTCCCTGCGTTCGCTGCAACATGGGACCGAAGTTTACCGATCTTCTGGCGATGGCCCGCGAATTGGGTGCAGATTGCCTGGCGACCGGTCACTACGTGCGCCGCGTGGTCGATGGCGACGGCCCCGAACTCCACCGTGCGTTCGATCCGGCGCGCGACCAGTCCTACTTTCTCTATGGCACGACCGAGGCCCAGCTCGATTTCCTGCGTTTCCCGCTGGGCGGCCTGCCGAAGACCGAAACGCGCCGCATCGCCGAGGACATGGGCCTCGTCGTCGCCGCCAAGCCCGACAGCCAGGACATCTGCTTCGTGCCGGATGGCGACTATGCGAAGATCGTGCGGTCGGTCCGGCCCGAAGGCGACGCGCCCGGCGAGATCGTCCATGCTGCCAGTGGCGAAGTGCTCGGGCACCATCGCGGCATCATCCACTATACCGTGGGCCAGCGGCGGGGCCTCGAGATCGGCGGACAGCCCGAACCGCTCTACGTGATCGGTCTCGATGCGCCGCAGCGCCGCGTGCTGGTGGGGCCGCGTCCGATGCTGGCAGTCAGCCGCGCGAAGATCACGGAAACCAACCGCATCGGCCCGCTCCCGGCGGGACCGCTGACGGCAAAGGTGCGCTCGCTGGCAAAGCCCGTACCGGTCGAACTGGAAGGTCCGTTCGGCGAAGGCGCCAGCGCAACGATCCGCTTCATGCAGCCCGAGTACGGCGTCGCTCCGGGGCAGGCCGCTGTGCTCTATGCGGGCGAGCGGGTGGTCGGCGGCGGCTGGATCGATTCGACCGAGCGTTGGGACGCCTGAAGCTTCAATTCTTGCGCCCTATTTCTTCCACGGCTCAAGCACGCAGCCCGGCCCCTTGCGATAGGTTGCGGTCTGGCTGAACAGCAGGGCGAAGCGTGCTGTCACGCTCTTGGCCTCGGCATCCTCGCTCAGGGACACCAGTTCCATTCCCGGCTCGAAATCCTTGCGGCAATCCGACAGTTCGCGCCCGCCAACGAAGCGGCACGAACACGCCACGCGCGCGCCATAGCTTGCCCCGGTCGTCGCATAGTCGCGAATTGCGGTCCAGAACGTCGCCAGCACCGCAAGCAGCAAGGCCAGTGCGATCAGCAGCGCGCGCCAGCGCCAGCTGCGTCTGGGCGCGATCGTCAATGACGGAGCTGTGGGGGAACTTTGGTTGCCGGTTGCCATGACTGCCGATTCTGGTCGAAAGGACTGGCCCGATGGCCCGTCGCTCGCTCTCCCTTATCCTGACCCTTGCGCTGCTGCCAGCCGTGGCTGGCTGTTCGCGGGGGACGAATGAGGCCGAAGGGCCGCCGCCCGTCTCGGAAGAAGCCATGAAGGCGGTGGTCAAGGACCCCGGCACCGGTCGCGAAAAGCTGGCCCGCGCGGTCGACGCCCTGTTCGCGCCCGAGATGGGCGAGACGCGCGCTGTCATCGTGATGAAGAACGGTCGCATCGTCGCCGAGCGTTATGCCGAGGGCTATCACGAGAATACCCGCTTCGTCAGCTGGTCGATGGCCAAGTCGGTCACCGGCGTGATGATCGGGATGCTCGTGTCCGATGGGCGCCTGCGGCTGGACGAGACCGCGCCGGTCCCGGCGTGGCAGCGCCCCGGCGATCCGCGCGGCGAGATCACGCTTCGCCAGTTGCTGCAGATGCGGTCGGGTCTGCGCCATTCCGAAGCGATCGATCCGGTCTACGAATCCGACGAAGTGCGCATGCTGTTCCTCGACGGTCGCGACGACATGGCGCGCTATGCCGAGGACCAGCCGCTCGAAGCGGAGCCGGGCCGCAAGTTCGAATACTCTTCGGCGACCAGCGTGATCCTCGCCGATCTCGCAGCGCGCGTGCTCTCGCCCGCGCCGAACCCGGAGAATCGCCGTCAGGCCGTGGCCGATTACCTGCGCACCCGCCTGTTCGAACCGGCTGGCATGAAATCGATGCTGCCCGAATTCGACGCCGCGGGCACGCTGATCGGCGGTTCGCTGATCCACGGCACCGCGCGCGACTGGGCGAAGTTCGGCGAGTTCCTGCGCAACAAGGGCTCGGTCAAGGGCGCGCAGATCATCCCGCGGCAGTGGATCGAGTTCATGGTCACGCCCTCGCCACGAGAGGCGCAGTACGGCGCGCAGATCTGGCTCAACCGTACTCCGACGAACGGCGAGTCTTCGCTGTTTCCCGATCGCGGCCCGAAGGACCTGTTCGCCTGCATCGGCCATCTCGGCCAGTACGTGATCGTCAGCCCGAGCCGCGGGCTAACTGTGGTGCGCCTCGGCAAGACGCCGGACGAACAGCTGGCCCCGCTGGTGGACGGCCTGGCGGACGTTGTGGCGCTTTACCGCTGAGGCTTCACGGCAGGCGGAACAGCCCCTCGACCACGGTCACGCAATCGCCGCCCAGCAACACGCGATCACCTTCGAGGCGGCAGACGAAGTCCGCGCCGCGTGCCGAGGCCTGATGCGCCGAGAATGTCGCGCGCCCGAGCTTGCTTGCCCAGTACGGCGTGAGCGCAGCGTGGGCCGATCCGGTGGCGGCATCCTCGTCAATCCCGCCACCCGGCACGAACACGCGGCTGACGATGTCTGCGCCCGAGGCATGTCCGCTGCCCGCGGCGGTGGCGATGAACTGCGTGTCGCCGAACCGTAGCAGGGCCTTGAAATCCGGCGCGAGTGCGAGGACTTCGTCAGCCGTGGCGTAATGAAAGATGTTGTAGCCATCGCCCTGCCAGACGTCGATCGGCTTGCCCGGCCCGAGCAGAGGCACCGCATCGTCGAAAGCACCGGGAGCCGTGGGCACGGCCGGAAGCGAAAGCACGTAGCGATCGCCATCGCGCGCAACCTCGAGCACGCCGGCCTTGCGCGTCGAGAACGTGACACGGCCCCGCATCGGGTCCTGCGCCAGCACGACGTGCCCAGATGCCAGCGTAGCGTGGCCACACATCGCCACTTCGACAGCAGGGGTGAACCAGCGGAGCTCGAAATCGGCCATGCCGGTTTGATCGGGCACGAGGAAGGCGGTTTCGGCGAACATGTTCTCCGCGCCGATCGCCAGAAGCGTTGCATCGTCAGGCCAGGCATCGAGCATCATCACCGCCGCCTGATTGCCACCCAGGGCGCGGGCGGTGAAAGCATCGACGTGGAAGTAGGGAACTCGGGAATCGGTCACGCGGCTGTCCTCAAGTGTTCGGCGCACCCTGTGCGAGGATGGCCGGGCTGGTGCCATCGGGACCGGGGCTGAGCAGGTTCTCGGCGCCCATCATGTCCTCGTCGACCAGCCCTTCGGGGTCTGGGTGGATGAGGATCTCGACGCCGGGGAACTCCGCCATCAGCTTGTCCTCGATCTCGTCCATAACACGGTGCGCCTCGGTCACGGTCATGCGTCCGTCGACCCAGACGTGGAACTGGACGAAATCGCGGTTGCCGCTGGTGCGGGTGCGCAAGTCGTGCAGGCCCTTGAGCTCAGGGTGCTGGGCGACGACTTCGAGAAAACGTTCGCGCTTCTCGAGCGGCCATTCGTGGTCCATCAGCTGATCGACGGCTTCCTGCGATGCGCCCCACGCGCCCCACGCCAGCCATAGCGCGATGCCGAATGCGAACACCGCGTCGGCACCCTTGATGCCTACATAAGTGTCGAGCACCAGCGCAGCGATGACCGCGAGGTTGAGGAACAGGTCGGACTTGTAGTGCACATTGTCGGTGCTGATCGCCAGGCTGCCGGTCTGCCGGATGACGTGGCGCTGGTAGGCCAGCAGTGCCAGGGTCGCGCCGAGCGCGATGGTCGAGACAACGACGCCCGACTCCGCCTCGGCCACTTGCGCCTGCCCGAGGAACTGCCCGACCGCACGGAAGGCAAGGCCGATGGCCGAGATCGAGATCAGCACGACCTGGAACATCGCCGCCAGCGCTTCGGCCTTGCCATGCCCGAAGCGGTGGTTGTGGTCGTCAGGCTGCGAGGCGACCCACACGCCGAGCAGGGTGGCAAGGCTCGCCACCAGATCGAGCGCGGTATCGGCAAGGCTGCCGAGCATGGCGGTCGACCCGGTCGAGAGCACTGCCCACGCCTTCATGCCGACGAGAAGCACCGCCACCGAAATGCTGGCAAGCGCAGCCTTGCGGTTGAGGTCGGCGTGGGTGTCGGCGCGGGTCATGTCCATGGCGGGTGCCTTAGGGGTAAAGCAGGGTGCTGGTCCAGCCGCCTGCTCCGTCGGCCACGAAGCGGCGACGTTCGTGCAGGCGGTAATCGCGGTCTTGCCAGAACTCGATTGCGACAGGGGTTACGCGGTAGCCCGACCAGTGCGCCGGGCGCGGCACGTTGCCATCGGGATAGCGCTGCCGCAACGCATCGACCCGGTCGAGGTAGACCTGACGGTCCGGCAGCGGGCGCGACTGGTCCGATGCGGCCGAGCCAAGGCGCGATTCGGGATGGCGGCTGGCGAAATAGGCATCGGCCTCGGCAGCCGTGACTTCGGCAATCGAACCCTCGATGCGGATCTGGCGGCGCAGCGATTTCCAGTGGAACAGCAGCGCGACGTGGGGATTTGCCGCCAGTTCGCCGCCCTTGCGGCTGTGGAAGTTGGTGTAGAACACGAAGCCGTCCGGGCCGTGGCCCTTGAGCAGCACCATGCGCACCGAGGGATGGCCGTCGGGCGTAGATGTCGCCAGCGCCATGGCGTTGGGATCATTGGGCTCGCTGGCCTGCGCCTGAGCATACCACGATTCGAAGATCGCGAGCGGATCGGCATGGGGGATCGCGTCGGAAGTCTGTTCAGGTTGCACTGGAATTTCCTGAAAGGGGTTTACGGGGTTTACACAGTCCAGAGAAAACTTTCCGGCGGGGTTTTCTGAACGGCCGGGCTCCCTGCCTTCATGAGGTGTCTGGCATGGCGGGAGCGGTTTTCCATGACCGGGATCAATTGCATGGAGACCGGCCTACTCTTCTGCTGCGATGTAGGAAAGGCAACCTTGCGGGCAACGCTTGCAAATCCTAGCTAGAGTGCCATGGCCGATCCGTATTCCACCCTGGGGGTTCCGCGCAACGCAAGCGAGAAGGACATCAAGTCCGCCTATCGCAAGCTGGCCAAGGAACTGCACCCGGACACCAACAAGGACAACCCCAAGGCGGCGGAGCGCTTTTCCGAAGTGACCCGCGCCTATGACCTGCTGTCCGACAAGGACAAGCGGGCCAAGTTCGATCGTGGCGAGATCGACGCAGAAGGCAATCCGACCGGCCCGTTCGGCGGTGGCTTCGGCGGAGGCGGCGGCTTTCGCGGGCACCAGGGCGGTTTCCGCCATGACGGCGGCTTCGAAGGCGGCTTCGGCGGCGCCGAGGGAGTCGATATCGGCGACATCTTCGAAGGACTGTTCGGCGGTCGCGGCGGAATGGGTGGAATGGGTGGAATGGGTGGCGGGGCGCGCCGCGGTCCTCCGCCCAAGGGCGCCAATGTGAACTACCGCCTGCAGGTCTCGTTCGTCGATGCAGCGACGCGCGCCAACCAGCGCATCACCCTGTCGGACGGCAAGACCATCGACCTGAAGCTGCCTGCAGGGCTGGAGAGCGGCCAGCAGATGCGGCTGGGCGGCAAGGGCGAACCCGGCCCCGGCGGCAACGGCGACGCCATCGTCACTATCGAGATCGGCAGCCACCCCTTCTACGAACGCGATGGCGACAATATCCGGCTCGACCTGCCGATCAGCCTTGCCGAGGCGCTGAACGGAGCAAAGGTCAAGGTGCCGACAGTCGATGGCGCCGTCATGCTGACCGTGGCTCCGGGCAGTTCGAGTGGCAAGACGCTGCGCCTCAAGGGCAAGGGCTTCACCCGCAAGGATGGCACCCGCGGCGACCAGCTGGTGACGCTGCAGATCGACATTCCTGCCGATGACGGGGACCTGAAAGCACGTCTCGAGGGTTGGGCGGACATGCGCAACCTTCGTGACAAGCTTGGTGTCTGAGTGAACGCTCCCGGCCAGACCCCGCCGGGGCCCCGCCCGCTTGTCGACATGCCGGATCTTTCGCCCGAAGCACGGCGGCGCGAAGCGCTGCGCTGGCGCTCCGGACTTGCCGAGGCCCGCGAAAGACTGGGCCCGGGGAGCAGGGCCTGGGAAGTGATCAAGCGCGTGTGGACCGGCGTCTTCAATGACGGGTCGATCCATGCCGGCAATCTTGCCTACATGATCGTCATCGCGCTGTTCCCGTTCTTCATTACCGGGGCCGCGCTGTTCTCGTTTATCGGCGAGGCGAGCCAGCGCGCGGCCGCAATCGATACGGTGCTCATCGCCCTGCCTCCGGTCGTTGCGACGACCATCGAACCGGTTGCCCGCAGCGTGATCGAAGCGCGTACCGGCTGGCTCCTGTGGATCGGCGGAATCTTCGGCCTGTGGACAGTGGGCAGTCTGGTCGAGACGATCCGGGACATCCTGCGCCGCGCCTATGGCACGCGCTGGGAACATGCCTTCTGGCGATACCGGCTGGCATCGACCGGAATCACGCTGGCGTCGGTCGTCCTCATTCTCTTCGCCATTTTCGCACAGGTCCTGATCGGCGCTGCGCAGGAAGTGATCGAGGCATGGTTGCCGCAATTCGCAGATATCCTCGGCAGCCTGGCCCTTTCGCGCTTCATTCCCGCCGTGGTTCTTTATGGCGCGCTGTGGCTGCTGTTCATTTCGCTGACGCCCGGCGCCTATCGCGGGCGCGGCTACCCGAAATGGCCGGGGGCGCTGTTTGTCACGGGATGGTGGATCCTGGTCACGACGCTGCTGCCCACCGCGTTGCGCACGTTCTTTTCGTACGATCTCACCTACGGAAGCCTTGCCGGAGTGATGATCGCCCTTTTCTTTTTCTGGCTGGTGGGCTTAGGGATGGTGGTGGGGGCCGAACTCAACGCCGCACTTGCCGAAACACCGGAGGAGCGCGACATGCTGGGCCAGGCTGACAATCGCGCACGCGCATCGCGCACGAGCGCCGGGAACGAGATAAGAAGCGAGAACACTGACGCATGACTGGACTTATGCAAGGCAAGCGCGGCCTGATCATGGGCCTCGCCAATGACAAGTCGCTCGCCTGGGGCATTGCCAAGCAGCTTCACGAACACGGCGCAGAACTGGCCTTTTCCTACCAGGGCGAAGCGCTGGAGAAGCGCGTGCGCCCGCTGGCCGCGAGCCTTGGCAGCGATTTCCTGATCGAATGCGACGTGTCCGACATGGCCGCGCTCGACCAGACGTTCGAAACACTGAAGGCGAAGTGGCCGACGATCGACTTCATCGTCCACGCCATCGGCTATTCCGACAAGAACCAGCTGCGTGGAAAGTTCTACGACACCACGCTCGACAACTTCCTGATGACCATGAACATCTCGGCCTACAGCCTCGTGGCGGTGACCAAGCGGGCCATGGAGATGATGCCGAACGGCGGGTCGATCCTGACGCTGACCTATTACGGCGCGGAAAAAGTCGTGCCGCACTACAACGTGATGGGCGTGGCCAAGGCGGCGCTGGAAACCAGCGTGAAGTACCTCGCCAACGATTGCGGACCATCGGGCGTGCGCGTGAACGCGATTTCGGCCGGCCCGATCAAGACGCTGGCCGCCAGCGGCATCGGCGACTTCCGCTACATCCTCAAATGGAACGAACTGAACAGCCCGCTGCGCCGCAACGTGACGATCGAGGACGTGGGCGGTGCGGGCCTCTACCTGCTGTCCGACCTGTCATCGGGCGTGACTGGCGAGACGCATCACGTTGATGCCGGCTATCACACTGTCGGCATGAAGCAGGAAGACGCGCCGGATATTGCGCTGGGGTGAATTTACCGGCTGTCGCCGGTGCCCACCCCCTAACTCCTCCCGCCTGCGGGAGGGGAGAACAACGCAGCACGGCAACACGCCCTCCCGCAAGCGGGAGGGCCGCGAGACTTACGTCAGCGCAGCTGGCGTTAGTTGCAGCGGGGTGGGCTGTTACGGCTGCGCGGGTGCGGAAGTGGCCGGAGCCTGCTCGCCGGCTTGCTCCCGTTCGCGCTTCAGCCTTGCTTCGTATTCCTTCTCGATCTGCTCGACCCGCGCCTGTTCGGCGGCGGCATCGGCGTCGATGGTCTCGAGCCGCTTGGCGCGTTCTTCCTCGATCAGCTTGCCGAACTGGACATCGGAGCTATTCCTCTTCTCGGCATAGGCGCGGTCGATCAGGCGGGCAAGGCAGCCGGTGGCGCCGCCAGCGCCCACGGCCGAACACGAGTTGGTGCCGAAGTTGCCGACAGTCTCATAGGCGCGGACCTTCTGGCTCCACGCCTGGTTGACCGTGGCATTGGGGTTGTCGCGCAGCGCCTTGGGAATGCGGAAGCGTTCTTCCTCTTCCTTGCGCGCGCAGACGGTGATCGTGCTGCCTTCGGACTTGGGGCACGGATCGTCGCCATAGACGATCAGCTGGTTCACCTTCTCGCCCGAGGGATCGACCAGCGGCTGGTCCGCCTGGGCAAGCGCCGGAGCGGCAAAGGCGCTGGACAGCAGCAGGGCGGCAGGAATCAGGCGCTTCATCATGGGTCTCCGGTCAGGCTTGCCCCGATATAGGGCGCGCTGCCTGTGAATGGTAGATGAAGGCGCGCAGTTCCCTGCGCTGGATCAAATCCGCTTGGAAAGCGCGATGGCGGCGCGGCAGCCGAGGCGGATGGCGTGGAACAGCACGGGATAGGCAGGCGCCTTTTCTGCGCCAGCCGCCAGCGCGGCATCGCGATGCTCGCGCTCGTCATCGCGGAATTCGCGGATCATCGCGGCGAGTTCCGGGTCCTCGTCGCCCAGTTCCTCAAGCTGTTCGGTGTAGTGCCGGTCAATCTCGGTCTCGATCGCGGCGGTGCAGGCCATGGCGGCTTCGGGGCCGATCAGGGCGGTTGCGGCGCCGAGAGCAAAGCCTGCTGCCGACCATACCGGCTGGAGCGCAGTCGGTCGCACGCCGCGCTGGGCGATCAGGGCATCGAACTTCGCGCGGTGCCCGGCTTCCTGCTCGGCCATTGCGGCGATTTCCGCCGAATGCGGGGCGCGGTTGCCCATGACGGCAAGCTGGCCTGCGTAGATCCGCGTTGCGCCGAATTCGCCGGCCTGATCGACGCGCAGCATTTCGGCGAATTTGGTCATCTCACGCTCCCTTGCGGCTTTTGCCGAGCAGCGCGAATACAAGGATCGCGCCTGCAACTGAGATCAGGAAGTTGAACCCGGCGAGGCTGATTCCGAACATGGACCAAGGTGCCACGTCACAGCGCACGACCGGGGCATTCATGATCGCATCCAAAGGATTGCCGCCGCCCGCGACGGTGGAACAGGCGGTGACGCCTTCCCACCAGCCGTATTCGACACCGGCATGGAAGCCGCCGATCAGGCCGGAAATGCCGATGGCCGTGGCGGCGAGCGTCACCGCAAGATCGCCGGAGCCCTTCCCTTTCATCGTCAGCGCCAGGAGCGCCAGCACGATGGCGGCGATGTGCGGGTAGCGCTGCCACCAGCACATCTGGCACGGGTAGAGCCCGAACACGTATTGCGAGATCAGCGCCCCGCCCATCAGCGCGGCGGGCACGATCAGGGCAAGCGCGTAGGCGGCGTTACGGGACTGCTGCGAGGTCATGCCGCGAGCTCTATTAGCGCTTCATCTTTGCTGCAAGCGCCGCGCTCGGCTGGGTCCGATTGAGGGTCTGCACGGCGTAGTACAGCTGGAAATCCTTGATGTCCTTTGCCTTCAGTTCCTCGGGCGTCATCTTGAAGCGCGGGTCCTCGATCTTGTCTTTCTCGAGGTCCTTGTCCTCAAGCTTGATCTCGTTGATCAGGTGGCCGCGCAGGTCGCTCTCGCGGTAGGAGCGCAGCTGGCGCTTGCGCAGGTCGGGGTCGGAGATCTGCGGCACGGTGATGTCCGGATCGATGCCGCCTTCCTGCACGCTGCGGCCCGAAGGCGTGTAATAGCGCGCAGTGGTGAGCTTGACCGCAGTATCGCGGGTGAGCGGGATCAGCGTCTGCACGCTGCCCTTGCCGAAGCTGCGCTGGCCCATGACCACGGCGCGGTGCTGATCCTGCAGGGCCCCTGCAACGATTTCCGAAGCCGATGCCGAGCCTTCGTCGATCAGCACGATCATCGACACGCCCTTGGCGATATCGCCCTTGGTGTCGATCTCCGCCGGATAGACCTCGGTATCGCGGGCGTAGCGGCCACGCTGCGAGACAATCGTGCCCTTGTCGAGGAACAGGTCCGACAGGGCGACGGCCTCATCCAGCAAGCCGCCGGGGTTGCCGCGCAGGTCGAGCACCAGGCCGGTGACCTTGCCGCCGGTCTTCACCTTGGCTTCGTTCCAGGCGCGCTGCACCGACGCACCGACATCGGCGCTGAAGCTGGACACCGAAATGACCGCGACACTGCCCTTCATCGCGAGTTCGACGGGCTTGAGTTCGATGATCTTGCGCGTGATCGTGACGTCGAATGGTTCGTCGCGGCCGGGGCGGAAGACGCTGAGCTTGATCTGCGTACCCGGCACCCCGCGCATCTGATCGACCGCTTCGTCGAGCGAGCCGCCGTAGATCAGCTTGCCATCGAGATGGGTGATGAAGTCGCCCGCCTTGATGCCGGCGAGGTCTGCCGGGCTGCCCTTGGTCGGCGCGATGACCTTGACCGCGCCATCATCCATGGTGACCGACAGGCCGAGGCCACCGTAGGAGCCTTCGGTCTGCGTGCGCAGGTTCTCGAAATCGCGGGCATCGAGGTAGGCGCTGTGTGGATCGAGCGTGGCGAGCATGCCGTCGATCGCGCCCTTGAGCAGCTTGTCATCATCGACCGGCTCGACATAGCTCGACTTGATCCGTTCGTAGACGGCCATCAGCTTGCCGAATTCGGGGCCGGACTTGGCGTCGACCGCGGCAAGGCCGGTGGTCGCCACCGGGATCAGCGCCACGGCGGTAACAAGCGCAGTGGCGCGCAGCAGGGGGGCGAACTTCATGTGCCCAAAGGCCTTTCGCGAAGAGGCAAGCATTGCAGGCGATCCTATAACCGGCGCTGAATTAACACCAGATGAGGTTTTGGGACAGGGTGAGCCCGTTTCGTCGACGAACGGCGGATTTGCTTCGACCAGCGTCGTCAGCCGCGCAGATCGAGCGGATTGACCGGCGTGCCATCGCGGCGAAGCTCGACGGTGAGCACCGGGCGACCCGGCCCGGCGACTCCCAGAGGCGAGCCTTGCACGACCTTGTCGCCGACGCGCGCGGCCACGCGACCGAGATTGGTGACGAGCGTGGTCCAGCCGCCGGAATGTTCGACGATGACGATGGTGCCATAGCCGCGATAGGGCCCGGCAAAGGCAACGCGGCCATCGGCAGGGGAAATGACTTGCGCACCGCCAGCAGGCGCGAGCGCGACCCCGGTGGTCAGGCCCGTGGGCGATTGCGCGCCGAAGCCCGAGACCAGACGGCCCGAGACCGGCATGATCCAGGCGAGCTTCGGCGTGGAGGTGGCCAGCAGCGGCGGGGGCGCGTCCAGAACCTTGAGCACCTCGCCCGGACGCGCTGGCGGCAGCACCGGGCCGGGCAGCGCGGCAAGCTGCTGGCGCAAGGCACCGTCGGCCTCGAGCCTGCCCATCAGGCCGGACAGGTCGCGTGTCTGTTCGGCCAAGGCCAGCGCGCGATCGGATTCCTGCGCGGCAACGCCCTGCGCCGCGCGCGATGCGAGCCGCTGGCGACTTTCGAGGGCGGCAAGTTCGGTGCGGCGGGCGCCGAGGGACTTTTCGCCTTCGCGCAACTGCTGCGCAGCAAGGCGCGCTTCGTCCTGCAGCTTGCGACCGCGCACGATTTCGGCACGCAGCGAAGCGGTGCGTCTCTGCACTTCGGGGAGCATGGTCTCCATCACCGCGCGCAGGTGGATGGTGTCACGCACCGAATCGGCGCGGACGAGACTGAAGGCAAGCGGGCGGCGGGCCATCATCTGCAGTGCCGCTGTCAGCCGCACGACCGGTTCCTGCCGCTCGGCCATGCGACTGCGCAAGGTTTCGCGCTGACGGTCAATCAGCACGATCTTCGCCTGCGCCAGCTGGATCTCTGCCTCGGACTGCTGGATGCGCGCAGCGACAGCGGCGGCTTCGCGCGCAGTGCGGTCTGCCTCGGCGGTCGCCTTTTGTGCGGCCTGTTCGAGCTGTTCGGCGCGGCTGCGCGATTGCGCCAGTGCCTGCCCGGCGCGACGCAGCACATCTCCCGCCTCACCGGCATCGGCATAGGGCGTGGCCTGCTGTGCCGTTACCTGCCAGCCGAGGGCCCCAATGAGGAGTAAGCAAGCAAAAACAAAGGCAAGGCGTGACGTCATGGCGCCACTATCCTTCGCGGTGGTAAGGATGGCCCGCGAGAATGCTGGTCGCCCGCCACAGCTGTTCGGCCAGCATGGCGCGCGCCATCATGTGGGGCCAGGTGGCCTTGCCGAACGCGATCAGCAGGTCGGCGGAATCGCGCAAAGGGTCATCATGACCGTCAGCCGCTCCGATCAGGAACCGCGTTTCGCGCACGCCATCGTCACGCCACCGGCCAAGGATCGCGGCGAATTCGCTGGAGGTCAGCTGCTTGCCGCGTTCATCGAGCGCGACGGTGCGTGACGGTGTCTGCGATGGGGCAGGAACGGTGCCGCCCCGGTCGGGCAGTTCGGTGACCTTCCAGCCCCACGAGATCCGCTTGGCATAACGCTCGACGAGCTCAGCCTCGGGCGAACGACCGATCTTTCCGCGGGCGATGACGTGGAGCAGCATGGGACCGGTCTAGCCGGGAATGGGCTGCGTGAGAATCCCCAGAACCAAAACAAGAGCGGCACCAGACCGCTTCCCCGGCCCGATCATCTTACCAGGTAGGCTCTGAGTGGTCGGGCCGGGGGAGTGGGCTGGTGCCGCAAGCCCTTGGCGGATGCCAAGGGCGCACGTCACGAATCACGCCGCGCCGGCGTCTCCGAAGGCCCACATGCGTTCGAGGTTGTAGAACGTGCGCACTTCCGGGCGGAAGAGGTGGACGACCACGTCGCCCGCATCGATCAGCACCCAGTCCGCCGCCGGAAGCCCTTCGATCCGCACGTGGCCGAAGCCGCCATGCTTGATGCGCTCGGCCAGCTTCTGTGCCATCGCCGCGACCTGACGGGTCGAGCGGCCCGAAGCGATCACCATGTAATCGGCAACGGAGCTCTTGCCCTCGAGCGGGATGGAAACCACCTCCTGCGCCTGATCGTCGTCAAGCGACTGCAGCACGAGATCGTGCAGCGCGGCGGGGGTGTAGGGTGTCTTCGGAGCGGTGCCGGCATTGGCCGACAGCGGTTGTACGCTGGTCATGATGCGCGAAATGGCCTCCGTGGCTCAAGAGTCAAGGGATAACGGTTGGAACGCGCAAGAGTTTCTATGTCCCGCACCATGGCGGAACATGGATCAAGGTGTTGCGCGGTCAGGATTTTCCTCGCTTGATAAGGCCCGGAGAGACCGGGCGATGCGTTACGACATCGCGCATGGCCGCTGGTGCGTAGCGGCGGGACCAATCCGGATCGTGGGCGCGAATCGCGCTGGCAGACCGATGGTCAGGATCGAAGCGAAGAATGGTCAGCGCCGGAGCGCTCCGCATTGCGCCGGAGACGAACTGTCCGGGCCGCTGGCGCCAGCGGCGCAGCCAGGCCATGGCAGGACTTGCCAAGGCAGCCGAATCATAACCCGGACGCGCAATCACCGCAATCGGCATCTCGCGCGCGATCTGCCGCCAGTGCTTCCACTTATGAAACTGCGCGAGATTGTCCGCTCCCATCAGCCACACGAAACGGCGTCTGGGATAGCGGCGCTTGATGGCACGCAGGGTGTCGACGGTGAAACGGGTGCCGAGTTCCCGCTCGATCGCGGTGGCGCGGATCGGGGCATTCCGGCTCTGCCGGCGGGCCGAGGCCAGCCGCGCTTCGAGCGGAGCCATGCCGTGGGCCGGCTTGAGCACATTGCCGGGAGAGACCAGCCACCACACCTCGTCAAGCCCCAGCGCCTGAACCGCAAAGAGCGTGACGCGGCGGTGGCCGCCGTGGGCGGGGTTGAAGCTGCCGCCGAACAGGCCGGTCAGGGGCGCAGCGGGATTCCTCAGGGTCTCACTTGTCCCGAGCCACGGACCAGCCACTTGTAGGTGGTGAGGCCTTCGAGCGCGACCGGGCCGCGTGCATGGAGGCGGCCGGTGGCGATGCCGATTTCTGCGCCGAGGCCGAATTCGCCACCATCGGCAAACTGGCTGGAGGCATTGTGCATCACGATGGCGCTGTCGACTTCGGTCAGGAAGCGGTCGGCCACGGCCTGATCCTCGGTGACGATGGCATCGGTATGGCCCGAGGCGTGGGCAGCGACATGTGCCAGCGCTTCGTCGAGGCCGTCGACCACGGCCACCGACAGGATCGCATCGAGATATTCGGTATCCCAGTCGTTGGCGGCGACGGGCACGATGCGCGGATCAATGGCGCGGGCGCGGGCATCGCCGCGCAGCTCGCATCCGGCATCGAGCAGCGGTTCGACAAGGCCGTGCGGATCGGGATAGGTCGCATCGATCAGCAGGGTTTCCATCGCCCCGCAGATGCCGGTGCGGCGCATCTTGGCGTTGAGCACGATAGCCTTTGCCATCGCCGGATCGGCAGCGGCATGAACAAACGTGTGGTTGATGCCATCAAGGTGGGCAAGGACCGGCACGCGGGCATCGGCCTGCACACGGGCGACGAGGCTCTTGCCACCGCGCGGCACGATCATGTCGATCAGGCCAGCGGCGGCAAGCATCGTACCGACGGCGGCACGGTCCTGCGTGGGCATGAGCTGGACAGCATCGGCGGGCACGCCGCCTTCGACCAGCCCGGCGACCAGCGCCTTGTGGATCGCGCGGTTGGAGTGGACCGCTTCCGATCCGCCACGCAGGATCGTGGCGTTGCCGGAGCGGACGCAGAGCGCGGCGGCGTCGGCGGTCACGTTCGGGCGGCTTTCATAGATAATGCCGATCACGCCGACGGGAATGCGCACACGTTGCAGCACCATGCCGTTGGGGCGCGCGGCTTCTGAAATGACTTCGCCGACAGGATCGGCCAGACTGGCGACCTGTTCCACCGCATCGGCGATTCCGGCGAGACGTTCGGGCGTGAGCTTCAGGCGATCGAGCATCGCGCTGGTGAGGCCATTCGCTGCGCCGTTGGCCATGTCCTGCTCGTTCGCGGCGAGGATTTCAGTCTCGGCGGCGCGCAAGGCAGAGGCGGCAAGCTTGAGCGCACGCTCCTTGGCTGGCGAATCCATGCGTGCCAACAGGCCCTGCGCCGTGCGGGCGGCGCGGGCGAGGCCTTCGACCAGATCGGTCACGGATTCGGGCTGCTGTGCGGGCTGGCTGGACATGGGGCAGCGCACTAGCACCGGGATTGCCGCGTGTCATCCGGATGGAAGCGAGAAGGGCGAGTCGAAGCCTTTCAAGGCGTGAATTGTGCGCCTGCTTACACCACTGCAAACGATTCATCGGGGGACTCACACGACTCGGCGCGTCTGGCCCGATTCGGATTCGCCAGCCGGGAACCCGATGGCTAGTCCGCGCCGCGACGGGATCTGAATTAACCAAACCAAGCAGAAAAACGACGGGGGTCGCCTGCCTGTGCCATCGATAAAGCCTGCCCGCTTTGCGGCTGCGCCAGCTGTGGCCAATGCGGTTGCACGCGTTCGCAGCTGGTTTCCCGAGCGCGAGTTCTTCATGCGCTCGCAGGGTCAGGTCCGCTTCATCCGCATCTCCTCGCGCCTGCAGATGACAATAGCCGGTGGCATCGCTGCGGCCGTATTGCTGTGGCTGGTGGTCATGGCGGTGACGTTGTTCTCGCAGTTCACGGCCGCGCGCGATCATGCCGCGCTGCTGGAACGCGAAGCGGCGGTGGCATCGGCAGAAAGCCGGGTGGCGAAGTATCGCGGCGGGCTGGAAGGTGTGGCGGACGACCTCGATCGCCGTCAGGACTTCATCGAGAAGGCGATCGAAGGCACGATCGGCGAACTGCCCAGGGACCTGCCGCAAGGCACGGTGTCCGACAGCAGCGGCGAAGCGCAGAAGACCGTGCGCAAGATCTCGATGGAATTGCCCGAGGCAAAGCGCCTCGCCGAAATCGAAGCGCGCCAGCTGGCCTTCATCGAGCGACTGACGCGTTATGCCGATGCGCGTTCGGCGCAGGCTGAAACCGCGATCCGCCGTGTCGGGCTGAACCCGGCGATGCTGCGCGCTGCCTCGCGCGAAGGGCAGGGCGGCCCGCTGATCCGTCTTTTTACCGAAAACGACCAGTCGGTCGACCCGCGCTTTGCCCGCCTTGGCGCCAGCCTCGAACGCATGGCCGCGCTGGAAAAGGGGCTACGGCGTATTCCCAACACGCTGCCGGCCAGCCTCGAGTTCATCTCGAGCGGGTTCGGCTATCGCTCCGACCCGTTCACCGGCGGCGCGGCGTTTCATGCCGGGCTGGATTTCCGCGGGCCCGTGGGCGCGCCGATCTATGCGGCGGCGGCGGGCACGGTCAGCTTCGTCGGGCAGAAGCAGGGCTATGGCAACGTCGTCGAGGTCAGCCACGGCAACGGGCTGATGACCCGCTACGCCCACATGTCGCGCACGGTCGCGCGCATTGGCCAGAAGGTCGACGCTGGTGCGGAAATCGGCAAGATCGGCAACACCGGGCGCTCGACCGGCCCCCATCTCCACTTCGAAGTGCGGATCAACGACCGTCCGGTCAACCCGCGCCCCTTCCTTGAGGCAAACAGGCATGTTCAGGAAATCCGCGCCGGAAGCGCCGCGCACAACATCGGGGAGTAACACGACCATGGCCGCTACATTCTCCGTGCTTGGTGCCGATCTCGCTGTGAAGGGTGATCTTTCGGCGACTGCTGACCTGCACATCGACGGCAGCGTAGAAGGTGACATCACTTGCGCCGCGCTCGTGCAGGGCGAGAAGAGCACTGTCACCGGCGCGATCAAGGCGCGGTCGGCGCGGCTTTCGGGCACGGTCCATGGCTCGATCGAAGCGGGAGAACTGGTGATCCTCAAGACCGCCCGCATCCACGGCGATGTCAGCTATGATGCGCTGACGATCGAACAGGGCGCGCAGGTCGATGGCAGGTTCGCCCATCGGGTTCACGCTGGGGAGGAGCCGTCTCTGACGCTCGTCAGCTAAGGTTCCCAAACAAAAACTTGCCGATTCGCCATTCCCGGCTTACATCGGCGAGGTTCAAGGCCGCTCCGCGAGGGGCGGCCCTTATTGTATCCGCGTTTTGCGGGACCGCTTTTTTTCGGGAGATTGTCCGTGAGCAACCAGCCCACGTATCCGCTGATGCCGCACGCCACTGCGTCCTGGCTCGTCGACAACACCGCGCTGACCTTCGAGCAGATCGCCGAGTTCTGCGGCCTTCACATCCTTGAAGTGCAGGCCATGGCCGACGACCTGGCCGGGCAGAAGTACACCGGGCGCGATCCGATCCATTCGGGCGAATTGAACCAGGCCGAGATCGACAAGGGCCAGGCCAATCCCGAATACAAGCTGAAGATGCAGCGTGCCCCGCTGGCCGTCAGCCGCACCAAGGGCCCGCGCTATACCCCGGTTTCGAAGCGTCAGGACAAGCCCGATGGCATCGCCTGGATCCTGCGCAACCATCCCGAAGTTTCCGACGCGCAGATCGGCAAGCTGATCGGCACGACGCGCACGACAATCGCCGCGATCCGCGATCGCAGCCACTGGAACATCGGCAACATCAACCCGAAGGACCCGGTCACGCTGGGCCTGTGTTCGCAGCGCGAACTCGATTCGCTGGTCGCCAAGGCCGCGAAGAAGGCTGGCATCGAGGACAACGGCGAAGCCGCGCTGCGCCTTGGCACCGACCGTGAAGCGCTGATCGAGGAACTGCGCGCCGAGCGTCAGGCCTCGGCCAAGGCCGCATCGGAAGCCGCGCAGGAAGCCGAAGCGGCAGCATGGCTTGCCGCGCGCCGCGCCGAGGGCATTTCCGACAGCTGAGGTCCGGCTGGATCCGACACGAAAAGGGGCCGCCCTTGCGAAGGGGCGGCCTTTTTGTTGGCTGTCGTCAATGCCCACCCCCAGCCCCTCCCGCCTGCGGGAGGGGAGTCAGGGCTGTGCTTTATCCCCCCTCCCGCAGGCGGGAGGGGTTGGGGGTGGGCATCGCACGCAGTGCGATTTCCCGCGCGCTCAGACCGCCAGCACGATCTTGCCGATGTGGCTGCCCTGTTCCATGCGGGCGTGGGCGGCCGAAGCCTCGGCCAGGGGAAAGGTCCGGTCCATGATAGGGCGCAGTTCGCCGGTGGCGACGAGCGGCCAAACCGTTTCGCGGATTTCGGACGCAAGCGCCGCCTTGAAGACCTTTGAACGCGGACGCAGCGTTGAGCCGGTGAGCGTGAGGCGGCGGCGCATGACTTCAGCCATGTTGAGTTCCGCCTTCACCCCGCCCTGCACCGCTATTGTCACATGGCGGCCATCATCGGCGAGGCACTTGAGATTGCGCGCCACGTAATCACCCGCAACCATATCGAGCACCATGTCGACCCCGCGGCCTTCCGTGATGCGCTTGACCTCTTCCACGAAGTCGCTCGCCTTGTAGTCGATCGCATGGGCCGCGCCGATCTCGAGCGCCTGGTGGCACTTCTCTGGGCCGCCCGCAGTGACGATTACCGTTACGCCGAACAGCTTGCCGAGCAGGACCGCCATCGAGCCGATGCCACTGGTGCCGCCGTGAACGAGGATCGTCTCGCCCGGTGCCGCCATGCCGCGTTCGAAGACATTGTGCCAGACAGTGAACAGGGTTTCCGGAATCGCCGCAGCCTCTGCCATGGAAAGGCCGGTTGGCACCTGGAGACACTGCGCGGCTTCGGCGATGCAGTACTCGGCGTAGCCGCCACCCGCCACCAGCGCGCAGACCATCGTGCCGGTGAAAGGCCAGGTCACCCCTTCGCCCATCGCGACGACCTGCCCCGACACTTCGAGGCCCGGCAGGGGCGAGGCATCGGGCGGCGGGGGATAGAAGCCCTGGCGCTGGATGACATCGGGGCGATTCACGCCCGCAAAGGCCACCTTGACCAGCACCTGCCCCGGTCCCGGCACCGGAACCGGGACGCTTTCCGGTCGCAGGACTTCAGGCCCGCCGGGCGCGTCCCAGCCAATTGCCGTCATTGTTGCAGGAATGCCGCTCATCCGCCGCTGTTGCCCCTGTGAATACCAATTTGCCTCTGGCTAGCCATGCAAGGCGTTGACAGCAAGGCATTGCAATGCCCAAACTGCCCGGAATGGACCATGATGAGCGCCCTCGCCCGAAAGGGGACCTGGCCAGCCAGCTGGCAACCGAAGTGCTCGACCCCTATTCGCACGATGAACTGAACGAGCGCATTCGCCTGCTCGAACTCGAGATCATGCGCACCGTCGCCCATCGCGACAAGGCGAGCGCCCATCGCGCGGCGGCAGAAGCGCTGTTTCGAACGCCTCCCCCTACTGGCGAAGCCGGATGAATGCGCGCGCCCTTCCCTTTGCCGAAGGGCGTTACCATATCTCGCGATATACGGGTGTCTTTCAGGCATCTGTTCTCACCCTCACACGTGGTTTAGCCCGGGTTAATAACGCGTGTGCACTCTCCATGTCGGAGAACCCACCGGCGCAAGCCAGAAAGTAGCCGCAACATGCCCAGTTTCGCCCAGAGTCTCGAGAAAACGCTGCACACCGCGCTCGCCAATGCGTCCGAGCGCAGCCACGAGTACGCGACTCTCGAGCATCTCCTGCTGGCCCTGATCGACGATCCGGACGCGGCGCAGGTCATGCAGGCTTGCGGCGTGGACCTTGGGGATCTTGGCGACGTGGTGCGCCAGTACCTCGATCAGGAATACCAGTCGCTCAAGACCCAGGAAAAGGCCGATCCGCAGCCGACCGCCGGGTTCCAGCGGGTGATCCAGCGCGCCATCCTTCACGTGCAGTCCTCGGGCAAGGACACCGTGACGGGCGCCAACGTGCTGGTCGCACTGTTCTCCGAGCGCGATTCCTACGCTGTCTATTTCCTGCAGCAGCAGGACATGAGCCGCCTCGATGCGGTCAGCTTCATCAGCCACGGCATTGGCAAGGGCGGCCGCCAGGTCGAAGGTCGCACGCCCAAGGGCGCCGAGGAAGAGGCTCCGAAGCAGCAGGAAGAGAAGGCCGACGCCAAGGGCCAGAAGAAGGAAACCGCGCTCGACCAGTTCTGCGTCAACCTCAACGAGAAGGCGCTGAACGGCAAGGTCGATCCGCTGATCGGGCGCGGCCCGGAAGTGGACCGTACCATCCAGATCCTGTGCCGCCGCTCCAAGAACAACCCGCTTTACGTGGGCGATCCGGGCGTGGGCAAGACGGCGATTGCCGAGGGCCTCGCGCGCAAGATCGTCGAAGGCGAAGTGCCCGAAGTGCTGTCCGAAGCGGTCATCTACTCGCTCGACATGGGCAGCCTGCTCGCGGGCACGCGCTATCGCGGCGACTTCGAGGAACGCCTCAAGCAGGTCGTCTCGGAACTCGAGAAGATGCCTCACGCGGTGCTGTTCATCGACGAGATCCACACCGTGATCGGCGCTGGCGCCACCAGCGGCGGGGCGATGGATGCCTCAAACCTCCTGAAACCTGCGCTTTCGGGCGGGACGATCCGTTGCATCGGCTCGACCACGTACAAGGAGTTCCGCAACCACTTCGAGAAGGACCGTGCCCTGCTGCGCCGGTTCCAGAAGATCGACGTGAACGAGCCGACCGTCGAGGACACCATCAAGATCCTTCGGGGCCTCCGCACCGCGTTCGAGGAGCACCACAAGGTCAAGTACACGCCGGACGCGATCAAGACCGCGGTCGAGCTTTCGGCGCGATACATCAATGACCGCAAGCTGCCCGACAAGGCGATCGACGTGATCGACGAGGTGGGCGCGATGCAGATGCTGGTGCCGCCGAACAAGCGCAAGAAGACGATCACCGCCCGCGAGATCGAGCAGGTCATCGCGACGATGGCGCGCATCCCGCCCAAGTCGGTCAGCAGCGACGACAAGAAGGTGCTCGAACATCTCGAGCGCGATCTCAAGCGTCTGGTCTTCGGGCAGGACAAGGCGATCGAGGTGCTGTCCTCGGCCATGAAGCTGAGCCGCGCCGGCCTGCGCGATGCGGACAAGCCGATCGGCTCGTTCCTGTTCTCGGGTCCCACTGGCGTGGGCAAGACCGAAGTTGCCCGCAGCCTCGCCCAGATCATGGGCATTCCGCTGCAGCGCTTCGACATGTCGGAATACATGGAGCGGCATTCGGTTTCGCGCCTGATCGGCGCGCCTCCGGGCTATGTCGGCTTCGATCAGGGCGGATTGCTCACCGATGCGATCGACCAGCAGCCGCACTGCGTCCTGCTGCTCGACGAAATCGAGAAGGCCCACCCCGACCTGTTCAACATCCTGCTGCAGGTGATGGACAATGGCCGCCTGACCGACCACCACGGCAAGACGGTGGACTTCCGCAATGTGGTCCTGATCATGACCACCAATGCGGGCGCTTCGGACATGGCGCGGCAGGGCATCGGCTTTGGCGACGTGTCGAAGGCCGATGCGGGTGACGAGGCGGTGAAGAAGATGTTCACGCCTGAATTCCGCAACCGTCTCGATGCGATCGTGCCGTTCGGTTACCTGCCGCCCGAAGTCGTCAGCCGCGTGGTCGACAAGTTCGTGCTGCAGCTCGAACTGCAGCTGGCCGAACAGAACGTCCACATCCAGTTCGATGCCGACGCGCGCAGCTGGCTGGCGAAGAAGGGCTACGACAAGCTCTACGGCGCAAGGCCCATGGCCCGCCTGATCCAGGAGAAGGTCAAGAAGCCACTCGCCGAGGAACTGCTGTTCGGCAAGCTGGCCAATGGCGGCGAAGTCCACGTCAGCCTGAAGGAGGACGCGCTGTCCTTTGAACTGACGCCAGCCGCGCCAAAGCTGGTCAAGAAGAAGGCCAGGAAGGGCAAGGCGGGAAGCGCGGCGACCGAAGAGCCGAGTGCGGACGAAGCCGAATAGGCTCCAGAGCTGTGCACGAGCAGAGGGGCGGCATCGCGAGGTGCCGCCCCTTCTCGATCATCCTTATGGCGCCCGAGGCGGCGCGGGATGAGGGGCATCCCATTCGGCGCGGCTCACCATGCCATCGCCATTCCTGTCGATCATCGAAAATCGGGCGTTGTTGAAGGCCATCCATTCGGACAGGGTCAGCTTGCCGTCACCATCGGCATCGGCGACGGCCAGCAGGTCCCGCGGAGTCAGGCCGTCGATCTCGGCCAGCATGGCAGAGCCCGCGCGGAGTTGGTCGACGTCGAGATTGCCGTTCTGTTTCAGGTCCATCATCTCGAACAGGGTCTGCGCCCCTTGTGCATACTCCGCGCTGGATATCGCCCCATCGCGCGCGGCATCGAGCCGGTCGAAGCTGGCGAGCGGATTGGCCGAGGGCGGCACCGCTGTAACCGGCGGCTCGGCCCCGGCAATCGCCGGGATCGACGCTGTCGGCGAGACATCCGGTCCGGTTTCCTTCTCCTTTCCGTCGCACCCTGCCAAGAGCACAGCGGCGCATAGTGGTGCGAGGAGCAATGTGCTTTTGCGGAGCATGGCCAGTCTCCCGGATCGTCTGTTTGAGGGCGGGCGAAAGCTAACCCGGTGACCTGAACCTCGCCTGTCCCGCGCGCGCAATCCTGTGGCGATGGTTCATCTGGAACGAATCCCGTGAGCCCGCCATTGTTCCGGCATGGCAGCGGCATTTTCGTGGATCAGGGCAGAGCCGATGGGCATCCACGTCGCTCCAGCGGATGTGTGGATCGATCCGGCACGGCCAGTCGATACCGCCCTGGTCACGCATGGGCATGCCGATCATGCACGGGGTGGTCACGGGCGGACAGTGGCGACGCCCGAAACGCTGGCGATCATGCAGCTGCGCTATGGTGTCGAAGCGGATAGCGCGGTCCGGGCGGCGCCTGTTGCCTATGGCGAGACGATCAGCCTTCCCGGAGGGGTGCGCGCAACTTTCGTGCCGGCGGGACATGTCCTTGGCTCTGCGCAGATCCTGCTCGAGCGCGCCGGCGAGCGGGTGATCGTGACCGGCGACTACAAGCGCCGTGCCGATCCCACCTGTCCGCCCTTCGAAGTGACGCCCTGCGACGTGTTCATCACCGAAGCCACGTTCGGACTGCCGGTGTTCCGCCATCCGCCGATTGCCGAGGAAATGGCCAAGCTGCTCAGTGCCCGCGAGAACGATCAAGGGCGCTGCGTGCTTGTCGGCGCCTATGCCCTGGGCAAGGCGCAGCGGGTGATTGCCGAACTGCGCGCGGCGGGATTTCACGACACGATCTGGCTCCACGGCGCGATGGAGCGGATGTGCCGGCTGTATGAGGACCACGGCGTCGATCTTGGCGATCTCAAGGCCGTGGCAGGGGTGCCCAAGGCGGCGCTGGCCAACGGCATCGTGATCTGCCCGCCGTCTGCCTTGAACGACCGCTGGAGCCGCCGCCTGCCTGACCCTGTCACCGCCATGGCTTCGGGCTGGATGCGGGTGCGGCAGCGGGCGCGGCAACGCAATGTAGAGCTGCCGCTGATCATCTCCGACCACGCTGACTGGGACGAACTGACCCAGACCATCGCGCAAGTGAATCCGGCCGAGACCTGGATCACCCACGGACGCGAGGAAGCGCTGCTGCGCTGGTGCGAACTGACGCAGCGCAAGGCGCGGGCCCTCGCGCTGGTCGGCTACGAGGACGAGGACGACTGATGGAGCGCTTTGCCGCCCTGCTCGACGCGCTCGTCCTCACGCCATCGCGCAATGCCAAGCTGGCGCTGCTGGCCGACTACATGCGCGAGACACCCGATCCAGACCGCGGCTGGGCGCTGGCCGCGCTGACCGATGGGCTGGACTTCCCCGCAGTCAAGGCCGGGCTGATCCGCTCGCTGATGGCCGAGCGGGTGGACCCCGTGTTGTGGACGTTGAGCCGCGATTACGTTGGCGACACCGCCGAGACGGCCAGCCTGCTCTGGCCGGAACCATTGGGAGATCGGCTGCCTCCGCCTTCCGTAGCGGAGGTAGTAGAAACCCTGCACGCAACCACACGTACCACCGCGCCGGGCGTACTTACCGATCTGCTCGACCGTCTTGACGTCAACGGTCGCTATGCCCTGCTGAAGCTTGCCACCGGTGCGATGCGCATCGGCATTTCGGCGCGGCTCGCCAAGGTCGCGTTCGCACAGGCGTTCAGCGTGAGCGTCGAGGATGTGGAGGAGTACTGGCACGGACAGGCGCCCCCTTACCTGCCCCTGTTCGATTGGGCCGCCAACGGAACTGCGCCTCCGCGCACCGACCTGCTCCCGTTGTTCCGGCCGTTCATGCTGGCACACCCGCTCGAAGCGGAAAGCCTTGAGCTGTCGGAGTTCGCAGCCGAGTGGAAATGGGACGGCATTCGCGTGCAGATCGTCCACGTCGCCGGCGAGACGCGCGTCTATTCGCGCAGTGGCGACGACATTTCCGGCACATTCCCGGAAGTGACGGCAGCGCTTTCCACGCCCTGCGTGCTCGATGGCGAACTGCTGGTGCGCGGGGTGCATCAGGGTGGCGAGAGTGGTGGCGCGGCGAGCTTCAACGCGCTGCAGCAGCGCTTGGGGCGCAAGACCGTGTCGAAGGCTATGCTCAGCGACTATCCCGCCTTCGTACGTCTTTATGACCTGCTGATCGAGGATGGCGAAGACTTGCGCGAATGGGCTTGGGAGCAGCGCCGCGCTCGTCTGGAAGCCCTGGTGCCGAAGCTCGACCAGGGCCGCTTCGATATCTCGCAGGTGATCGAGGCACGGGACTTCGCCGAGCTTGCCGAAGTGCGCGCCCGCGCCCGGGACGAGGCGATCGAGGGAGTCATGCTCAAGCGGCGCGACAGCCCTTACGTCGCCGGGCGGCGGACCGGGCTGTGGTACAAGTGGAAGCGCGATCCGCTGCTGATCGATTGCGTGCTGATGTATGCGCAGCGCGGGAGCGGCAAGCGATCGTCGTTCTATTCGGACTATACCTTCGGCTGCTGGAACGGCGACCCCGACGAGGGCGCGGAACTTCTACCCGTGGGCAAGGCCTACTTCGGGTTCACCGACGATGAACTGAAATGGCTCGACCGCTACGTGCGGCAGCATACCGTGGCGAAGTTCGGCCCGGTGCGCGAAACCGACAAGTCGCTGGTATTCGAAGTCGCCTTTGACTCGGTCCACGCCAGCAAGCGGCACAAGTCGGGCGTCGCCATGCGCTTCCCGCGCATCAGCCGCATCCGCAGCGACAAGCCCGCGCATGAAGCGGACCGGCTCGAGACGCTGAAGGGCCTGATCGCGGATTGAGCTTGCGGAACCTAGTCACTTGCCTGCCGTTTCCTGAAAAACGTCTGGGAGAGAAAAGAATGGCAAACGTGTTGCTCGCCGCTCCGGCCTATGCGCTAGGGCGACTCGCCTGGACGTCGCTCCGCACCGGCAGTGAATGGACCCGCTATCGCCAGTGGGATGCGGTGGCGACCAACTGGGCGATCGGGGCAGTCCTTGGCGGAATGGCCGCAGGACTGGCGGCCAAGGCACTCCCCCATCGCAACTGAAGCGCCAAGGGATTGTCCAGTTGATTGACGGCGGTCAATGTTGTCGGCGCAGGTTGGGGGCACAAGCAAGGCTCCAGATCCCTGTTCCGGAGCAATCCCTTGGCTACCCAGGCCCCCGCGACAAGTCCTTATGAGCGCCTTGGCGGCATCGAAACGCTGCGCCGCATCACCGACCGTTTCTATGACCTGATGGAAACCGATCCTGCGTTTGCAGAACTGCGCGCCATGCATGCGCCGGACCTTGCGCCGATGCGCGAATCCTTGCCGGGCTTTCTGGCGGGCTGGAGCGGCGGTCCACGCGACTGGTTCGAGGCGCATCCGGGCAAGTGCATGATGTCGATGCACAAGCCCTTCCCGATCACGCGCGACACGGCAAAGCAATGGGCCGACTGCATGGCGCGGGCGATCGCCGATGTTGCCCCGGAGGACCGCGAAATTGCCGTCGGGCTCAGCGAAGTCCTTGGCCAGATGGCCCGAGGCATGGCGCGCGACTGATTCCCCCGTTGATTCCCTTCGGCGCAAACACGCGCTAGAAGGCGCAGCGTGATCCTCAACGACCGCCAGCGCCGGACATTCGCCATGGCTCTTGCCGCAATGGCCGGGTTTGTGGACTCGGTCGGGTTTCTTTCGGCGCAGGCCTACTTCGTCTCCTTCATGTCGGGCAATACGACACGGCTTGGCGTTGCGATTGGCACTGCCCCGCAAGATGCGATAGTTCCGGCCCTGTTGATCGGCGGCTTCATCGCTGGCGTGACGGGTGGCGCGCTCGTTTCCGAGCGTGCGGGGTCGATGCGCAAACCCGCCGTGCTGGCGCTGGTGACCGCGCTACTGGTGATCGGCGCATTGGCCCGCGCTGCCGGGATCGGAACGCTCATGATGGCGGCGCTGGTGTTGGCGATGGGTGCGCTGAACAACACTTTCCAGCGCGATGGCGAAGTAACTGTCGGCCTGACCTACATGACCGGCGCCCTGGTCAAGCTCGGCATTGGCCTGGCACGCCGCATCACGGGTAAAGGCGATGGCCGATGGGCGTCATGGGCGCAGCTCTGGCTTGGCCTGCTGGGCGGTGCCGTGCTCGGCGCTTTCCTGCAGGATCGCCTGCCGATGGGATGCCTGTGGATCGCCAGCGTCTGGAGCGCGGCGATGGTCGTCGTTGCGTTCAGGGTACCTTCTGAAAGTTAGACT
Organism: Novosphingobium sp. ES2-1; assembly: GCF_015169775.1. Lineage (NCBI taxonomy): Bacteria > Pseudomonadati > Pseudomonadota > Alphaproteobacteria > Sphingomonadales > Sphingomonadaceae > Novosphingobium > Novosphingobium sp. ES2-1. The sequence continues at coordinate 3,061,869 of NZ_CP063445.1, forward strand.
GGCGGAATCCTGAACAACTTCTCCCGAGAAGTTGCGCCGCGCAACATTTCTACCTTGGACGGCGCAACACCCAGCGCCCTTGCCAGAAGTTCGCCGACCGCTGCCGTCGCCTTGCCATCCTCGGGCTTGGCGCGGACTTTCACGGCAACGCGCCCCTGCTCGATCTCGATGCCCTCGCTGCGCGCGCCCGGCGTCACGCGCACCGCCAGACGCCCCTCGGCATCGACCAGCGCGCGCAAGGCCGCTGGCGGTGGCAGGTCAGCCTTCGGTCGTGCCAAGCACCGCCGCCTTGTGCGCCTGACCGTTGCGGACGTAGTGCTGCACGCCGCGCTGCATATCGGCGATGGCCGCATCGTCGAGGTCGCGCATGTACTTGGCGGGACGGCCGCCCCACAACTGCCGCGACAACACGCGCTTGCCACCTGTCAGCATCGCGCCTGCTGCGAGCATGCCGTCGCTTTCGATATGGGCATCGCTCATCACGATCGCGCCCAGGCCGACGAAACCGCGATCCTCGATGACGCAGCCGTGGACCATGGCCAGATGACCGACCAATACGTCCTCGCCAATGATCGTCGGAAAGCCATCGGGCTTGGTGGGCGCGGGGCTGTCGACGTGGATGACGCTGCCATCCTGAATGTTGGTCCGCGCGCCGATGCGGATGAAATTGACGTCGCCGCGCAGGACGCAGTTGTACCAGATGGAAACGTCCGGCCCGATCTCGACATCGCCGATGATCCGGCAGCCGGGCGCAATGAAGGCGCTCTCGTGGATGCGCGGGGTCTTGCCGTTGAGCGGGACGATCGAAACGTCGGGATACATCATCTGGTCCTTCAGGCGCCCATAAGCCGGGCAGCGTGAGCCGCATGGTAGGTCAGCACGCCGGAACAGCCCGCGCGCTTGAAGGCCACCAGCGTTTCCAGAACCATGGCATCGCGATCGGCGGCCCCGGCTGCCACGGCTGCCTCGATCATCGCGTATTCGCCGCTCACCTGATAGGCGAACACGGGTACGCCGAAGGTCTGCTTCACGCGGCACGCAATGTCGAGATAGGGCAGGCCCGGCTTGACCATCACGCTGTCAGCACCTTCGGCCAGATCCATCTCGACCTCGCGCAGCGCTTCCTCGGCGTTGGCCGGGTCCATCTGGTAGGTCTTCTTGTTGCCCTTGAGCAGCCCGCGCGAACCCACCGCATCGCGGAACGGTCCATAGAAAGCCGAGGCATACTTGGCCGCATAGGACATGATCTGCACGTTGATGTGGCCAGCGCCTTCCAACGCCTCGCGGATTGCACCGATGCGGCCGTCCATCATGTCGGACGGGGCAATGATATCGGCCCCGGCTGCGGCCTGGTTGAGGCTCTGCCCGACAAGCATTTCCACGGTCTGATCATTGAGGACATAGCCCTCATCATCGATCAGGCCGTCCTGCCCGTGGCTGGTGTAGGGATCGAGCGCGACGTCGGTCAGCACACCGATATCGTCGCCGCAGGTCTGCTTGATCGCCTTGATCGCCCGGCACATCAGGTTGTCCGGGTTGAGCGCTTCCTTGCCATCCTCGCTGCGGCGATCGGGCTGGGTGTTCGGAAACAGGGCAAGGCACGGAATGCCCAGCGCCACCGCTTCCCTGGCCCGCGCAACGATGCCGTCAACCGACCAGCGCGATACGCCGGGAAGCGACAGGATCGGATCTTCGACGCCCTCCCCCTCGGTCACGAACAGCGGCCAGATCAGGTCTGCAGGCGTGACCAGCACTTCGCGGTGCATGGCGCGGCTCCATGCAGTGGCACGGGTGCGGCGCAGGCGAGTCATCGGATAAGTCGTCATGGCAGGAAGGCCTAGCCGCTGGCTCGCCCCGCTGCAATCATCGGGAGCGGTTAGCCGGGATCGCCGTGATCTGCGCGAGCTTGCTGCGGAAGGCGGCAAGCTGCGCCGGGTCGATAGCCGCGCGCTGGACGATCGAGGTCATCGACATCGGGTTCACCGTCTGCCCTGCGCGATACATCTCGTAATGGAGGTGCGGCCCGGTCGAAAGCCCGGTGGAGCCGACATAGCCGATCACCTGCCCGCGCCGCACGGTCATGCCCGCCGAAACGGCGATGCGGCTCATGTGGCCATAGCCGGTTCCGATGCCGCCGCCGTGATCGAGGCGAACGTAGTTGCCGTGCCCGCCATGCCACCCGGCTATGCTGACGCGGCCATCTGTGGCGGCATAGATGGGGGACCCCCAGCTGGCGGCGAAATCGATCCCGGCGTGCATGCGCACATAGCCGAGGATCGGATGGCGGCGCGCGCCATAGCCCGAAGTGATGCGGCCGTTGACCGGCGCACCGAGGAAACCCGTGGTCTCCTGCGCGCCCTCGGCCATGCCTTGCGGCGAATAGAATGCCCCATCGCTGCCCCAGCGCAGGAGTTGCAGCACCGGCTTTCCGGCGCGGACAACGCCTGCATAGAGCAGATCGCCGGCCTGCTGCTCGCCCGTGCCGGCGCGGCGATTGGCATAGACCAGGTCGAACTCGTCACCCGGCGCGATCTCCTCGAACGCCATGTGCTCGTCGATCGTGCGCAAGTAGTCCTGCACCGCAGACGGAGGTGCGCCTGCCGCGCGGGCGGAGCGATAGAGGCTCGCCCCGACGATTCCGCGAATGCGCTGTGGCGATGTGTCAACGGCAATGGCGTTGCTGGCGAGCGCCAGGGCGCCACCGCTGCGCCGGATATCGAGCGCGAGGTCGAAGCGGGGGCGGAACGACAGCTGCTCGAGCGGGCGCGGCTGCGCCGGGCTGGTGCGCGCGCCCAGGCGAATGGAAAAGCGCGTGCCTTCCGGAATTGCGCCGGGCTTGACCTGCCCACCCACCAGGTCGAGCACGCGCACGATGTCGGTGCTGGCAAGGCCGGCCCGCTGCAGCATGCGCGGGAAGCTGTCGCCGGCGCCAAGCGTTGCCGTCAGGTCGATGCTCGGGCGCTCCGGCGCGGCGGCAAGCGGGATGACGGCGGACGTGGCGTTCATCCGTCGGCCGTTGTCCGCACCGAAGGCGAGCGGGCGGATGCCCTGCACACGCAGCTCGTCTTGCGCGGCATCGTCCATCAAGGTCAGCGGCGCGGCTTGCAACGGGGCAAAGCTGGGCCACATCAGCACAGCCGCCGCGCCAAGAGCGAGCATGGTGCCAAAGCCCCTGAACCAGCGGGCGCTGCCAAGATCTTCGGCAAGATCGGGCACAAGGTCGAATCTGGCGAAAGCGCGCTCCACCGGCGCAGTCAGGCGCTGCCAGTGGCGCGACAGGTATTGCTCGGCAGTCTTGTGCAGAAGACCCCAGCGCGTCGGCAGCACGGGCGCGCGCGGCGGCGTGGTGCGCTGGCCGAAGCCGCTTCCCCCGCCCGCTCCACCGAGCGCCATCATCTGATCCCGCGACGTGTACACGCGTGCTGCTTACCCTCTTGGGCTCCGGACTGCACGGACAAGGTTAATGTTCCGTGAAATCACTCCCCCTTGTCGCGCCGTCTCACTTGTCGCGCCGTCTCAAGGGTGTGGCGAGAACGTCGCACGTTCGTTATGCTGCAACAAGTTACAGGGGGAACGAGATTTTGAACGGCACCGAGACTCTGGGCCACATGGCGGGCGCGCTGGCAGCGGCACGCACCGTGGAGCCGACGGCGGGCGATCATCGGGCCGACGGTCACACCCACGAATCGGCCTGCCTCAATTGCGCCACGCCGCTGGTCGGCAGCCACTGCCATGCCTGCGGTCAGGCAGCGCACGTCCACAAGACACTCGGCGCGTTCTTCCACGACCTGCTTCACGGCGTGTTCCACTTCGAAGGCAAGATCTGGCGCACGCTGCCCCTGCTGGTGACCAAGCCCGGCAAGCTTACCCGCGAATACATCGACGGACGGCGGGCGAGCTATGTTTCACCGATCGCGCTGTTCCTGTTCTGCGTGTTCGCGCTGTTCACCACGATCAATTCGCTGGGCGGCGATATTGGTGCCAGCGTGAATACGACGGTAGAGCAGGGCCTCAAACAGGAACGCAACGATCTGGCGGTCCTCGAGGCCGAACGGATCGCGGCACGCGGCGACGCTGCAGAGCTGGCGAAGATCGACGCAGCAATTGCCGAAACGCGCAAGAACATCGCCGGGCTGGAGCAGGTCAAGGCGAGCGGCATCAACGTCGGCAACATCGATACCAGCGGCCTCGAGACTGCCAGCGATATCGGCTGGATCAAGGAAGCGGTGAAGAAGGCCAAGGCCAATCCGAGCCTCGCGCTCTATAAGGTGCAGAACTACAGCTACAAGCTGAGCTGGGCATTAATCCCGATCTCGGTGCCGTTCCTGTGGCTGCTGTTCCCGTTCAGCCGCCGCTTCGGGCTTTACGATCACACCGTGTTCGTCACCTATTCGCTGTGCTTCATGACGCTGCTGGGCATCGTGGCGACCGTCGGGGGCAGGCTGGCCCTGCCCGGACTACCCGCGCTCGCTTTCCTGCCGCCCTTGCACATGCTGCTGCAGTTGCGCGGCGCTTACGGCCTGTCCTGGTTCGGCGCATGGTGGCGGACGTGGTTCCTTAGCCTCTTCGCTTTCGTCGCCATGATGCTGTTCGCGGTGGTAATCCTCGTGGAAGCGGGGGGATAAGGCACCCTACCCCCGCTCGACCTGAGCCTGTCGAAGGACGCCGGTGCTTCGTGTGCATCCTTCGACAGGCTAAGGATGAGCGGTTTTTTCAACGAAAAGGGCGGAGGTTGCCCCCCGCCCTCTCGCTTTAAGATCTGGCCGGGGATCAGGCCGGCTGCGGATTGGTCGAGCCGAACTTCTTGCCCGCGCGCGGCACCGCCGAGCCCTGGGCCGCAACCGGCCGGGCGGTGCCCGTCGGGTTCTGCGGTCGGTCCAGCTTGCCGCTGTCGAGCAGTTCCTTGATCTCGTCGCCGGTCAGCGTCTCGTATTCAAGCAAAGCCTGAGCGAGGAGGTGGAGCTTGTCCTCGTTGGTCTTGAGAATGTCGGTCGCACGTGCGTGTGCGCCGTCAACCAACCCGCGGATCTCGCTGTCGATCAGCTTGTTGGTCTCGTCCGAGACGAACAGGCGCTGCGAACCGCCCATGCCGAGATAGCCTTCCTGCTGGTCTTCATACTGCAGCGGCCCGAGCTTGTCCGACATGCCCCACTTGGTGACCATCGAGCGCGCCAGCGAGGTGGCGTACTGGATGTCCGAAGAGGCACCGGACGACACCTTGTCGTGCCCGAAGATCAGCTCTTCCGCCACGCGTCCACCCATCGCGACCGAGAGGTTCGCGTGCATCTTGTCACGGTGATAGGAATAGCTGTCCCGTTCCGGCAGGCGCATGACCATGCCGAGGGCCCGGCCGCGCGGGATGATCGTTGCCTTGTGGATCGGATCGGATGCCGGTTCCTTGACCGAAACGATGGCATGGCCAGCCTCGTGATAGGCGGTCATCTTCTTTTCGTCGTCGGTCATGACCATCGAGCGGCGCTCGGCCCCCATCATGACCTTGTCCTTGGCGTCCTCGAACTCCTGCATGGCAACGAGACGCTTGTTGCGGCGCGCGGCCAGCAGGGCGGCTTCATTGACGAGGTTGGCAAGGTCGGCGCCCGAAAAGCCGGGCGTGCCACGCGCGATCGTGCGCGGGTTGACGTCAGGCGCCAGCGGCACCTTCTTCATGTGCACCGACAGGATCTTCTCGCGGCCTTCGATGTCAGGGATCGGCACGACCACCTGACGGTCGAAACGACCGGGGCGCAGCAGCGCGGGATCGAGCACGTCGGGGCGGTTGGTTGCCGCGATGATGATGATGCCCTCGTTTGCCTCGAAGCCGTCCATTTCGACCAGCAGCTGGTTCAGCGTCTGCTCGCGCTCGTCGTTCGAATTGCCGAGGCCGTGGCCACGGTGACGGCCGACCGCGTCGATTTCATCGATGAAGACGATGCACGGCGCGTTCTTCTTGGCCTGCTCGAACATGTCGCGCACGCGGCTCGCACCGACGCCGACGAACATCTCGACGAAGTCCGAACCCGAGATGGTGAAGAACGGCACGCCCGCTTCGCCCGCAATGGCGCGGGCCAGCAGGGTCTTGCCGGTGCCGGGCGAACCGACCAGCAGCGCACCCTTGGGGATCTGGCCGCCGAGCTTGGAAAAGCGCGAGGGATCGCGCAGGAACTCGACGATTTCCTCCAGTTCCTCGCGGGCTTCGTCGATGCCGGCGACGTCATCGAAGGTCACGCGGCCTGAACGCTCTGTCAGGAGCTTGGCCTTGGACTTGCCAAAGCCCATCGCGCCCGAACCGCCGCCCTTCTGCATCTGGCGCAGCGCGAAGAAGGCAACGCCAAGGATCAGCAGGAACGGCAACGAGTTGAACAGGATGTACATCAGCATGTTCGGCTGTTCGGCCGCCTTGCCGGCATACTGCACGCCGTTGTCCTGCAGCAGCTTGGGCAGATCGGCATCACCGGGGACCGGAACGGTCGCGAACTGGCTGCCGTTCTTGAGCGTGCCGGTGATGCGCTCGGGCGCGATCTCGACCGAACGGACCAAACCATCGCTGACCTGCGAGCGGAAGGCCGAATAGGGGATTGTCGTCGCATTGGTATCGACCCGCGACCCGAACATCGAAACCACCAGCAACAGCGCGAGAAAGATTCCGCCCCAGACAAGGAGGCTCTTGATCCACGGATTTCCCTGGGGCTGGTCGTCGTTCATCGCTGTCTTTCCGCAATCGCCCGGAAAACGCGGGCGGGTATGGAGGCAATGTAGGATTGCCACCCCGATTCTCAATATCGGGTGACTCGCAATATAGCGCGAATGTGGTTTTTCAGCGACCTGTGCCGATAGGGCATGGTGCAAGGGTCAGGATCTGGACACGTGCGGGGGCGCCAAGGTGAACCGCCAGGCGTTTGCCCGTGCATCGCCCTTTACGCCCCCTAGTGTCGCGACTCCGCCCTCGCGCAGCATTCCAAGCCACCGGACCAGCTCCGCGCCCCGTGGCGCACCCGCACCCAGTGCGGCCAGCACGCGCTCGAGCAGGCGCATCGCGAGCACATCGGGCAAGCCCGACGGTGGGTTCCACGTGAAACCCTCGCTCGCAGCCACGACCTCCTCCCAGAGCTGGTCGACCACCCATTCCAGAGCGGCATCGGCGTCGGCAAGGTTCCGGGCACTGCGGGCGAAACCCATGATGGCAAACGCTTCGTTTGACGTCAGGGCGTCACGCATGCGCACCCGCTCATAGCCCGGATCGCGGTTAGACGGATCGTCGGCAGCTGCAAGACCGGCGACGTCTACAACAGCCTGCAACTCCGCCCGCCGCCATGACAGCAAAGGCCGGAGCAACCTGAGCCTGGGGGCGCCCGGCACTTGCGCAACGGGCCGCATCGCTGCCAAGCCTCGCAAGCCGACACCACGATTGAGCCGCATGACCATCGTCTCGGCCTGATCGTCTGCATGGTGGGCGGTCACGATTGCTGCAAGCCGTTCTGCCTGCGCCCATTCGGCGAGCGCTCGATAGCGCGCCGCGCGGGCCCGCTCCTGCACGGCGCTGCCCTTTTCCAGCGAAAGTGTCAGCGTCTGATGCGCGATGCCGCGCCCGGCGCAGATCGCAGCGACCATCGCCGCTTCCCCTGCCGATTCCGCGCGCAAGCCATGATCGACCGTGGCCACCTGAAAGTTGCGCGGCGCAACTTCGTGGAACAGCACCAGCATGGCGAGACTGTCCGGTCCGCCCGACACGGCAAGTCCGACCGGCCCATGCGGAGCGACCGCTGCCCACTGCGCGGCAAAACGCGCAGCAGCAGCGGTCAGGCTATTCCCGAGTCCATTACTTGCACTTCACCGAAGCGCGCGCGCCATCGTACTGGCCCTTGAGACGACCGGCGACTTCATCGGGATAGGCCGAGGCCAGTTCTGCGAACGCACCGCAAGCCTTTTCGGTATCCTTGAGGCGCACCATGGCAATCCCGAGATACAGCAGGCTGTCTGGCGCACGCGCGCCCTTCTTGTCGGCAAGGTAGTTCTGCAGGAAGAACTGCGCAGCGGTGCCGGGCTTGCCATCATCGAGCCAGGCCCGACCCAGCAGGTTCCGACCGAAGCTGATCATGTTGTGCTTGGGATAGCGATCGACATAGATCTGCAACTGCTGCTGCGCTTCGGGATAGAACTTGGCTTCCCACAGGCGGAAGCCGTAGTTGTAGTCGTCAAGCGCGGCATCGCCGGTCGCAGGCTTCTCGATCGCCTGAACTGCGGCCACGCGCGCGGCCGAGGGCGATGCCGGCTTGGCGGCAGGCGTCGCAGGCTTGGTCTCGGTCGGCTTGGTGGCGGCGGGTGTCGTGGGTTTCGGTGCCACGGGCACGGGAGCGGGCGTTGTCGTGACGACAGGCGCAGGCGTCGCCGCGGGCTCTTCAGGCGCCGGTGCGGCAGCGGCCTCCAGCTTGGCCAAGCGTTCCTCGATCTTGGCCGAACGGTTCTGCCCTTCCTCAACCTGCGCCGTCAGTCGTGCCATCTGCGCCTCGACCGCGTCCATCCGTGCCAGAATGTCAGTCACCGCTGACGAAGCCGGCGCGCCAGCCGGTGTCGTGGTTGTCGGCCCTGCAGTGATTTCCGGAACGAAAGTCTTGCCAGCGCCCTCAGGGAAGACCTTGCGCTGCATCGCGCGGATTTCAGCCTCGATCCGGCGCAGACGCATTTCGGGATCGACCGGTGTGGCAGTGGTCTTCTGTGCAGAGGACTGGGCCAGCACCGGCGCGGCGATCGGGGCGGTCAGCCCCAGAAGGATGGCTCCAAGCGGCGCGGCACGCCGGAAAGTCATGGTCATGGTCGTTCCCGTTCAGCGGCGCACGATCCCCCGCGCACCCTCAATCAACGCCTCAAGTTTGCCCGATAGCCCGCACCAAGTCGAGACCGGCCAGCGGTTTATCCGCCTCCGCCCGTCACTTCAGCGCCGGGCGGCGGGTGGCGGTGATGCCTCAGCCTGGGTCGTCGCGGGAGCCGCTGTCGGCTCGCTGGCCGCCACAGGCCGTTGCGCACGGGGGCGCGGCTCAGGCCGTGCGACCGGGGCGGCCGCGGAAGGCGTCGGCACAGGACTTGCCGTGGCGGCAGCAGTGCCGCGCGCGAGCAGGGCCGCTGCGCTGACAGCAACGTCCTTCACAATGCCTTCCTTCTCGGCAATGCGCGGAACCGGTTGCCCGCCCACCGTGATCGCAAGTGCATCGGGGCGCCCGGTCCACAGCTTGGGTTCGGGCACGTCGGTCGGCACGGTGAAGCTTTCGCCCTTGGCCAGTTCCTTCTGCAGGATCTGCTTGCCGGTGCCGTCGTAGAACTTCACCCAGATGCGATCTTCGGTGGCCGTGAACACCACCGGTCCGGCTGGTGACGCAACTGGCGCTGGTGCGGCGGCGACCTGGCTCGGCACCGGCCTGGCCTCTTCCGGCCCGACCAGCGGGGGCAGTTCAGCCGACGGGAGATAATAGCTCCGCCAGAACACCAACCCCGCCAGCGCGATTGCGATGACCAGACCGGCAGCGAGCCATGCGGTCAGCCGCGAAGGCGTCTTTTCCGGATCGCCCACCTCGAACTGATTGATGACGCGGGGCGGCGGGGGCGGCGCCTGCTGGTCCAGCTCGGCCCGGATGGCCTCGGCAACAACCTTGTCATCCAGGCCGACAGCCCTGGCGTAGCTCTTGGCAAAGCCGAGCGTGTAGGGCCTTCCGGGAAACGCGGCATAATCGCCCACCTCCAGCGCCTGCAGATGCCGGGTCGTTACCCGCGTGGCCTGCGAGAGCTGCTTGATGTCCAGCCCTGCGGCCTCACGCGCCGCGCGCAGCATTTCACCCACGCTCTGTCGGCCCGGCTGCCCGGCGGGCATGGGCGTGGTGTCGATATTGGTAATGTCCTGCAGACCGCCGGCTTCAGCCAAGGCGTTACTCCCGTCTTCCGCGTATGCTTTGCAACCCGTTAACAGGGTTCGCGTCACCCCTGCGAATGTCAACGGCTTTCGACGAGGAATTGCGGATTTCGACGACGAAACGCCCCTGCGTCACCCTCAGTCGCACTCGATCCCGCGCGAGGAGGCCCATTCCGCGATCGCAGAACGAAGGTCCTGTGGTGGTTCGGACAGCCAGCCAGCCATCGCCGCGCGAATCTCGTTCACATCGACCTTGCGGACGAGTTCCTTGACCGGCCCGACAGCGGCTGGCGTGATCGAAAGCCGCGTGATGCCAAGGCCGAGCAGGGCGAGCGCCTCCAGCCTGCGGCCCCCCATCTCGCCGCACACCGTCACGTCGGTTCCGAACGGCGCCACCGTGTTCACCACGCGACGCAGGAAGCGCAGGATGGCCGGGCTGAGCCAATCGTAGCGTTCGGCAAGCTTGGGATTGGCGCGATCGGCCGCGAACAGGAACTGTGTCAGGTCGTTCGTGCCGATCGACAGGAAGGATAGCTTCGGGGCCAGCAGGTCAAGACACTCGGCCAGTGCCGGGACTTCGAGCATCGCCCCGTAGCGGATCGCCTCGGGCAGGATCTTCTTCTGCTTGCGCAGGAACGCCAATTGACCGTCGAACACGGCCTTGGCGGCATCGAACTCCCATGGTTCGGTGACCATGGGGAACATCACGTTGAGCGTGCGCCCACCTGCCGCTTCCAGCAGGGCGCGTGCCTGCACCTTCAGCAAACCATCGCGTTCAAGCGCCACGCGCAGCGCGCGCCAGCCCATTGCCGGGTTCTCTTCGGCCTCGCCGTCGTTGTGGCGCAGGTAGGGCAGCACCTTGTCCCCGCCGATATCAACCGTGCGGAACACCACCGGGCGATCGCCGGCCGAGTCCATCACATCGCGATAGAGCCGGGTCTGGCGTTCGCGCGAAGGCAGAGTTGCGGAAACGAGGAACTGGAACTCGGTGCGGAACAGGCCGATGCCATCCGCGCCGGTAAGGTTGAGCATGGGCGTATCGTCACGCAGCCCTGCGTTCATCAGCACGGCGATGCGCGTGCCGTCGCGGGTGAAAGGCTCGACCTCGCGCATCGTGGCGTAATGGGCCTGCCGTTCGCGGTTTCTGGCAAAGCGCGCTTCGAACGCCTCGATCAGCGTGGGTGCGGGACGGACATCGACCACGCCCTGATCGCCATCCAGCAGCAGGTGATCGCCGTCGCGGACCTTGCCACGCAGCGCCCGCATGCGGCCGACCACCGGTATGCCCATGGCCCGCGCCACGATGACGACGTGCGCGGTGAGCGAGCCTTCCTCGAGAATGACCCCCTTGAGGCGCCGCCGGTCGTATTCGAGGAGTTCGGCAGGGCCGAGATTGCGCGCGATCAGGATGGCATCGCCCTTGAGGCCCATGCTGGCTGCCGTGCCGAGCTGGCCCGAGACGATCCGCAGCAGGCGATTCGACAGATCCTCCAGATCGTGCATGCGATCGGCCAGCAACGGGTCGTCGATCTGGCGCATGCGCATGCGGGTACGCTGCTGGACGCGCTCTATCGCCGCTTCTGCCGTAAGACCTGAATCTATTGCCTCGTTGATCCGGCGCGACCAGCCTTCGTCGTAGGCGAACATGCGGTAGGTCTCGAGCACCTCCTCATGCTCTCCCCCGACGCCGAACTCCGCCTGGCTGGCCATGCGGTCGATCTGTTCGCGCATCTTGTCGAACGCGAGGTAGACCCGCTGGCGTTCAGCCTCGGTATCCTCGGCAACGACATGTTCGATGGTGACGCGCGGCTGGTGATAGACGGCAACCCCGCTGGCCAGCCCCTTCACGAGCGTGAGGCCCTTGATGCGGTCCGGCCCGGTGAGGTGGGCCGGGACTCCCAGCGTCTCCTCGTCGTCGATCAGCTCCGCATTGGCGATGAGTTCGGAAAGAACCATCGCCACTGTCTGCAACGCCTCGATCTCGACCTCTTCGTAGCGGCGCGGCTCGACGTGCTGGACCGCAACTACGCCCACCGCGCGTTCGCGCCGGACGATCGGAACGCCGGCAAAGGAGTGGAACTTTTCTTCCCCCGTTTCGGGGCGGAAGGCGAAGTCGGGGTGGGCAGCAGCTTCGGCGAGATTGAGCGTCTCGACATTGCCAGCGATGGTGCCGACAAGGCCCTCACCCACGGCCAGCCGGGTGACGTGGACCGCCGCCTGGTTGAGGCCGCGCGTGGCGAAGAGTTCGAGCATCCCCTCGCGCAGGAGGTAGATCGAACACACTTCTGAATCGAGATTTTCGCCGATGACTTCGACGATCTGGTTCAGCTTGGCCTGGGCACCGGCGCGGGAGGCCATGACCTCGTGCAGCGAAGTCAGGATTTGTCGAGCAGAGGTGACGGCACTGAGCATGAACATGGATTAGCCTAGTGCGTGCGGTTTGGGAATGTTGCGCACAATCGGATGCGAAACCGATGTGGAGCGGATAGCTATTCACGCACGCCTTCACGCAAAAGAGCCGCCCCTTGGGGCGGCTCCGTGCGGTGCCTTGGAAGGCGGCGCGCGATCAGTGAAGGCGCGATAGCTCTTCCTTGATCTTCAGCTTCTTTCTCTTGAGCTGAGCCACCAGCGTATCGTCAGGGAGGGGCCGGGACATTTCCATCTGGATCTGCTTTTCAAGTCCGGCGTGCTTTGTCTGGAGTGCGCTGATGTGCGTCGATTCCATGCTTTTTCCTCCTTAAGGGAAAGCCCCCTTCAGAAAACCGCACGAGGCCATCCCCGTGCGGGGCGGCGCAACCTTTCAGCCGGTTCTTCACGACTCGAACAGGCGGCGCGTTGTCATGCTCCCACATTGGCCGTATCTTGCAAGTCAAACCGCGCCGGAGCGTTGCACTTTACGGGTTATGCCGTAAGTCGCAGAAGCCGACCGGTTCACCGGGTCGAAGGAGTTGGGCGGAACGTGACCGAAGAGGAAATGCGCAAGCGGCTTGCGGCGCTGCGTATCGAACACCGTGACCTCGACGCGGCGATCGACGCGCTCTCGCTCAATGGCGCCCGCGACCAGTTGCAGATCGCCCGCCTCAAGAAGCGCAAATTGCTGCTGAAAGACCAGATCGCGATGATCGAGGACTATCTTATTCCCGATATCATCGCCTGAAATCAGGCACTTGATTCACATGAGGGCGAAAAGCGCGGTGTCCCGTTAAGAAACGTTCACGAAACGGGACAAGCATCCGAGCGTTGTCCTGTTGGCGAAAGCCTGACCACAAGACTATGCGCTATCCATGCCTTTGTTGCCGAGCCTCAACCCGCGTATCATAGACGCCCTTCACGCGCAGGCCCTCGACCTTGCCGATAAGGTGCGCACGCGCTTCGACCGGCTACGCAACGAGACCAACCAGATCGTGGCCGACGACGAGGATCTGCAGCGCGTACAGGTAAGCTGCGAAGCGCTCCGCACGACGACGCGGGTGATGCACTGCCTCGCCTGGCTGCTGAATCACCGCGCCCATTTTGCAGGTGAGCTTTCGGAACTGCAACTGCGCCGCCATGGCCGCCTGATCGCGAACTTTCCGGACAGTGACCCCGAAGTCGTCGCGAATCTGCCACAAGACGTCCAGGCGCTGGTTCATGACAGCCAGCGCCTCTACCAGCGCATTCAGCGTCTCGAACAGGCATGGCGTTCCGAGGCCGTTGCCAATGGCAGTGCCGTGCAGCGCCTGCGTGACCGTCTCGCCCGCGCTGTCGAGGATCATCCCAGCGCAGCGTGATCTTGACGACGTCGTGACGTCGCCGCTGGCGATTTGACATGACTTGTGCGGTTGCGCGGCGGCACCGCAGCCCCCATACCCCAGCCATGGCCCAGATGCCCCCGATCCCCGACCGCAGCGAATGGCCCGTCGGCCGCGCCGAACAGCTCGAACCGCTGGTGCGCCGCGTGCTTGCGCCCAACCCCTCGCCTTATACCTTCACCGGCACGCAGACCTACCTCGTCGGCGCCGGCAAGGACGTGGCCGTGATCGATCCCGGCCCTTACGGCATGGTCGATGTCGTCGGCTCGGAAAGCCAGGGCCATCTCGACGCGATCCTCGCCGCCGTGGGCGGTGCGAAAGTCGTCGCCATCGTTTGCACCCACACCCATCGCGACCACAGTCCGGCCTCGCGTCCGCTCGCGGAAGCCACCGGCGCCCCGATCATCGGCTGCGCACCGCTGACCATGGAAGATGACGGCCCGCGCGCCGATGCCGCGTTCGATGCCGACTACATGCCCGACCGCGTGCTTGCCGATGGGGAGCGCATTTCGGGCGATGGCTGGACGCTGGAAGCCGTGGCCACGCCCGGGCACACCTCCAACCACCTGTGCTACAGCGTGGTGGAAAGCGGCGCATTGTTCACCGGCGATCATGTCATGGGCTGGTCGACCTCGGTCGTCTCGCCGCCCGATGGCGACATGGCCGCGTACATGGCCAGCCTGCAGAAGCTCCATGACCGCTCCGATCGCGTGCTCTATCCAGCGCACGGGCCGCAGATCGACAACCCGCGCCAGCTGGTGCGCGGGATGCTCGGCCATCGCCGCCAGCGCGAGCGTCAGATCCTGCGCCTGCTCGAGGACGGCGGGCCGCACGCCATTCCCGAGTTCGTCGGCGCCATGTACAAGGGCCTCGATCCTCGGCTCCACGGTGCAGCAGGCCGCTCGGTGCTTGCCCACCTGCTCGATCTGGAACGACAGGGGCGAGTCCGGGTTGAGGATGAGACATGGATGATCCAGGCCTGACCACCCACCCTTCCCCGCAGCAATCCGCGCCCTCCCTCGCGCGGATCTCGCTTTTGCCGTGGGGCCTGTTCCTCGTTGCGCTTGCAGCGGCAGCGTTCTTTGCATGGAGATGGTGGCAACCCGACGATCTTGGCGATCCGCTCGCCACCAGCCTTGTTGCGTTCGAAAAGCAGGACAAGCTGACCGTATTCAGCGCCGAACTCGCTCCCGTCGTGTCGAGCAACGACTCTCGCTTGTTCGGCCTCGTCAATTCCAAGCAGGTCGCGGTAATCCCGGCGCGGATCGACTACACCATCAATCTTGCCCAGGTCGGTCGGGACCGGCTGACCTGGAACGCGGACGCACAGACCCTTTCAGTGCGCCTGCCGCCGCTCACTGTCAGCCGTCCCAATCTTGACGAGGCGCGCGCGCAATACTTGCGTGACGGCATCTGGATCAGCCGCGATGCACAGGACAAGCTGACTCGCGACAATACCCGCCTTGCCGAGGCGCAGGCGGTCCAGCAGGCGGCCAATCCGGTGCTGATGAACCTTGCGCGGCAAGCTGCCAGGGAAGCCATCGCTCAGAACCTGTCGATCCCGCTGCAGGTGGCAGGCTACGGCAAGGCCAAGGTCGAGGTCACGTTCGACAAGTAGCGGGCGACAGATGAGGATTGCCGCCGCAAATTGGTTGCAAGTGTGACTGACATCACCGCCAGATCGGACCGAATCACCTAGCGGGCGCGTCGGGACTGGTGGAGACACCTTATGGCAACCGCCGCAATCAATACCGTTTATCCGTACTCGCGCGACCAGCGCTTCTTTACCCGCATGACCATCGGCATGGCGGTGTTCGTCGTCTTTGCGTTCGGCCAATGGGCCCTGCGCGGGATGGCCTCACCGTCCACCGCACCGGTGTGGGTCCATCTCCACGGTGTGGCGATGCTGTCATGGCTCGGCATGTTCGTGCTGCAGAACCAGCTGGCACTCACCGGCAACATCGCGCTGCACCGCAAGCTAGGTTGGGTGTCGCTCGCCCTGGTCCTGTTCATTGCCGGACTTGGCATGTTCACTGGTCGCATGGCGATCGAACTGCACCGCGTGCCGCCCTTCTTCAGCAACGCCTATTTCCTGGCGCTGACGCACATCGGCACCGCGCTGTTCGCCGCGATGGTCATCGCCGCGATCGCCATGCGCCGCGAAACGCAGTGGCACCGGCGCCTGATGATGGGTGCGATGATCCTGATCCTCGAACCGGCCATCGGCCGCCTCGTGCCCGCGCCGATCCTCGGCCCCGTGCTGACGCCGGTCGTCGAAGGTGCGGTCCAGCTCTTCGCTGTCGGCATCATCGCAATGCATGACCTGCGCGAGACCGGCACGGTGCATCCCGCCACCCGCTTCAGCGCCCTTGCGGTGGTGGTGCTGTTCGGCGTTATCATGGGGCTCGCCGTATTCCCGCCGTTCGTTTCGCTTGCTGAAGGTATTGCGGCAGCGGGCTGAGAACCCTAAGTCCCCTCTCGCCCGGCCGCCTTCCGCCGGGCGAGAGGACTTGATGCGATGACTGCCCAGCCCCTGAATCTTTCCGGCCTCGACCTGCGCGCCGAGATCGACCGCCTGCGCAAGGAGCGCAACGCGGTGATCCTCGGGCACTATTACCAGCGCCCGGAAATTCAGGACATTGCCGATTTCGTGGGCGACAGCCTCGAGCTTTCGCGCAAGGCTGCAGAGACCGATGCGGACGTCATCGCGTTCTGCGGCGTAAAGTTCATGGCCGATACCGCCAAGATCCTGTCTCCTGACAAGATCGTGGTCCTGCCCGACATGGACGCCGGCTGCAGTCTCGAGGATTCGTGCCCGCCCGACAAGTTCAAGGCGTTCCGCGAAGCCCACCCCGATCACATCGCGCTGACCTACATCAACTGCTCGACCGAGGTGAAGGCGCTCTCCGACGTCATCGTCACCTCCTCGAGCGCGGAAACGATCCTCGCCCAGATCCCGCCCGAACAGAAGATCATCTTCGGGCCGGACCGCCACCTCGGCGGCTACCTCAACCGCAAGTTCGGGCGCGACATGCTGCTCTGGCCGGGCGTGTGCATCGTGCACGAGGCGTTCTCGGAAACCGAGCTGCTCAAGCTCAAGGCCCAGCATCCGGGCGCTCCGGTAGCCGGACACCCCGAATGCCCGCCGCACATCATCGACCACTGCGACTACGTGGGCTCGACCAGCGGTATCCTGCAGTTTGCCAAGACCATGCCGGGCGACACGCTGATCGTGGCGACCGAGCCGCACATCATCCACCAGATGGAACTGGCCGTCCCCGACAAGACCTTCATCGGTGCGCCGGGCGCTGACGGCAACTGCAACTGCAACATCTGCCCGTACATGGCGCTCAACACGATGGAGAAGCTCTACCTCGCCCTGCGCGACCTGCAGCCGCGCATCGAGATGGACGAGGGCCTCCGCCTCGCCGCCAAGAAGAGCCTCGACCGCATGCTCGACATGGCCAGCGGCACGGTCGGCCTGGGCGATCTGGGGGCGAAGCCGTTCGGTAGCTGAGCTAGGCGCTCTTTCCCTCGCCCAGCCGTGCCAGTACCAGCGCGGTGCCGACCAGCGCCATGCCGATGGCGTCGGGCAGGGCGAGGACCTCGCTGAACGAGAGCCACCCGACGAGGACCGAGACGGCCGGTTGCGTGAGCAGGACCAGTCCGATCACCAGCGGCGGGAAATGGCCGAGCGAATAGACCAGCAGGCCCTGGCCGACGATCTGGCTTGCCAGCATCAGGCCGATCAGCGGCCACCAGTTGTTTGCCAGTACCGGCTCACCCATCGCCAGCGCCGTGCCGAGCATGACCGGACAACCGGCAAGGCTTGACCAGAACAGCAGGCTCCACGGGCGAAGACGCTCGCGCACGTTCTGCACCAGCAGGATGTAGACGACGTAGAACAGCCCGGCGAGGATGCAGAACAGGTCTCCAGCCAGGGTGCGCGCATCGATCTCCATCGAGCGGCCCAGCAGCAGCCCGGCCCCGCCCAGCGCCATGGCCACTGCGGCAAATTCGCGCAAGTGCGGGCGGCGGTGCATCGTCACCAGTCCCCACACCATCAGGATCACGCTGCCCGAATTGCCGAAGAGCGTAGCGTTGCCGAGCTTGGTCCGCTCGATCCCGACATGCCAGCTTGCCAGATCGAGCGCGAAGACCACGCCGGCAGCGACGATGAACCAGCAGTCCTTGGCCGGATAGCCGCGCAGAGGCTCCCTGCTGCGCCATGCAAACAATCCGAGCAACGGCAGCGCCAGTGCCAGCCGCCAGAACCCTGCCGAGACCGGCCCGCTATCGGCAATGCGCACGAACCATGGGCCCAGCGCCAGCGCAAGGTTTCCTGTCAGCAGGGCAAGGAAATGCTTGGGACTGGGGCGAAATGACAGGACCGCGTCACTTGAATTCGTCATGAGCGCAGCCTAATCCAGTTGCAAAGAGAAACTTAGAGGGAAACCTGGCGTTTCCCCGTCATCTTCGGAAAGGTCCTCTAGCATGCACGAACCGCTGTTCCAGCCCCTGCGCCTTGGCGCGATCGAAGCCCCGAACCGCATCATCATGGCGCCGCTTACCCGCGGTCGCGCTACTGGCGAAGGCGTGCCGACGCCAGTCATGGCCGAATACTACCGGCAACGCGCCAGCGCAGGCCTGATCATTTCCGAAGCCACCGGCATCAGCCGCGAAGGGTCGGGCTGGCCGAGCGCACCGGGCATCTGGTCGGCAGAACAGACCGAGGCTTGGAAGCCGGTGACCGAAGCCGTGCACAAGGCTGGCGGCCGCATCGTGATGCAGCTGTGGCACATGGGCCGCATCGTGCACCCGTATTTCCTGGGAGGCGAGCCGCCGGTTTCAGCCTCGGCCACCCGCGCGCCGGGACAGGCGCACACCCCGGAGGGCAAGAAGGACTTCGCCACGGCGCGGCCCCTGCGCCTCGATGAAATGCCGCGTCTTGTCGATGACTACGGCCTTGCTGCGGAAAACGCGAAGAAGGCCGGCTTCGATGGCGTGCAGCTTCATGCGGCCAATGGCTACCTGATCGACCAGTTCCTGCGCGATGGCACCAACCTGCGCGACGACGATTATGGCGGCAGCCCGCAAAACCGTGTGCGCATCCTGCGCGAAGTGGTCGAGCGCCTGATCGAGGTCTGGGGCAAGGACCTTGTCGCGGTGCGCCTCTCACCCAACGGCGATTCGCAAGGCACTGACGACAGCAACCCGGCGGCGACCTTCGGTGAGGCGGCCCGCGTTCTGCAGGACCTCGGCATCGGGTTCCTCGAACTTCGCCAGCCCGGCCCGGATGGTACCTTCGGCCAGACCGACGTGCCGCAGCAGGACGCGCTGATCCGCTCGATCTACACCGGCCCGTTGGTGCTCAACAGCGACTACACACCCGAACAGGCGGCTGCCGACGTCGCCTCGGGCCGGGCCGATGCGATCAGCTTCGGCCGTCCGTTCATCTCCAACCCCGATCTGGTCGAGCGCATCCGTGTCGGAGCGCACATCAATCCGAACAAGGGGGTGCCACAGACATGGTATTTCCCGGGAGAGGTCGGCTATACCGACTATCCTACGCTGGCGGAGGAAACCGCCTCGGCTTAGTAAGAAAACCCAATGGAGCAATGCCGCATGCCGCCAAGATCATGGCTCTTCGTTCCCGGTGACAGTGACAAGAAGCTGGGCAAGGCCATGACCACCGGCGCGCATGCGGTGATCGTCGATCTGGAGGATGCGGTCGCCCCTGCGGCCAAGCCACAGGCACGCATCCTCGCTCGCGACTGGCTTGCGATCCACCGCCAGCACGTGACCGAGAACCGCCCGCTGGCGCGCTGGGTGCGCATCAACGCGATCGAGACCGGCCTGTGGCGCGAGGACCTCGCCGTGGTCATGGCTGGCGCGCCCGATGGCGTGATGCTGCCCAAGTGCGAAGGCCCCGACCAGTTCCGCATGGTCGCTGCCGAAATCTACGAACTCGAGCAACGCAACCGCCTGCCCAACGGCGCCACGAAAATCCTGCCATTGGTCAGCGAAACCGCGCGCTCGGCTCTTACCATCCCGTTGTACGTCGACGAGCCCATGCCACGCCTTGCCGGCCTCACCTGGGGCGCTGAGGACCTCTCTGCCGTGCTTGGCGCCAGCCGCAAGCGCGATGCCGCGGGCGCGTGGACGGATGCCTTCCGGTTCATCCGCGCGCAGTGCCTGCTGGTGTCCCATGCCAAGGGGGTGTGGGCAATCGACACGCTTTACGACGATTTCCGTGAAGAAGAGGGCACGCGCCGCGCCGCCGAAGCGGCCAAGGCCGATGGTTTCACCGGCATGCTGGCGATCCACCCGTCACAGGTACCGATCATCAATGCGGCTTTTGCCCCCACCGAGGAGGAACTGGCCGAGGCCCACGCCATAGTGGCACTCTTTTCTGCCAATCCCCACGCTGGCACGCTGCAATACAACGGCCGCATGGTCGATCAGCCGCACTTGAGGATGGCGCGGCAGCTACTCGGGATCAGCTGAACCTGCTGCCGGTGCCGCAGCGGCGTCATCGCCTGCAACCGGTGTTTGCGCAGCAGCCTCGCTTGCCGAGGGCGCTGCTGCCTTCTTCTTCTCGGTGTGGACTGGTGCCAGTGGCGGAGATGCGGTGGACGTATCGAGGTTGATCATGTCGTCCGAGATCGTTCCTGGCAGCACCTCTGCACCGGCTGCTGTCGCCGCCTTGTCATCGGCCTTCTTGCCGCAACCGCCCAGCGCGAGCCCCAGTGCAATCGGGAGAAGTGCAATCGGGTGACTAATCAGGCGGCTGATGGCGGGCACGGCGTATCCAGACGTTCGAGAAAACGATCGAGGTGCGAGAGCAGCGCCTCGTCCCACGCTTCCGGTGTAACCTCCTTGCCCAGCGCGGCAAGACTGGTCACGCCGAATTCCTCGATCCCGCAGGGCACGATACCGCCAAAGTGCGAGAGATCGGGCGAGAGATTGACTGAAAATCCGTGCATCGTCACCCATCGGCGGATGCGCACGCCGATGGCACCGATCTTGGCCTCGCGCCTGTCGGCACCATGCGTCCAGATGCCGACTCGCCCTTCGGCTCGCCAAGATTCGACACCGAAATCGGCCAGCGTATCGATCACCCAGCCTTCGAGCGCATGGACAAAACCGCGCACGTCCCGCGCCCGCTTGCGCAGGTCGAGCAGGACATAGCCCACGCGCTGCCCCGGCCCGTGATAGGTGTAACGCCCGCCCCGCCCGGCCTCGACCACCTCGAAGCGCGGATCGAGCAGTTCGTCGGGCGCGGCGCTGGTCCCGGCGGTATAGACCGGCGGATGTTCGAGCAGCCAGATCAGTTCCTGTGCGCCGCCCTCGGCAATCGCGGCATTGCGCCGGGCCATTTCGTCCAGCGCAACGCGATAGGGCACTTGCGCGCTTTCGCACCGGATCTCGATAGTCTCATTTCGGGCCATGGCCTGCGAAATGGCCCGGCGCCGGACGGGTGACAAGAGGCTGGGCACGCAAAACTGACGTTCGACGTGATCGTCCGACGCTGCTATTGCGCACGGCATGACGCCTCGCCCTGACAGCAAACTTGACAGCAGCCTTGCCTGGAAGACCGCCACGCGCCTCGTTGCGACGAACCGCGATGTGTTGATGGCCATTGCCGGCGTATTCTTCCTGCTGCCGGGCCTTGCCTTCTCGATCTTCGTGCCCGAACCGCAGATGGCGCCCGGCACGCCGCCGGGCCGGATGATGGAGATCATGGCCGATGCCTGGACTTCGTCACTGCCCCTGCTGATCATCGTCACGCTGCTGCAGATGGCCGGGACGGTCACCGTGCTCATTGTCATGACCGATCCTGACCGGCCGACCGTTGCCCAGGCCATCGCGCGCGGTTTTCGCGCGCTGGGGCCCTATGTGCTGGCACAGATCATCGTCGGTGGTGCGCTTGGCATGGCGTTCCTCGTGCTGGTGAGCGCGGCCGCGCTGACCGGCGTTCAGGCCATTGGTGCGATCGTCATCCTTGCCGCATTCGTGGCGATGGTCTGGTGCAGCCTGCGCATGGCGCTCGTCGCGCCGGTTCTCGCCATCGAGGGCGAGCGCAACCCGATCCGGGCCCTGCGCCGCTCGTGGGCGCTGACCCAGGGCAATTCGGGCCGCCTGCTGGCCTTCCTCGTGCTTCTCGGCCTGCTCTTTGCGGTGGTCTATGGCCTGGCCATGATGCTGGTCGGCGTCGTCCTGGTGCTGACGACCGGCGGCGAATTGCAGCGCGTGCTGACAGCCGCGGTTTCAAGCGCGATCACCTCGGGCGCGCTGATCTATTTCATCGCGGTGCTGGCGGCGGTCTACCGCCAGCTCGGCGGACCGAACACTTTGGAAATCCGCTCGATCTTCGACTGAAGGGTTATTCCTTCCAGCCCCAGCTGATCACGCAGGGCGGAACGTTGAGCGGCTCGAAGCCCTTGTCGATGCGGCGGAAGAACTGGCCCATCAGGTCACGCGCTCGCGCGGTGTACTGATAGACGAGGAACGCGCCGCCCGGGCGCAGCACGCGATGCGTTGCGCCCATGATCGCAGGGCCGACGCCTTCGGGCAGGTTCGAGAACGGCAGGCCGGAAAGCACGTAGTCGGCATGGTCGAAGCCATGCGCCTTGACGATCTCTTCCACATCGGCAGCCGAACCATGCACGGCGATGAAGCGGCTGTCCCCGATCGTCTTCTGCAGGTAGGCGATGAAATCGGGGTTCGTGTCGATCACGATCAGGCGGCCATCGCGGCGCAGCTTTTCCAGCACCGGACGACAGAAGGTGCCGACACCCGGGCCGTATTCCACGAAAAGGCGGCATTCTTCCCAATCGACCACCGAGAGCACGCGCTCGATCGTGCGGTTCGAGGACGGCACGATTGCGCCCACCATGGCGGGGTGCTTGAGGAAGCCCTTGAAGAAAATCCCGGCCGGCCCAGCCAAGCGTTCCACCTTGCGTTTTGCCCGCTGAAGAAGAGGCTCACGCGCCACCTGGGTCGAAGTCATTGCAGGAAATGGTCCTCTGCCGGTCAAGCTTGGCTGAAGCGGGTCGCAAATTTGGCCTGCCATTGCAAGCACCGTTCGCCCGGCCTAGTCAGCATTGGATGAACCAGCCGTGGACAATTTCGATCCCCGCCTTGGGCGTGAAGGCATGAGCGAGGGTGCCATCCGCCTGCCGAAAGAGCGCATGGCCCTGCTTTTTGCGGTCATGCTGGTCACGGCGGCGGGCAATACTGCCATGCAATCGGTCATGCCCTCGATCGGCACGCGCCTTGGCATTGCCGACGTCTGGGTAAGCCTCGCTTATTCTTGGTCGGCGCTGCTCTGGGTGATCATGGCCCCGTACTGGGCGCGCCGGTCCGACCGTCGCGGGCGCAAGGCGATGATGGCCTTGGGGGTTATCGGCTTCATTTCCTCATTCGCCCTGTGCGGGGCGATCCTCCACTTCGGCCTCGATGGCTGGTTCGGCGCGGGCCTGACCATGAGCCTGTTTGCCATCGCCCGTTCGCTGTATGGCGGCTTCGGATCGGCCGCGCCACCTGCTGTGCAGGCCTATGTCGCCAGCCGCACCGGCCGTGCCGAGCGGACCAAGGCGCTGTCGCTGGTCGCTTCGAGCTTCGGTCTGGGCACGGTACTGGGCCCCGCGCTTGCTCCGCTGCTGATCCTGCCCGGCCTCGGGCTGGTCGGCCCCTTTGCCATGTTTGCGCTGTTCGGGGTGATCGTGCTGGTCCTGCTGCGCACGCAACTGCCCGATGACGATCCGCGCTTTGCCGCGCGGGGCGAGGTGATGTCGGCGCCGTTCAGCGCCTCGTCCAATCCTCGCATGGTGGAGGATCATCCCGATGGCAGTCCCGACGAACTGCCCGAAGCGGAGCCCCAGCATCAGGGAATCGACCGTCTGCGCTGGACCGACCGCCGCCTGCGCCCGTGGCTGGCTGCAGGGTTGGTCGGTGGGCATGCTCAAGCGATGGTCTTGGGCGTGATAGGCTTCCTGCTGCTGGACCGGCTTGGCCTGCGCGGCGATCCGGATGCTGGCGCCGGCCCGGTCGGCCTCGTGCTGATGTGCGGCGCGGTGGCGACCTTGCTCGCGCAGTGGGGACTGATCCCGATGCTCGGGCTCGGACCCAGAACGTCGACGCTTTGGGGAATGAGCCTGGCCGCTGCCGGCATCGTACCAGTCGCCATGGGCCGTGACCTTCACACCATAGCAGTCGGTTTTGCCATCGCTTCGATGGGCTTCGGCCTTTTCCGCCCCGGTTTCACCTCGGGCGCGAGCCTTGCCGTTTCGCCGGCCGAACAGGGCCAATCCGCCGGCATCGTCGCTTCGGTGAACGGCGCGGCCTACATCGCGGCACCCGCCATCGGCGTCTGGCTCTACAACCATTCGCAATGGCTTGCCTGGGGCGTGATGGAAGTTCTGGCGCTCGGCGTCGTGCTGCTGTGCCTTGTCGCCATGAAGCGCGACAAGGCCTGACTGCGCTCCACGCACCCCGGCACCCTTGCGCCAGCGCGCATTTGTCGCCAAGCGCGCGGGCGCAATGACGGCAGACCGGGGCTCACAGACAGTAATCGCGCGCGGCGCGGGATCGAACGCTCTGAGCTTCGTCATCCGCTTCGCCGCGCGCGCATCGTTCCTCTATGTCGGCGCACGGCTCTATGGTGCGGCAAACTACGGCGTGTTCACCATGGCCAGCGCAATGGTCGAACTTGCCGTGCCGATCGCCAGCCTGGGCCTCAAGCGCATGATCTTTCCCTGGCTGGAAGAGACGACGCCGGACAATGCCCGGCGCAGCGCCACCCATGTCCTGCTTGATGCGCTGCTGCTTGCCGCGCTTGCCGGAATGGCGGTCTCGGTGCTGCTGGTTCTGGGCGCGCAGGCGCTGCCGGATGGCCTCGTGTCCGAAAGCCTGCGCCTTGCCCTCGCCCTGATCGCCCCTGCCGTGCTCGGCCAGATCACTGGCGATATTGCACTCGCTGCCACGCGCTGGACCCACAAGATGCGCTACGAGGTCATCGCACGCGGTCTTGTCGAACCCTATGTGATGACCGCGGTGGCCTTCGGCGCCTGGTATCTGGGCTTCGAACAGACCGGCATGATCATCGGCTACTGGGCCGGATCGATCGCCCTCGCGCTGTTCTCGCTGTGGAGCGCGCGGCACTGCCTCGGTCCGCTTGGCTTGCGACGCTGGCGTCCGCACCCGTCCGAACTGCTCCGCCGCGTCCGCGCACTGGTGCCGGCCAGCGGTAGCGACTTCCTGACCACGCTGGCCCAGCGCATCGACCTTTATCTCGTCGGCTTCCTGCTCGGCGATGCAGCGGTCGGTGTCTATGGTGTGCTGCGACAGCTGCGCACGCCGATCCTGCAGGTACGCCAGGCCTTCGACGGCATCCTCACCCCGCTTACGGCCCGCACCATGATGACCGATGGCGATATCGCCACCGGCAAGGCCACGGCGGCGGCAACGCGCGTGATCCTGACCATCCAGCTTGGCGTGGTCCTGCTGATGGCGGCAACCGGCGAGGCCTTGCTCGATCTGTTCGGCGCCCACTATGCAGGCGGTTATGCCGCGCTGCTGGCGATGGTGCTGGCCGAAACCGTCAACGGCGCATTCGGAGTATCAGAGCTTATCCTCTACTACCGCCGCCCGGCGCTTGCCCTGCAGGTCAACCTGATCCTGATCGTGATTGCCGGGCTCGCCATCCCGCTGCTGACCCCGGAGTACGGCATTCTCGGCGCGGCGCTGGCCATGCTGCTGGCAGCGCTGGTCGCGTCCTACATGCGGCGCCACTGGCTTTCGGGCCTCGGTGTGCGACCCCATCCGTTCCACGCCGCGATTCCCGTGCTTGCAGCGGGAGCGGCAGTGCTGCTGGGCATATGGCTTGGCGGCCTTGCCAAGGGCACGGCTCTTGCCGACGCGCATCCCGTCGTGACCAACGCCATGGCGCCGATGATCGCGTTGCTGTTCTATGCAGGCTTCGTGATGGTCTGGCGCAAGGCGCAGCCAGGCGTGCTTTCGCTCAACCGCTACCGCATCAACTGATCAGATCCTCGACGCCGTGCGCTTGGCGGCGCGGTTGTGAAGCTGCACCGAGATCAGCAGCAGCAGGTTGAGCACCACCACCTGATAGAAGAAGTAATAGACCGGGCTGCCCGCAATCATGCCCAGCCCCAGCACGATCGCGCGCGGATTGGGGCCCAGCAGCTTGAGGAAATCGAGCAGCGGCTTTTGCTCGCGCGCCACTTCGGCACGGATGGCAGCGAGCCTTGGCTTGTCATCCGCTGCCAGCGCCTGTCGCACTGCTTCGTCGATCTGTCGGGCGTGCGGCGTCATCCCGGCGGCGAGGAACAGGTATCCGCGCGCGATCGGCTCGAACAGGCGCGCGAACAGGGTCTTTTCCCCGAACAGGCCGGCGTTGTTGTCCTTGGCATTGTTCAGCCACGGGACCGCATAGGTCCAGTATTGGTAGAACCGGCGCTGCACCTCGACATGATTGGACTGCACGATGTGGCTGGCGCCTGCGGCGAGAGTCCAGGCCCAGGCCTGCCCGGACCCGATCTGCCGGGTCAGCACGAAGGCGAGCAGGACGTAGAGCGCGATATGGCTGGCATAATCGCAGATGCCGTCAACCATCTCGCCGATCGGGCTGGTCCTGCCGGTGATCCGCGCCAGATCGCCGTCGGCACCGTCGACCACGTGCCAGCTCATGTGCAGGGCCATGCCCAGCATTGCTCCCATCGGCCAGCCGAGCGCCCATGGGCCGCCGGTCGAATCCATGTTGAAATAGACCACGCCTGCCGCCACGACGAGCAGGCCGCCGAAGACCGAGACCATGTTGGGGGTGAGCGGCGTATGCGCAAGAATCCGCGCCAGCCGCCACGCCAGCGGATGGTAGAGATGGTAGTTAAGCCTGTCCTGCAATTCACGCGGACGCTTGGGCCGCTCGATTGCCCCGGTCCTGTTTCCCGCGTTCACCCTTGCGACCCCTTGAATGCCTTGGCCAGCCAGCAAGTATCCCGACGATGCTGGCTTGGCGCATCAGGTAGCCGTGTCTATAGGCCGTGGAAAGGGCTGATGGCTCTGGATGAGGCACGCACGCTTGAATACCCTGTTTTCCGTCGCGATTCCGGCAAGTCCCTACCTGCGCCGCCGCATCGGTGGCATCAGCGGCGTGGCACGAGCGGTGATTCTTGCCGATCTCACAGGCGCCAGCGCAATCGTGATTCTCGCCGATTCTCCGGTCGCCGAGGACTGGCAGCGCAGTTTCACGATGCGCGCGCGCCCCTTGCCGCAGATCACCTACGCCGCACCGTCTGCGCCGCTGCCACCCGGCACCGCGCTGCTGCCAGCCGATGCGCAGCCCACCAAGGCCGCGCTCGAAGCCCTGCGCGAGGATCCGGCGCTGGTTCTGGTCCGCGGCGATCCACGGCTGATTCGCGCCGAGAGCGACCATGCCACCGTCCTGGCGCTGCTGCGCGCGACGCTGAAGCCCACTGAAGGACCGGTAGGTCGCTGGATCAACCGGCCGATTTCGTTCCGCATGTCCGCGCTGGCGATGAAGTTCGGCCTTGGTCCCGACCCCATCACCTGGTTCACCCTGGCGCTGGCGATGGTGATGGCCGTCATTCTGGGACAGGGCGGCGTGGAATGGCTGGCCCTGGGCGGTTTCCTGTTCCAGGCGGTTTCCGTCACCGATTGCGTCGATGGCGACATTGCCCGCGTCTCGTGGGCGATGAGCCGGCGCGGTGCGCTGCTCGATACCGCCTGCGACATGGTGGCCAATCTCGGCTTCGTGATCGGGCTGATGACCGGCGTCATCCGCACCTATGGCTTGGATTATGGCTGGATTGCCCTGGCCTGCGTGGTGTTGCTGGTCTGCGGCATCGTGGCCATGAGCATCCTTGTCCGTATCGGCCCCAAGCGCGGCAGCTTCGATGTTCTGCGCGCGGCGCTTGAGCGCAGGCTGGAAGGTCGTCCGATCCTGCAGAGCGTGACGCTGACGCTGGAGCGCCTGTTCAAGCGCGACGTCTATGTGCTTGTTGCCTGCGTGTTCTGCCTCCTGGGCCTTGCCTGGGTCCTCCCGGGAATGCTGCTCGGCGGCCTGTGCATCTGGCTTGGCGCAGTGGCCTGGTGCGCGCCGCTGATTGCCGCCGACAGCGAAGGCTTGCTGCTTCCGCCGCACATGCGCCAGCTCTGACCCGGCATTTCCAACTCTCCCGAACTTCCGGGCAACTCCCCGGCAACTCTGGCACAACTTGCAGGTAACCTGGCGCGAACTCGGGCACCCTTTGGTGCTGCAACGCGGCACCAATCAGCCCCACCCCTTGCGCGACGCGCCGCCTTCCCCCAAATTAGCCCAAGCAACGACCGCAACAAGGAACCGTGAGAAAACATGAAAGGTGTTATCCTTGCTGCGGGCCGTGGCAGTCGGCTCGGCGACGCGACCGAGTCCCTGCCCAAGCCGCTGATGGCGGTCGCCTCGCGCACCTGTCTCGATTTCGCGATCGAAGCCCTGCTTGCGGTGGCCGACGACGTGGTCGTGGTGACCGGCTATCGCGCGCAGCTGATCGAGGATCACATCGCTGCCGAGTGGCCAGGTGACCCGGTGCGGACCGTGCGCAACACGCAGCTCGAAGCCGGGAACCTGACCTCGCTGGGTGCGGCGCGGGAGCTCATCGGCGACGCGCCCTTCGTGCTGACCAACGCCGACCACCTCTTCCCCGCCGACATGTACACCCGCCATTTCACCACCGAAGCGGCGGGCGCTACTGTGGCGGTCGCCTGCGAGCGGGAACGGCCGGTCCTGCCCGACGAGATGAAGGTCATTGAGAAGGACGGCGCGCTGCAGGCCATTTCCAAGACCCTGCCGAGGTATGACGGCGCCTATATCGGCACGACGTTCGTACGCGAGTCAGCCCGCGACGCATACTGGGCCGCGTTCGAGAGGGTCCGCGAAACCAAGGACCTCGCCACTGCTTCGGTCGAGATGGTGCTGCATGAACTGGCGCAGGACGAGGCGACCGCCCCGCAGGTGCGCTGGCTCTCCGGCCTCAAGTGGTTCGAAGTCGACACGCCCGAGGACCTCGCCGTGGCCCGCGAAAGCCTGACCGCGTGAGCCAGGAGCAGAATGTCCGCGTTCTGGTGTTCGACCTCGACGGTACGCTGGTGCCGACGATGGAGGACTACGCCGACCGTGCGGCGCAATTGATGGAAGAATCATTCGGCACGCCGTTTGCGCTGGCCCGCCGCTCCTACTTCGCAACCTCGGGCCTGCCATTCGAAAAGCAGTTGCGCCAGCTTTACCCCGGGCAGGACACCGATCCGGTTGCGCAGCGCTTCGAGGACTGGAAGGACGGCTACCTTACCGGGATTGCCATTGCCCCCGACACGGCCGCGCTGCTGCAGCGGTGGCGCGATTCCGGCCTTCTCGTGGTCATCTCCTCGAACAACCTCGAGCAATATGTCGAGCGTCTGGCGAGCGATTGGCCGGTCGATTGCGCTTTGGGCTATCGCGCCCCGTCAATGGATGATCCCGGCTTTGCCAAGGGCGAACCGCACTTCGGAGCGATCGAGGAGCGGTTCGGAATCGACCGCTCCGCCTTCCTGTTCACCGGAGATTCACCGAACGACGCCCACATCGCGGCCGCCGCACGGGTGCGTTTTCGTGCTCTTCTGACCGATGCCTTTGGTCCGGAAGATTTCGAACGGGCGGTTCCGGGCACCCGGACCCTGATGAACCTGGCCGATCTCGGTGACCATATTGCAACGGTTGCCGACGCTGTGACCAGCTTGTGAAGGGCTTCTGGCGAAACGGGCTATCGCTGGCAGCTTTTTTCCGTTAAGGGCGCGGTCCCATCGGAAATTGCTGTGGCTTGCGCGCCCACCCTTTGGTGCAGCGCAGGCGGCACGATTGCGAGCAGGGAGTGGGGATTGCAAGGTCTGCCATGACCGGCGGTTCCCCGCTTCGTCTTGACGGACTGAGGATTCGGCTTGCATTCGATGGCATTTCGGTATTTTGAGGCAGTTTGATTACAGCCGCCGCAGGGCGCCTGTCTGAAGGGATCGTTATTCATGAAGCCAATCAAGGTCGCCGTGATCGGCGTGGGCAACTGCGCTAGCTCGCTGGTGCAGGGTGTAGCCTACTATCGCAACAACAATTCGTCGCAGGGCCTCATCCACGACCGCATTGGCGGCTATGGCGCCGGTGACGTCGATTTCGTGCTCGGCGTCGACGTCGATGCGCGCAAGGTTGGCAAGGACATCGCCGAGGCGATCTTCGCCGCGCCGAACAACACCACCGTGTTCCAGCCCAATGTCCCGATGACCGGCGGCAAGGTGATCATGGGCCGCGTGTCGGACGGCGTTGCCGCGCACATGACCTCGGTCGGCGAAAAGGGCTTCATCGTGGCCGACCAGCCCGAAGCCACCCAGGCCGACATCGTCAAGGCTCTCAAGGAATCGGGCGCCGAAGTTCTCCTGAACTTCCTCCCCGTCGGTTCGCAGGAAGCGACCGAATTCTACATGGAATGCGCGCTTGAAGCCGGCGTCGCCGTCGTCAACTGCATGCCCGTGTTCATCGCTTCGACCCCGGAATGGGAAGCGAAGTTCCGCGAGAAGCGCATCCCCATCGTCGGCGACGACATCAAGGCGCAGGTCGGTGCAACGATCGTTCACCGCGTGCTTTCCAGCCTGTTCGCTGCTCGCGGCGTGAACGTCGAGCGCACCTACCAGCTCAACACCGGTGGCAACACCGACTTCATGAACATGCTCGACCGCCAGCGTCTGGGCAGCAAGAAGGAATCGAAGACCGAGGCCGTGCAGGCAATGCTCGCCACGCGTCTCGAGGACGAGAACATCCACGTCGGTCCTTCGGACTATGTTCCCTGGCAGAAGGACAACAAGCTGTGCTTCATCCGCATGGAAGGCCAGCAGTGGGGCAACGTTCCGATGAACCTGGAACTGCGCCTGTCGGTTGAAGACAGCCCGAACTCGGCTGCTTGCGTGATGGACGCGATCCGCTGCTGCAAGGTCGCGCTCGACCGTGGCGAAGGTGGTGCGCTGATCGGCCCGTCGGCCTACTTCTGCAAGCACCCGCCGCAGCAGTTCAATGACGACGTCGCCGCCCAGATGGTCGACGAATACGCTTCGGTGGAGAAGCTCGCCGCTGAATAAGCGACAGCTTCCCTGACGGATTGAAAGGCCGGCCCGACGTTTCGTCTGGTCGGCCTTTTCATTTGGCTCCTAAACCTTTACCCGAAGCGACCATGGATGCGCTGATCATCGCTGCCGGTTTTGGCAGCCGCCTTGCCGAGCTTTCCCCGTCGAAGCCGATGACCCCGGTTGCAGGCGTGCCGCTGATCGAAATCGGCGTGCGGCAGGCCATGCAGGCCGGCGTTACGCGCGTCGTCGTGGTTACGGGCCATCAGGCCGACCTTCTGGAAGGTTTTCTTGCCGACCTTTCGATGCGCGCCGGCATCGAGATCGTGCCGGTGCGACTGACCAACTGGTCCACGCCCAACGGCCATTCGGTCATGGCCGGGGCCACGCGCTGCGACGGCAACTATCTGCTGATGATGGCCGACCACATGTTCGATGCCGACATTCTGGAGCGGCTGATCCACGAACACCGGCCGGACTGCGCCGTGACGCTGGCGGTTGACCGCCGCATCGACAACCCGCTGGTCGATCCCGAGGACGCGACTTGGGTCAAGATGGATGACGACGGCATGATTACCGCTATCGGCAAGACCATCGCACCCTATGATGCGGTCGATTGCGGGGCATTTCTGGCCACCCCGGACCTGGCCAGGGCGATCCACGAGGCGATTGCCGAAGGCAAGCCCGGCAGCCTTTCGGACGGCATGCAACGGCTCGCCGATGCAGGACGCGCGGGCACCATGGACATCGACGATGCGTGGTGGATGGACGTCGACGATCCGCGCGCCCATGCGCTGGCCGAGGAACTGGCGCCATGGCACCTGGCGCGCACTTTCGCGGATATCGGCGTGCCTGCGGGCGAGTAATACACAAGCTTCCCACCCCCAACCCCTCCCGCCTGCGGGAGGGGAGGAGGCAAGCGTTCACGGATACTTAAGATGAATCCGGGTCGACAGGCCCGACTTCGAGATGTTCAGGCGGACCGAGCGGAACGAGGGAATGCTTGCGATCGTCGGCGGATTGTTGGAAAAGCCGAAGCCTTCCTCGGGCAGGCCGAGAACCCCGCTGCGCTTGATGTTACGGCTCGCATCCTCGTCGTGATAGACGGCGAGCGCATAGACGCCGGGCTTGGGCACATAAAGGCACATGCGCGTTTCGGGCGCCGTGGCATCAACGCGGCCGACGTACATCGAGCCCTTCTTGACGAGGAACTTGCGCGGCTCGTCGGCATAGAGGGTCACCGCCATCAGTCCATTGCCGTTGCGCACGCCGTCGATCGTGACGTTGATCCAGGTGTCGCTCACCGGCCCTGCACAGTTCGGGCCAGCCGCACTGGCAGCAGTGCTTCCACCCATTGCAGTGGCGGCGAGTGCAGTGGCAGTCAAAGCGGCCGCAGCGCGCAGCCGTCTCGGCTTGGTCATATCAAAAAGCCCCGATTTCGATGTTTCCTGCGGCAACCGCTTGATCCACGCGCTTCCAATGAAAGCTCTCGCAGCGCCTCGTTTCTTCCCCGCCGATTCCAATAACGGCGGTTGGCTGGTTCGTTAAGTAAGATTCGTGCCGTGAATAGTGGCTGAACCCTTGGCTCGCCCGCCGTTCATCCCATCAACCGCCTCCAAAGCGGGACATTCCGTGTGGATAATGAGGCCGATAGTGCTTGTTCCGCCGATTCGCGAAAGGTAAGCGCAAGGGATGGGGTGGCTATGCCTGAGCGCATGAGCGTTTACCAATCTGCCTGCCACCCGACGCAGGAAGATGACCAGATGACCCCGCTGATTTCGCCGTCGATCCTTTCCGCAGATTTCGCCAGGCTGGGCGAGGAAGTGCGAGCAATCGATGCAGCCGGGGCAGACTGGATCCACGTCGACGTGATGGACGGCCACTTCGTGCCCAACATCACGATCGGACCGATGGTGGTAAAGGCGCTGCGCCCGCACACGACCAAGCCGTTTGACGTGCACCTGATGATCTCGCCGGTCGATTCCTACCTTCAGGCATTTGCCGATGCCGGGGCGGACATCATCACGGTTCATCCCGAAGCAGGCCCGCACATTCATCGCACGGTTCAGGCGATCAAGGGCCTTGGCAAGAAGGCGGGCGTTTCGCTCAACCCCGGAACCCCGGCGAAGATGCTCGATTACCTTATCGATGACGTCGATCTGGTCCTGATCATGAGCGTGAACCCCGGGTTTGGCGGGCAGAGCTTCATTTC
This sequence comes from Novosphingobium sp. ES2-1, assembly GCF_015169775.1. Lineage (NCBI taxonomy): Bacteria > Pseudomonadati > Pseudomonadota > Alphaproteobacteria > Sphingomonadales > Sphingomonadaceae > Novosphingobium > Novosphingobium sp. ES2-1. The sequence goes on from NZ_CP063445.1 coordinate 3,094,933, forward strand.
CAGCCAGCTTCGCAAGATCGAGGCGGTGAGGAAAATGATCGACAAGTCGGGCCGTGACATCCACCTCGAGGTCGACGGCGGGGTCGACACCCGCACGATCCGCTCCTGCGTCGAAGCTGGGGCCGACGTGCTGGTCGCCGGGACCGCCACGTTCAAGGGCGGCCCTTCGCAGTATGCGGCCAACATCGCCGCCCTGAAGGCCCTTGGGCAGGGCGAGGCCGCCTGACATGGAGACACGCGGCTTCCCGGATGTTGGAAGTCGCCCGGCAGGTGCTGGCCGCTCTGCTCCCACGCCCGCCATCCCGCTCGATGCGACGAAGGAGGAACCGCTGGCCGATCCGACGCCCGAGGCAAGCAGCCGCTACGTGGCGCTTGACGACGACCGCCCGGACCCGGCGGTGATCGAGCCGGGGCGCGCGCTTGCCCTTGCCGATTTCGCACCTCCCGCCATCGGCACGGGCGACAGGCTGGTGCGGTTCGCCTACAGCCTGGGACTTCCGGCCAGCGCGATCCATCCTTTCCGCAAGCGCGCCCGCACGCGATTGACGGCCACGGTCACGCCGCCGCTGCCGGGCGATGCCGCAGCGGGCAAGGCCTTGCGCGCCGGGCATTTCCTTGTCCACGGCTACAAGTCACCCATCGCCGACACGGCCTTTTCGGGGCCCCGCCTGTCGCCCTCATTCGAGCGGATGGTCCATGGTTTCCGCTGGCTGCGCGATCTTGAATCGGGCGGCACGCGGGCACAATGCGCACAAGTGGCCGAGCGTATTCTCCAGACCTGGCTGGCCGCCAATCCCAAGCCGGACCCCACGCCGGCGTGGGACGTGGGCAATGTCGGCCACCGCCTGCTGAACTGGATGGTCCACGCACCGCTGATCCTTTCGGGCCAGGACCGCGCGTTCCGGACGCGGGTGCTGCACACGATCGAGGACACGGCGCGCTGGCTCGACCGCCGCGTGACCAAGGCTGACGACCGGCTTTCCGAAGTGGCAGGCTGGTGCGCGCTGGTCGCGGTCGGTCTGCTCATGGCCGATGGCAAGCCGCGCCGCCTTTATGGCGAGGCCGGGCTGGTCAAGGCGCTGGGCGAACTGGTGGGTGACGATGGCGGCGTGCTGTCGCGCAGCCCGCTCTGCCAGATCGAGGCGATCGAGCTGCTGGTGGACCTGCGCGCCTGCTACGAGGCGATCCGGGCCGAACCGCTACCGCAGATCCAGACGATGCTGACGCTGCTGGTGCCGCCCCTGCTGGCGCTGCTTCACGGCGATGGCGGCCTTGGCAACTGGCAGGGCGCGGGCGCTGTCCCGGCCGAGCGGATCGAGGAACTGGTGCGCGCCAGCGGCGTCCGCACGCGGCCCCTGCGCGATGCGCGGCAGTGGGGCTACCAACGCGCGACGGCGGGCAAAGCGGTGCTGCAGTTCGATGCGGGGCCCCCGCCGGTGGCGCGGCATACCCGCGATGGCTGTGCTTCGACGCTGGCATTCGAGCTGAGCCACGGGGCGGAGCGACTGATCGTCAACTGCGGCGGCGCGGCCTTTGCCGGCGGCATGATCCCGCTGCGGCTTGAACAGGGCCTGCGCGCGACGGCAGCGCATTCGACGCTGACGATCGACGATTTCAATTCCACCGCAGTGCTGATCAACGGCAAGCTGGGGTCAGGCGTGTCCGAGGTCGAGGTCGATCGGCGCACACTTTCGGCCGAAGGTGCAGGGCCCGGCGCGACGCGGATCGAGGCGAGCCACAACGGTTACGTCAGTCGCTACGGCCTGACCCACCGCCGCATCCTGATCCTGCGCGATGACGGGACCGAGCTGCGCGGCGAGGACCTGCTGGTGCCCTCAGGGCGCAAGGGCAAGCGCGGGATGATCGGCGTTGCTCTGCGCTTTCATCTCGGGCCCCATATCGAACTGGCCGCCAGCGCCGATGGCAAAGGCGTGACGCTATCGCTGCCAGACGGCAGCCTGTGGCAGTTCCGCTCTGGCCGCGATGCTGTCGGAATAGAGGAATCCCTCTGGGCAGACGGGCTCGGAAGGCCTATCGGCACGCGGCAATTGGTCGTGACGGCCAAGGTTCCCCGCAGCGGCGAGAGCTTCTCCTGGCTGCTGAAGAAGATGCGATAGATAGGAATTCCCACGTGAGCGAGGTTACGATCAAGCGGGCGCTGCTTTCGGTGTCCGACAAGTCCGGTCTTGTGGATCTTGGCAAGGCGCTGGCAGCGCGCGGCGTCGAGCTGCTTTCGACCGGCGGCACCGCCAAGGCACTGCGCGATGCAGGCCTCACCGTGAAGGACGTGTCGGAGCACACCGGCTTTCCGGAAATGATGGATGGCCGCGTCAAGACACTGCACCCGACGATCCACGGTGGCCTTCTGGCCGTGCGCGACAATCCCGAACACGCCGCCGCCATGGCCGAACACCAGATCGGCGCGATCGATCTGGTCGTGGTCAACCTCTATCCCTTCGAGGCGACCGTGGCCAAGGGTGCCGGGCGCGACGAAGTGATCGAGAACATCGACATCGGCGGACCTTCGATGGTGCGCTCTGCCGCCAAGAACCACGATTACGTGACGATCCTGACCGACGCTGCGGACTACGCCACGTTCCTGGGTGAGCTGGAGCAGACCGGCGGCGCGACGACGCTGGCCTTCCGGCGCAAGATGGCGGCCAAGGCCTATGCGGCGACGGCGGCCTATGACTCGGCGATCTCGCAGTGGTTCGCCACCGTGGACCAGGGCGAGCACTTCCCGCCCGTCCTCGCCACCGCGCACACCCGCGTGACGACGCTGCGCTATGGCGAGAATCCGCACCAGGACGCAGCGCTCTATGTGCCGCGCAATCCTGCCGTCACCGGCCTGCCACAGGCAACCCAGGTGCAGGGCAAGGAGCTGTCCTACAACAACTACAACGATGCCAACGCCGCGCTGGAACTGGTGGCGGAGTTCGCCGGCGCCAAGCCGACCGTGGTCATCGTCAAGCACGCCAATCCCTGCGGCGTCGCCACGGCGGATACGCTGCTCGATGCGTGGAAGGACGCGCTGGAGTGCGATTCGGTTTCGGCATTCGGCGGCATCGTGGCGACCAACGTTCCGCTCGACGGGCCGACCGCGAACGCGATCTGCGAAATCTTCACCGAGGTGGTCGTGGCGCCCGGCGCCGACGATGCGGCCAAGGAAGCCTTTGCGCGCAAGAAGAACCTGCGCCTGCTGCTGATCGACAGTCTGCCCGATGCCAATCGCAAGGGCCTGACGACGGTGCCGATCGCAGGCGGCCTGCTGGTGCAGGATCGCGATGCCGGCAAGATCGAGAAAGCCGACCTCAAGGTCGTGACCAAGCGCGCCCCGACCGAGCAGGAGCTGGAAGACGCCCTGTTCGCGTGGACCGTGGCCAAGCACGTCAAGTCAAACGCGATCGTCTACGCCAAGGACGGCGTCACCGCCGGTATCGGTGCGGGCCAGATGAATCGCCGCGACAGCTCGCGCATTGCGGCAGCCAAGGCCAAGGAAGCGGCTGAAACCCACGGTTTTGCCGAAGTGCGCACGGTAGGCTCTGCCGTTGCTTCGGATGCGTTCTTCCCGTTTGCCGATGGCCTGATGGCGGCGGTGGAAGCAGGCGCGACCTGCGTGATCCAGCCCGGTGGCTCGATCCGCGACGAAGACGTGATCAAGGCTGCCGACGAGGCCGGCCTGGCCATGGTCTTCACGGGCATGCGCCACTTCCGACATTGATTGATTACGTCTCCCTCGCCACGGCGAGGGAGACGCCAAGAAGAAAGGGCCGGCCCCGCATCGGGGACCGGCCCTTTTCATTGCCGTCCAAGGCAGCTGAAATCAGCGATAGAAGATATGGCTGTCGACGCGCGCGATGCGGGTCTTGCCCCAGCGCGGCGAGACGTGGGCCGCGTGGAAGAACATTGCGCCCTCTACCGGGCTCTTCCACAGGCCTTCATCGGCGATCTTGGCGATGCGCACGGCAGTCTGCCAGGCGCGGCTGTCGCGGTTGATTGCCGGCATGCCGTGGCCGCGAACGAACGAAAACTGCGAGGGCTGGTAGACCACGCCGCAGTACGACGAAGGAAAGCGCCCGGAATTGGCGCGAGCGACGATCACGCGACCGACGGCAAGCTGTCCGGCAAGAGTTTCGCTCTTGGCCTCGAAGTAGACGGCGCCGGCAAGGCACTCGAGCTCGTTCGACAGCGTGGCGGGAATCTGGGTGTCCTCGACCAGCTCGGCAAGCGAATCCGCGTCGGCGGCTTCAGCTTCGATGGCAGCTCCGGGCGTTGCGGTGGCAACGGCTTGAATCGGGGTGGGCTGAACCACGGGCTGGGAGATGAAGGTCGCGGTGATCGCGGCCGGGGTGTTGAGGCTTTGAGCGGCGGCGTGGGATCCGCCAGTGCTGAGAAGCGTTGTGATGAAAGTCGCAGCAATGCTGAAGCTGGCTGCGTATTTGAACTTCGTGCTCATACTTTGTCGTCAATGGGCGGTGAGCTTCCTGCCATGGCGCGACAAAAGGCCGGTGTGCGCGAACGATGCCGCGTGCCGGTCAATCGCCGAAGGGCCATGTCGGTTGCCCCCCGTCTGCGTGCCAGTGCGTCGGGCCTTGCTGCCGTCCGTCACCGCCTGCGCAAAAATCGGTATGGGGCCTTTATTGTGCGCTGCGGAAGAGTCAACCCGCGTTCAGCCAGCGGAAAGGTTGTCCCGGACGAACCGTTCGCGATCCGCGACGGTCAGTTCAACTATCCACACGTCCGGATCCTGCTGCATTCGGCGGCTCAGATAGTCTTCGAATTCCTGCTTATTTTCAATTACTTGCGACTTGGAAATACACCATTTGCGGCGTCCATCAATGTCGGGCATGCGTTCGTAAAGACTGCCAAGAGACTGATTTTCCAAGATAACAATCAGGACTGTCCCGCCATCGCGTTCGCCCTTGTGCAGCACCATGGCAAAGCCGCCTTCGGCTTGGACCGCACGGATGATTCCCTGGACTTCGAGGTGTGCCGGAAGGCGCGATTCCGTCACTGCGGATCAGGCGAGCGCGGCGCGCAGGCCGGCGTTGTAGCCATCGAGGCTGGACAAGGGGATGCGCGAGCGCTGGAACGTGCCGGTTCCCCGCCCCACTTCCTCGCCTTCCTCATCGATCAGGCGCGCTTCGGCCACGAGCACGCGGCGCCGGCCCGAGACCCAGCGCCCTTCCGCCGTGACGCGCCCGCCCTTGATCGGGCGGCTGAAGAACAGGTTGAACGATGTGGTCAGCAGGAAACGGTCGGTAACCAGCGTGTTCGCAGCGTAGAACGCGGCGTCATCGAGCATCTTGAAGTAGATGGTGCCATGGGCCGCCCCAGCAGCATGAAAACACGAGGGCGAGACATCGAAATGGATGCGGGACAAGCCCTCGCCGACGATTTCCAGGCGGGATTCGAACAGGCTGTTGACCGGCGCCGAAGCGTAGAGACCTTCCAGCGCGCGCCAGTGCAGGCTTGCGCTGTCGGCGCCGTCCTCAGGCGGCATCGCGATCGATGACGTTGACAAGCAGGCCGTAGATCGCATCGGCATCGGTAGCGGAGACCAGACGCTCGTGCATCCGCTCGTCCCGCATCAGGCGCGAGATCGCAGCGAGGGCCTGAAGATGCGTGGCGCCAGCCTGCGAGGGCGAGAGCAGACCGAACACGCAATCGACCGGCATGCCATCGGCGGCGGCAAATTCGACCGGATTCTCGAGCCGGAAGAACACTGCAACCGGACGTTCCAGCCCGTCGATACGCGCGTGGGGAATGGCAACGCCTCGGCCGAAGCCGGTGCTGCCAAGCTTTTCGCGTTCCTCGATCCCATCGATCACCACTTCCTTGTCGAGCGCGTAGACCGACGCGAAGCAGGCAGCGAGATCGGCAAGGATCTGCTGCTTGGAATCGGCGCGGATGACGCGGACAGCTTGTGGATCGAGTTGGAACAGAGCCGACATACGGTAAAACGTATCACATGAGTGCAAAGGCACGGTGAATTGGGGCGCGCCATGCTCCCGAATGCGGGGGAAGGCAAGCGCAAAGCACGTTCCTGGGCCGTACGCAGGCTTGCATTTGCCATCCCCGGCCCGCCGTGGCGAGCCGGGTTGGCCTGGCGGTCCTTACTTGGGCCTTACTTGGGTTCGACCCAGCCGATCGATCCGTCACCACGGCGATAGACCATGTTGTGCACCCCGGTGCCGGCGTTCTTGAACAGCAGGGCATTGGTGTTGCGCAAGTCGAGCATCATCACTGCGTCCGAGACGCTGGCGGTGGGCACGTCGACGCGGGTTTCGGCGATGACCAGCGGTGCGTCGGCGGGTTCTTCCTCACCCGCTTCGTCATGGGCGAAGACGGTGTAGGCGGCTTCCTGCAGTTCGAAGTTGGCCTCGTCTGCCTTGCGGGCGTGATCGGCGCCTTCATGGCGGTCCTTGATGCGGCGGCGATAACGGCGCAGCTGCTTCTCGATCTTCTCGGCCGACTGGTCGAGCGCAACGTGCGCGTCCTGCGCCACGGCGCTGCCCTTGAGGATCAGGCCCTGGGTCACGTGGGTTACGATGTCACATCGAAAGCCCCCGTGCGGGGCCTTGCCCAAGGTCACGTTCGAGGAAAGCGCTCGGGAAAAGTGCTTGTCGACGATGGCGCCGAGGCGCTCCTCGGCATGGGTCTGCAGCGCAGCGCCGGTTTCGACCTGGTGTCCCGAAACGCGAATATCCATAAGTCACTTCTCCTGTCACTCGGGCGAGACGCCCGGTCTGACTGAACCCACGGGCAAGCCGGAAGGTTTCAGCGCGACCAGATCGGCTCGGCAAAGCCCGCCATGAATTCGGCATGACGGGCAAGCTCCTCTGCGCTCGCAGCGTGCGGGCGCGGGGAACGGAAGGTGCGGGTCAGGCTGGAGGTGACGGTGATCGACTCCTCCACCACGACGAGACCGGCTGCCCCTGCGGCAACTGCCGCCAGTTCAAGGCCGATCTGCCGCCCGCCCATCAGCTCGACATAGAGCTGGGCGAGCAGTTCCGCGTCAAGTAGCGCCCCGTGCTTGGTGCGGTGGCTGCGATCTATGCCGTAGCGCGTGCACAAGGCATCGAGGCTGAGCTTGGCACCGGGGTGCTTGCGCCGCGCGATCGCCACCGTATCGACCATGCGATCCCGGCTGACAGGTTGGCGCCCGCACATTTCCAGCTCATTGTTGATGAAGCCGAAGTCGAATCCGGCGTTGTGCGCGACCATCGGCGAGTCGGCGATGAAGGCGAGAAACTCGTCTGCCAGTTCGGCAAACTTCGGCTTGTCGGAAAGGAATGTGATCGACAGGCCGTGGACAGCTTCAGCCTCGGCCGGCATGTCGCGCTCAGGATTGAAATAACAATGGAAAACCTGGCCCGTAGGCACCCGGTTGACCATTTCGACACAGCCGATCTCGACCAGCCGATCCCCGCTTTTCGGGTCCAGTCCGGTCGTCTCGGTATCGAAAACGATCTCACGCATTGAAGAATATGTGGACCCCTCGCCGCGGACTGGCAAGGGGGTGAGACGGTTACTGACGGGGGTTTTTTTCCCGGATGGCCGCAACCAGCGCGGCAACTTGGGCCTCCGTCTCGGCGAGGGTGACGCCGGTGTTGATCACGTGGGTCGCCCGGGCGCGCTTCTCGGCGTCAGGCACCTGCAGCGAAAGAATGTGGGCGAATTTTTCGGGCGTCATGCCGGGACGGGCGAGCACGCGCTTTCGCTGCACCTCGACGGGGGCGGAGACGACCATGACCGCGTCGAGATCCGCTCCATGGCCCTTTTCATAAAGCAGCGGAATGTCGAACACCACGAGCGGTTCGCCCATGTGCTCTACCATGAAGGCGTGGCGCATGCGGGCAACGGCAGGATGGACGATGGCTTCAAGACGCTTCAATGCTTCGGGATTGCCGAATACCTTCGCGCCCAATTCCTGCCGTTTGACGCCTTCGGGGCCGGTGGTGCCGGGGAAGGCTTCCTCGATGGCTGGGATCAGTTCGCCGCCCGGGCCTTGCAAGTGGTGCACGGCGGCATCGGCATCGAATACCGGCACGCCCAGTTCGCGCAGCATGAGCGCGACGGCAGACTTGCCCATGCCGATCGAGCCGGTGAGTCCGAGGATGTAGGGCCTGCTCATGCCAGAATTCTCGCACGCAGTTCGTTGTCTGCCTGCCCGCGCGGCGGCACGGCGCCGAAGAAGCGGCGGAAGGCGTGGTCGGCCTGGCCGATCAGCATCGACAGGCCATCGACCGTGCGGAATCCGGCAGCCCTGGCGGATTTCAGGAACTCGGTTTCGAGCGGGCTGGTGACGATGTCGTAGAATACCGAGCCCGGCGGGGCGTGGGTCATGTCGAAGGCGAGCGGGGATTGACCGCTCATGCCCAGCGACGAGGCGTTGACGACGAGATCGAAGCAGCCTTCGCGGTCGTCGAAAGCGAAATCGGTGGCGTCGGCAAAATGATCGAGCGGGGCGACGTGGTGCTCCCCCTGCGGATCAAGTTCGTCGAGCAGGGCACGGGCCTTTTCGACATTGCGGCCGGCCAGCACGACGACCATGTGCTCGTCCGCCAGCGCGGCGATGATGGCCCGCGCCGCGCCGCCGGTGCCGAGCACGCGGGCCATGCGGAAGTAGTGAGGTCTGCCGAGGTCTTCGCGCAGCGGTTCGAGGAAGCCGGGCGCGTCGGTATTGTAGCCGACCAGCGCGCCGTCTTCGGGCACCACGGTGTTCACCGCGCCGATGCGCGCGGCCATGGGGTCCAGCCGGTCGAGCAGTGGAATCACCGTCTGCTTGTGCGGCATGGTCACGTTGCAGCCGCGCCAGTCAGGATCGGCGCGACGCGCGGCAAGGTAGTCGGCGAGACCTACAGGCTTCACATGCGCGCGATCATAGCGCCCTTTCAGGCCAAGCTTTTCCAGCCAGAAGCCGTGGATCACCGGGGATTTCGATTGTGCGATCGGATCGCCGATCACTTCGGCATAAGGCCCGGAAACTTTGTCAGGCTTCAAGACGGCAACTCACCCTGTTCACGCAACGCGCCCAGCAGCGCCAATAGCGGCATTCCGAGAACCGTGAAATGACTGCCCTCGATTCTCTCGAACAGTTGCACGCCCAGTGCCTCGATGCGGAACACGCCGACACAGCCCGAAACCTGGGGCCACTCCCTGTCGAGATAGCTCTGGATAAATGCGGGAGAAAGCTCCCGGACCCGCAGGTTTGCGGTCTCGCAGGTTTTCCACACCACCTTGCCATCGCGCATCAGCACGGCAGCGGAATGGAGGTGCATGTCTTTGCCTGAGAAGAATTCGAGATGCTCGACAGCGTTCTCGCGGCTCGTCGGCTTGTCGAACTGACGGCCGCAGACTTCGACCATCGAGTCCCCGCCGAGCACCAGCCGTCCGGGCATGGCGAGGGACACGGCAAAAGCCTTGGCTTCGGCAAGAACGCTGGCAATCTGGCAGCCGGTGACGCCGATCAGCTCGCGCTTGATCGCGGCTTCGTCAACATCGGACGTGCGCGTCTCGAAGGGCACGCCCGCGGCTTCGAGCATCATCCGGCGCGAGAAGCTCTGGCTGGCCAAAATCAGCTTCTGGGGCACGAGTGTCATATCGGTTTTGCTCCGTCCCCGCTGCCGCCAGCAGCGCCACGTTCGTTATAGAGATTGATCACGGCCGCTGCTGTTTCCTCGATTGAACGCCGCGACACGTCGATCACCGGCCAGCCATTGTCGGCGAACATGCGGCGGGCGTACTGCACTTCGCGCGTCACCTGTTCGTTGTCGACATATGCGGTCTCGGGCGCCTGGTTCAAGGACAGGAGGCGGTTGCGACGCACCGCGATCAGGCGCTCCGGGCTGGTGGTGAGGCCCACGACCATTGGCCGACGCAGGGAAAACAGCATCGGCGGCGGCGGGCTTTCCACCACGATCGGAATGTTCGCCACCTTGTATCCACGATTGGCGAGGTAGATCGAGGTCGGCGTCTTCGAACTGCGCGAAACGCCGGCGAGCACGATGTCGGCCTCTTCCCAGTTTTCCCAGTTCACGCCGTCATCGTGGGCAATGGTGAACTGGATCGCATCGACGCGGGCGAAATAGGCCTCGTCCATCATGTGCTGGCGGCCGGGGCGACCCTTGGCCTGAACGCCGAGCTGCTGCTGCAGCGCATCCGTCACCGCATCGAGCGCGGGGACCATCGGCAGGCCCAGGGCAATGCAGCGCTGTTCCAGTCGCTCGCGCGTTTCGGCATTGACCAGCGTGAACAGGACAAGTCCAGGATTTGCGGCAATTTCGCCGATGATGCGATCGAGATGCTGCATCGAACGCACCATCGGCCAGAAATGCCGCACGACGTCTGCGCCATCGAACTGCGCGAGCGCCGCCTTGGCGATCATTTCCAGCGTTTCACCAGTGGAATCCGACAGGAGGTGCAGGTGCAGGCGCTGCATTTGGCGGGCTTTCCGTGGACATCCGGGCAGGGTCGGGATGACCCTGTGGAAACAGCACCGATAAACCACGGGACAGAGTCAGGGACAAGTTTGACCCGCAGATTCACCCTCGATCCGAGTCATCTTCAGGGGCACTTGTGGACAAGTGGACAGCGTTTTCCCCAGCCTGTGGAGAGCGGTGAGAACTTCGCGTTGACTCATGTGCTGTCCAGAGTCGCGAACAGCAAAAAGTGTGGAAGCGGACTCACAAATCGGGCAGTGACACGCAATCCCCGGTTTCCACAGGGCCAACAAACACCTTCAACCTGATTCTAAGAATCTATTTTAGTGGATTGGATCGAAATGCCCGGCCCTCTTCTCAGGACTCTTCAGGGTGAGAATCTTTCCCGTCGGCCGATCTGGCTGATGCGCCAGGCGGGGCGCTACCTGCCCGAATACCGCGAGTTGCGCGCTGAAAAGGGCGGTTTCCTGGCGCTGGTCTATGACACTGACGCCGCGGCAGAAGTGACCGTGCAGCCGATCCGCCGCTTCGGTTTCGACGGTGCGATCCTGTTCTCGGACATCCTGATCGTGCCCTATGCGATGGGTCAGGATCTCAAGTTCCTCGTCGGCGAAGGCCCGGACCTGTCTCCGCGCCTGCTCGACGTTGCGCTGGAAAGCCTTGTCGCGGCGCCTGAGCGCCTTTCGCCGATCTACGAGACGGTGGCCAAGGTGAAGGCACAGATCGGCCCAGAGACGACGCTACTGGGCTTTGCCGGAAGCCCATGGACGGTTGCCACATACATGGTGGCAGGCGAAGGCAGCCGCGATCATCACGATACCCGTGCGCTGGCCTATCGCGATCCCGGCCAGTTCCAGGCGATCGTCGATGCCATCACGCAGGTAACCATCGAATACCTTTCGGGACAGGTCGAGGCCGGTGCCGAAGGCCTGCAGCTGTTCGATTCATGGTCGGGCAGCCTAGCCCCTGCCGAATTCGAACGCTGGGTCATCGCGCCCAATGCCAGGATCGCGGCCGAAATGCAGCGCCGTTATCCGCACGTGCCGGTGATCGGCTTCCCCAAGGGTGCAGGCGAGAAGCTGGCCGCCTATGCCCGCGAGACGGGGGTCAATGCCGTGGGCGTCGACGAGACCATCGATCCGCTGTGGGCCGCGCGCGAAATGCCTGCGGGGATGCCGGTGCAGGGCAATCTCGATCCGCTGCTGCTGCTGGCAGGCGGACCGGAGCTGGAAAAGCAGACGATCCGCGTCCTAGAAGCCTTCGCCGACCGTCCGCACGTGTTCAACCTGGGCCACGGGATCGGCCAGCACACTCCGATCGAAAACGTCGAGGCCCTGCTGAAGATCGTGCGGAGCTGGTCGCGCGACTGAACTTTTCGGGCACTTGCAAACCCCGGTTTCCGCGCCGAAATAGCCCTCAGCAGGGGCGCACTGGCAGGCGGAGCCGCAACAGATGCAGCAGGTATTGGCGATGCTCTATCTCTGGCTCAAGGCGGGCCATGTCATCTTCGTGATCTTCTGGATGGCCGGCCTGTTCATGCTGCCGCGCTTCTTCGTCTACCATCAGGAGGCGCCGGAAGGCTCGCCCGAGAATGCGGTCTGGGTGGACCGCGAGCGCAAGCTGATGAAGATCATCATGTGGCCGGCTCTGGTGGTGGTCTGGGTGCTCGGGTTGCTGCTGGCGGTGGACATCGGCGCGTTTGCGCAAGGGTGGTTCCACCTCAAGCTGGCCTTCGTCCTGGTGCTGACGGCCTATCACTTCTGGCTGGCCAGCTACGCGCAGTTGCTCGCCCAAGGGGTGCGGAAGCTTTCAGGCAAGAAGCTGCGCATGCTCAACGAGATCCCGGGCATCGCTGCCGCGGTGATCGTGATCATGGTGATCGTGAAGCCGTTCTGACTCTTCTCCCCTCCCTCAGGCGGGAGGGGTCAGAGCCCAGGTCAGCCGCGCAAGGTCCGCAGGCCATCGCGCATTGCGTTACGCACCAGGTGCATGGGCGAACGCGGCAGATGCTTCCATTGCGAGCCCCAAGCATTGGCCGGAGCATCTTGGGCCTGCGGGCGGGGGAAGGTTTCGCCGCGGCGGGGCAATCTGATCATTGTTGTTCCTCTCGAAAGACCGGTTTTCCGGTTTGATGCCGGGAGGATACCACCCCCGTGCCCCTATCCACAATTGACTATCGGTTGGCGCAGGCATATCTGCGGCGAACCGGAATGCAGATGTGCTGCCGATCGATGCAGCCGCCCTCTCGCTTTCTCCAAGCCCTTCAGAGGTTTCCGGCCATCTATCCAACCCTTTGGAAAAACACGAAATGCACCTGAAGGAACTCAAGCAGAAAACCCCCGCCGAGCTGGTCCAGATGGCCGAAGAGCTCGAGGTCGAAGGCGCCAGCACCATGCGCCGCCAGGACCTGATGTTCGCCATCCTCAAGGAAATGGCGGAAGACGGCGAGGAAATCCTCGGCATCGGCACGATCGAAGTCCTGCCGGACGGCTTCGGCTTCCTGCGCAGCCCCGAGGCCAACTACCTTGCCGGCCCTGACGATATCTATGTTTCGCCCAACCAGGTCCGCAAGTGGGGCCTGCGCACCGGCGATACCGTCGAAGGCGAAGTCCGCGCGCCCAAGGATGGTGAACGCTATTTCGCGATCACCCGCCTGATCAAGGTGAACTTCGACGAGCCGGAGGCCGTGCGCCACCGCGTCAACTTCGACAACCTCACCCCGCTCTACCCGAACGAGCGCCTCAAGCTCGACACGCTCGACCCGACGGTCAAGGACAAGTCGGCCCGCGTGATCGATCTGGTCAGCCCGCAGGGCAAGGGCCAGCGCGCGCTGATCGTCGCGCCGCCGCGCACCGGCAAGACCGTGTTGCTGCAGAACATGGCGAAGGCAATCACCGACAACCACCCGGAAGTCTTCCTGATCGTGCTGCTGGTCGACGAACGCCCGGAAGAAGTCACCGACATGCAGCGCAGCGTGAAGGGCGAGGTCATCTCCTCGACGTTCGACGAGCCCGCCACGCGCCACGTGCAGGTTGCCGAGATGGTTATCGAAAAGGCCAAGCGCCTGGTCGAGCACAAGCGTGACGTCGTCATCCTGCTCGATTCGATCACTCGCCTGGGCCGGGCCTACAACACCGTGGTGCCCTCCTCGGGCAAGGTGCTGACCGGCGGTGTCGACGCCAATGCCCTGCAGCGCCCCAAGCGCTTCTTCGGTGCTGCCCGCAACATCGAGGAAGGCGGCTCGCTGTCGATCATCGCCACCGCGCTGATCGACACCGGCAGCCGCATGGATGAAGTGATCTTCGAAGAATTCAAGGGCACCGGCAACTCGGAAATCGTGCTCGACCGCAAGGTTGCCGACAAGCGCATCTTCCCCGCGCTCGATGTGGGCAAGAGCGGCACCCGCAAGGAAGAGCTGCTTGTGCCGAAGGACCAGCTCTCGAAGATGTGGGTCCTGCGCCGCATCCTCATGCAGATGGGCACTGTCGATGCGATGGAGTTCCTGCTCGACAAGATGAAGGATTCGAAGACCAACGAAGACTTCTTCGCGACGATGAACCAGTAACTCTGGGGGAACCAGTAAGCTCGATGAGCGCACGAGAATCGAGGGCGGGGATAAATTCCCCGCCCTTTCTTGTTTATGGGCATCATGCCCGCCACATTCAGACACATGGCCCCGCGCATTCCTGCCCAGCCTCGGAAGAGCGCCCACACCGGCGCAAATGGTGGAGGCGTGGTCAAGGCGGTGCTTGGGCCGACCAACACCGGCAAGACCCACCTCGCGATCGAACGTCTCTGCGCGCACTCCTCGGGTGCGATCGGCTTTCCGCTGCGGCTGCTGGCGCGTGAGGTCTATGACCGTGTCTGCGCGATCAAGGGCGCGGACAACGTCGCGCTGATCACCGGCGAGGAGAAGATCGAGCCCAAGGGCGCGCGCTGGCATCTCTGCACGGTCGAGGCGATGCCTTCGCGCCCGGACCTTGCCTTCGTCGCGCTGGACGAAGCTCAGCTCTCCGCCGATCCCGAACGCGGCCACGTCTTCACCGATCGCCTGCTGCACACGCGCGGTCGCGAGGAGACGATGCTGCTTGGCTCCTCGACATTGGAGCCGATGATCAAGGCGCTGGTGCCCGAGGCGGAAATCGTCACTCGCCCGCGCTTTTCGACGCTCACGCATGTCGGTGCCAAGAAGCTTTCGCGCATTCCGCCGCGCAGCGCGATTGTCGCCTTCAGTGCCGAGAAGGTCTATGTCATGGCCGAGATGCTGCGGCGCTTCCGCGGCGGCGCGGCGGTGGTCATGGGGGCGCTCAGCCCGCAGACCCGCAATGCCCAGGTGGCGATGTACCAGGCGGGCGAGGTCGACTATCTCGTCGCCACCGATGCCGTGGGCATGGGGCTCAATCTCGATGTCCATCATGTCGCCTTCGCCGGTTTGTCCAAGTTCGACGGCCATCGCCAGCGCCGCCTGACGACAGCGGAAATGGCACAGATCGCCGGCCGCGCCGGGCGGCACCAGCGCGATGGCACTTTCGGCACGTTGGCAGGCGCGGGTGGCACCAATCCTGAATTCACCGACGAGGAAATCTACGCGATCGAGGAACACCGCTTCCCGCCCCTCACCCGCCTGTTCTGGCGCGAGGCGGAGCCGCGCTTCGACAGCCTTGCAACGTTGATCGAGGACCTCGAAAGCCTCCCCCCTCGCCCCGAACTGGCGACGCCTCCGCAGGCTATCGACCTTGCGGTGCTCAAACGCCTGGCCGAAGATGTGGATACGGCGTCGAGCGTGCGCGGCAAGCGTGCGGTCGAACGGTTCTGGGACGTCTGCCGCCTGCCTGATTTCCGCTCGCAGGGGGAGGAAACGCACAGCCGCTTCGTCGCCCGCCTGTGGCAGGATCTGCGCCATGGCTATCTCGGCGCGGACTACGTGGCGCAGGCGATCGCCCAGCTCGACAATCCTTCGGGCGATATCGACACTCTGCAGGCTCGAATTTCCGCAATCCGTTCGTGGGCTTACATCGCGCAGCGGCCTGACTGGGTGCTGGCCAAGGACGAAATGTCCGCCCGCGCCCGCGCCGTAGAGGCGCGCCTTTCCGATGCGCTGCACGCGCGGCTGACCGAACGCTTCGTCAATCGCCGCACTGCCGTGCTGATGCGCAAGGCCGGGGCTGACGCATCGCTGCTGCCGGTGCGTCTGTCGGACGAGGGCGCGGTACTCGTGGATGACGAGCCGATCGGACATCTTGAGGGCTTCCGCTTCGTGGTCGATCCCCTCGCCCGTGCCGAGGATCGCCGACTGCTGCTGGCTGCCGCCGAGCGCCACTTGCCGGGCCTCCTGCACAATCGCGCCAAGGCGCTGGCCAAAGCCACGCGCGAATCCAGGGGCATCGAGTTCGAGGACACCGCGCTGGTCTGGCAGGACACGGTGGTCGCCAAGCTCGAGCGCGGGCGAACCATGCTGGCCCCTCGGCTCAAGCCCGACGTCGCGCTGGACAGGCTTGCTCCCACCGACAAGGCGGAAGTCGTCGCGGCGCTGGACGGCTGGTTGCAGACGCAGCACCAGCGCCATCTCAAACCCCTGCTTGCGCTCGACGAAGCCAGCCGCGATCCCGCTTCCGGGCCTGAACTGCGCGCGCTGCTGCTCCATCTCGTGGAAGCGGGCGGGGTGCTGGTGCGGGAAGGCTCGGGACTGGACCGGCTCGACGCAGCGCAGCGCCAGCGCCTGAAGAAGCTGGGCGTGCGCATTGGTGCGCTCGACCTGTTCCTGCCCAATGCCTTGCGCCCTGGCGCGATGCAGGCGTGGCACCGGCTGGCGCGCATCTGGGGCAGACCAGCGCCCCTGCCGCCCGAGACGATGCAGCCGGTTGTCCACGCGAAGATTGCACCTGCCGGATACCGCAGGCTCGGCAACGAAAGTCTTCGGGTCGATCTTGCCGAAAAGCTGCTCCAGGCGGCGCATGCAACCCGCATGGCCACGAAGGCAAGGCGCGTCTTCCTGGATCCCGCGATTGCCCGCTCGATGAATCTTTCGACCGCTGCTTATGCCGCCTTGCTGCGTGCCGGAGGCTTTCGCGTGCACATGGGGCGCAGCCTGCCCGAAAAGGCATTCGGCCCCCCGCACCCGCCACTATGGGACTGGCGGCCTTCCCGTCGCGAACCTGCGACCGAGCCGGAAAGACCGAAGCCGCCACCCACAGGAGCATTTGCCGCGCTCGCCGAACTGGTGGCGCGATAGGAGAGGAGACAGCCTGCTTGCGGATCGACAAGTTCCTCTGGTTCACCCGTTTCGCCGGCAGCCGCGGCCTTGCCCAGGATTGGGTTTCCGCGGGCCACATCCGCCTCAACGGCCGCCGGATCGAGCGATGCAGCGCGGGCGTGAAGATGGGCGACGTGCTCGTCCTGCCGATGCGCAGCCGGGTGACCGTTATCGAGGTTCTGGCGATCCCCGGACGGCGCGGCCCGGCCAGCGAAGCACAATCCTGCTACCGTGTGCTCGAAATTCCTGACCAATCCTCGCCAGACGGGTTGCCGGTTTGATGGCCCCGCTTGACGCCACGGCATAAAGGCCTCTAGCACGGCCTCAAACGAAGACCTGAGGGATCAAATCGCCATGACCTACGTCGTCACCGACGCCTGTATCCGCTGCAAGTTCATGGATTGCGTCGAAGTGTGCCCCGTTGATTGCTTTTACGAGGGCGAGAACATGCTGGTGATCAACCCCAGCGAGTGCATCGACTGCGGCGTGTGCGAACCGGAATGCCCGGCCGAAGCGATTCTGCCCGATACCGAATCCGGGCTCGAGCAGTGGCTTGAACTGAACGCCAAGTATTCGGCAGAGTGGCCGAACATCACCGCCAAGAAGGACGCTCCGGCCGATGCCGACGAGCACAAGGGCGAAGAAGGCAAGTTCGACAAGTACTTCTCCGCCGAGCCCGGCGAAGGCGACTGATTTCAGCACGTTGCAAGGGCCGGTGGCTCCTGCCGCCCTTGCGCTTCCGACCCTCCGCCTGCGCAGCGTAAGGCGTTTGTTGTCTCCGCAACGGAGACAGCAAACGATTTCCGCTGCGCTGCAGTGCGTTCAGGGGTGGTAATTTTGTTGCCGAGATGTTATGTAGGCCGCCAAGCGCCGGTGGGTTCATGCCCGTCCGGCGTCTTTCACCACGAAAAACGGCAGGACAAGAACAGCAACCGGATCGCAAGCCTCGCATGACCGTCGATCCGGCAGGCTCATGTCCATTTCCCCCAAGGCTTCGCTGATCTCCGTTTGCCGGTCCTGCCCGCGTCGAAAGGATTACCAATGGCAGGTAAGGCTCTCGCCTTCGATGTTGGGGACTACGTCGTTTATCCGAAGCATGGTGTCGGCCGGGTGGTCGAACTTCAGGACGAAGAAATTGCCGGCATGAAGCTGCAGCTCTACGTGCTGCGCTTCGAAAAGGAACGCATGACTTTGCGCGTTCCTGTCAACAAGGTCGAAGCGATCGGCATGCGCAAGCTGTCGTCCGACAAGACGCTGCGCGAAGCGCTCGATACTCTCAAGGGCAAGCCCAAGGTCAAGCGCACCATGTGGTCGCGCCGCGCCCAGGAATACGAAGCGAAGATCAACTCAGGTGACCTCGTGTCGATCGCCGAAGTGACGCGCGACCTGTTCCGCGCCGACGATCAGCCGGAGCAGTCCTACTCGGAACGCCAGATCTTCGAAGCGGCTTCCTCGCGCCTCGCCCGCGAACTCGCGGCAATGGAAAAGACCGACGAGCCTGCTGCGCTCAAGAAGATCCTCGCGATCCTCAACGAACACGCGCCGAAGTACTACGAAACGGCCTGATCCGTTTCACGCACTTGCGCATGAAAAGAGGCCTCCGGGAAACCGGGGGCCTTTTTCGTTGCCGGTTTTGCGACCAACTTATGGCCCGGCTCCACCAACGACTTGGTCGAGATCGTATCACCGTGTTATATCGGCAATACAGTCAGAAATAGCGTCAGGAGTGACCAAGTCATGTTAAGGAATTTTGCTCGCGCGCTTGCTGGTGTTGCCGTCATGGGTCTGGCCACTGCGCTCGCTGGTTGTGACGGCGGCAATATCTCGTTCAATGGCAAGAAGGGCGTTCCGCTTGCCGATCTCGATCTAAGCGGTGCGGCGCCGACCGGCATTGCCCTGCTCGGTCCCGACAACGTGCGCATCACCCGGGGCGACAAGCTGGCGATCACGGTCGAGGGCGAAGGCGCCGACAAGCTGCGCTTTGCCCTGTCCGAAGGCCAGCTTGGCATCACGCGCGAGGATTGGAAGCTCGGCCAGTCAACCCGCGCGGCTACGGTCAACGTCACGCTTCCAGCGTTGAGCGAGGTCGTGCTGGCCGGATCCGGCAATCTTACAACAGACCAGCTCGGCGGCAGCGATGCCAAGATCACCGTCGCCGGGTCAGGCGTGGTCGAGGCGCGCGCGATCGACGCGCAGAAGCTCGGCATCGACGTGGTCGGTTCGGGCAAGCTGCGCGCGGCGGGCAAGGCCAGGGAATTGAAGATGACTGTCGCCGGCAGCGGCGATGCCGAAATGGATGGGTTGACGGTCGACGATGTCAAGGTCGACGTTGCCGGTTCGGGCAATGCCCGCTTTGCCTCCAACGGACACGTCAACGCCAACATCATGGGTTCGGGCGAAGTGCGTGTTTTCGGCCGCGCTACCTGCAAGGTCAGCGCCATGGGCTCGGGCAAGCTGGTCTGCGAGAATGGCGTCACGCCGAACAGCGATAAGGATACGGCAGGCGCGGCTGACGCCAGCGAAGATGCCGACGGCCAGTGACCTGCAGTGCAACTTGCACCGGATTGACTCCGCGAGGACCAAACTGGTGCAGGTCCTGCTTGCCAAGTGGCTAGGATAGTGGGATTTTTCCCTTGAGGGAGAAGTTCATGCGCCGTCGCCTCACAGGGCTTTCCATTCTGGCGTTCGCGCTTTCCGGCTGCGTCGCCAAAAGCGCGTTCGACCTGGCGACAGCGCCGGTGCGGGTGGGCGCGAAGGCCGTCAACACGACGGCTGGCGTCTACGATCGCATCACGGTCAGCGATTCCGAGCGGGACCAGAAGCGCGGCCGCGAAATCCGCCGCCGTGAAGAGCGCTATGGCAAGCTTGCGCGGCAATACGAAGAGGCGCGCCGCGATTGCAGCCGTGGTGATGATGAGGCCTGCAGTGACGCCCGCAGCATCTATGCCGAGATGGACGCGATGCGGGCCAGCGTGCCCTATGAGGCACGCGACTAAAGCGCTCTAGGCCGCAGCACGGCGCAGGCGGTCGTTGATCGCCACGCCGATGCCTTCGTCGGGGATCGGTGCCACGGCGATAAGCGGTTGCGGCGCCGTCGAGCCTTGATGCAGGCAGGCGTAGAGCCGCGCCGCCCCCTCAGCCAGATCGCCAGCTGCCGACAGCGTCACGTCTCCCGCGATATCACCGAAGCCGATCATGAACTCCCCTGCCCGCGCCTTCACCGCGTTCAGCCGCACGGGCTTGCCCGGGGCGTAGTGGCTCGCCAACTGCCCGGGAGCCTCGATCTTTGCTGACGTCATGGCGGCGCTCTGTCCGCCCAGAACGCCGGCAATTTCGGCTTCGGTGATCGGGCCCGGACGCAGGACGGTCCATGACCCATCCGCGCGCAGGCCGACGATCGTGGATTCGATTCCCTGCCGCGTCTCTCCGCCATCGAGAATCAGGTCGACGCGGCCACCCAGAGATGCCGCGACATGGGCTGCGCTGGTCGGGCTCACCCCGCCCGAGCGATTCGCCGATGGTGCGGCGAGTGGCAATCCACAGGTTTTCAACAGGGCCTGCATTACCGGATGTGCCGGACAACGCAGGGCCACGGTGGGCAATCCGGCGCTGACGGCGGGCGCCAATCGTGCACCCTCGCGCAAGGGCAGGACAATGGTCAGCGCACCGGGCCAGAAGGCCTTCGCCAGGCTCGTCGCGCGCCTGTCAAACAGAGCAAGAGCTTCGGCGGCCGTAACGTCGGGCACGTGCACGATCAGCGGGTTGAAATCGGGCCGGCCCTTGGCGCGGTAGATCCCGGCCACCGCCGCATCGTCGTCGGCGCGGGCGGCCAAGCCATAGACCGTCTCGGTCGGCACGGCGACCGTCCCGCCGAGCGTGATGACCTGCGCGGCGAGCTCGAGTCCTCGGGCGTCGGACAGATGCACTTTGGAAGGCTTTGTCGGCTCCATCAGGCTCGCTATAGGGAGACCCAGGCTCCGCGCCAAGCGCACATGCCCTGCGCCTGAAATTGCGCGAGACAGGAGAGGACGATGACTTTCACGCCGCCCACCGCCGACCAGCTTCTCGCCATCCGCGTGAGCGCCGGGATCGACGAACTCGCCCAGAGCGAACGCTTTGCCGCTGCCACGCCCGATCTGGTCGAGGCGATCGTCGAAGGCATTGGCGCATTCGCTGCGGGGGAATGGGCGCCGCTGCACCGCGCGGGCGACCAGATCGGCGCGAAGTGGCGCGATGGCGAGGTTACCCTGCCCCCCGGCTATGTCGACGCCTACAAGGCCTTCGTCGAGCAGGGCTGGAACTCGATCGCGGGGTCCACGGAATTTGGCGGTCAGGGACTGCCGTTCACGTTGGCCACTGCCACTCTCGAAACGCTGGGCGCGGCCAACATGGGCTTCACCCTGCTACCGATGCTCACCGTTGGCGCGATCGAGGTGCTGGAGCATCACGGCAGCGACGCGCAAAAGGCCATGTACCTGCCCAAGCTGATCAGCGGCGAGTGGTCGGGCACGATGAACCTGACCGAGCCGCAGGCCGGCTCCGATGTTGGTGCGCTGCGTACCACCGCCACGCCGATCACCGAAGGGCCTCACGCCGGCAAGTGGCGCATCGCCGGGACCAAGATCTACATCACTTTCGGCGAGCATGATGCCGCCGCCAACGTGGTCCACCTCGTTCTCGCTCGCACGCCGGGCGCGCCCGAGGGTTCACGCGGCATTTCGCTGTTCATCGTTCCGAAGTTTCACGTGGAACAGGACGGATCGCTCGGTGCCCGCAACGATGTCCGCTGCGTCTCGATCGAGCACAAGCTCGGCATCCACGCCTCGCCCACTTGCGTCATGAGCTATGGCGACGATGGCGAATGCATCGGCGAGATGGTTGGGCACGAGAACGGCGGCTTGCGGGCCATGTTCACGATGATGAACTCGGCCCGCATCAATGTCGGCAGCCAGGGCGTGCAGATCGCCGAGCGCGCCTTCCAGCAGGCGCGGGCCTATGCGCGTGACCGTGTGCAGTCGGCCCGCGCCGGTTCGGCCGACAAGGCCCCGGTCGCGATCATCGAGCATCCCGACGTCCGCCGCATGCTGATGCGCATGCGGGCGCTGACCGAAGGCAGTCGTGCCCTGCTCTACTACACCGCAGGCCAGGTCGATCGCGGTGCGCTCGGCAACGACGCGGCGCAGAAGCGCGCGGAACTGCTCGTGCCGATGCTCAAGGCGTGGGGCACCGAAATCGGATGCGAAGTCGCCAGCCTCGGCATTCAGGTCCACGGCGGCATGGGCTTCATCGAGGAGACCGGCGCTGCCCAGCACCTGCGCGATTCAAGGATTGCTCCGATCTACGAGGGCACCAACGGCATCCAGGCGGCGGATCTCGTCACGCGCAAGCTCGGATACGAAAACGGCGGCGTGTTGCAGGCGCTGATGGCCGAGATCGCGTCGGAAATGGAAGACGTCCCCGAAGTCGCCGCGCTCGCCAAGGACGCGGCGGCCATTGGCCAATGGATGAGCACTACTGCCTCGCTGGACGACAAGCTGGCGGGCTCGGTGCCCTTCACCACGATGTGCGCCGTCGCCGTCGCCGGTTGGCAGCTGGCACGCCAGTCGCGCGCGTCCGACCTGCACGGCAAGATCGCGGTCACCAAGTTCTTCAACCGCGTGATCGTACCCGAAGCGCGAGGCCTCGGCTCCTCCGCCATGGCGGGTGCAGCGCTGCTCTACGATCTCGACAGCGAGGCGCTTGCGGGATAACCGCCGGCCCGATAATCGGCTGGGCATGACCGCAGTCCTGCTCACCCGCATAGCCGAGGCGCTGGAGCGCCTTGCCCCGCCGCGCGAGGCCAGCGCCGATTGGCTGGCCTTCCCCGCCTATGTCTGGGACGGCAAGGCGGCGCGGGGGATCGATCCGCTGGAAGCGCCCGCGCTCGACCTGATGCAGGGAATCGACAAGCAGAAGGCGGCAGTGGTCGAAAACGTCGCACGGCTTTCGCGCGGCGCTGCATCGCACGACATGTTGCTGTGGGGCGCGCGCGGCATGGGCAAATCGGCCCTGCTGCGGGCGGCGACGCTGGCAGCGCAGACCGCTCTGCCCGGATCCATCGCGCTGGTGCAGGCGAGCCCGGACGCTGGCCTCGCCGATCTCTTCGCCATCCTGCGCAAGGTCGATCGTCGCTTCCTCGTCTTCCTGGACGATCTCGGATTTGACGCCTCCGACAGCGATGGCGCGCGCAAGTTGCGTTCGTGGCTGGAGGGTGGCGTGGAGGCACGCCCGGCCAACGTGCGCCTGGCAGTAACGTCGAACCGCCGCGCGATTGTGGAGCGCCATCTTTCCGAGCAGGACGATCCGATCAACCCGCGCGACGTTGTGGATGACCGGCTGGCTCTTGCCGACCGCTTCGGCCTCAGCCTCGGCTTCCACAACTGCACGCAGGACGATTACCTCGCCATCATCGCCGGCTACGCGGCGCACTTCGGCCTGGCTTACGAGGAAGGCGACGCGCTGGAATGGTCAAAGCGCCGGGGTGGCCGCTCCGGCCGCGTGGCGTGGCAGTACGTCAACGAGCTGGCGGGCCGAGCTGGTCGGTCGCTCTGACGAGCCCACCCCGCCGCGACTGACTTCACTGCGTTCAGAAAGTCTCGCGGCCCTTCCGCAGGCAGGAGGGGGCGGGGTGGGCAAAAGCGCTTACTGCTGAGGTTTCATCAGGTCCGAATCAGCGTTGGGTTTCATGATGAACTTGCCGGTGCCCTTGGGCTGCGGCGGTGCCGAACGCGTCGGGAGCGGCGTTATGGCGGCAGCTGGCTTCGCCCCCGGAGCCGAGACTCGCCAGATCACGCCACCGGTATCGTCGCTGACCAGCAGCGCGCCGTCCTTCGCAAAGGTAACCCAGGTCGGACGGCCACGCGCCTTGTCGTCATCGGTCAGGAAGCCGGTCAGCACCGGCACCGGCGGATTGGGCAGGACGTTGCCGCGCGTGTCGAACTTCACGAAGACAACATCGTAGCCCGAAAGCGGACGGCGGTTCCATGACCCGTGGCGCGCAACGAACGCACCCTGCTGGAACTTGTCGCCCATCAGGTTGCCACCCTTCGCAAAGGCAAGCCCCAGCGGGGCAGTGTGTGCGCCAAGGCCGTATTCAGGCTTGCGCACGTAATCGAGCATGTATTCCGGCATCGGTGCCGTCACGCGCTGGTCGATGTTGTTCTTCCAGTAGACCCACGGCCAGCCATAGTTCGCGCCAAACGGTACGTTGGTGAGATAATCGGGCACGAGGTCCGACCCGAGCATGTCGCGCTCGTTGACCACGGTCCACAGCTCTTCACTGTAGGGATTGAAGTCCAGACCATTGGGGTTGCGCAGCCCGCCTGCGTACTCGAACGACTTCTTCTTGGCGAAATCGTACTGGTGGATCGAAGCACGGCGATATTCGGTCTCGATGCCCTCTTCGGCAATGTTCGAGGCCGAGCCGACCGTGACGAACAGCTTGGAACCGTCCGGCGCAAGCAGGAGGTTGCGGGCCCAGTGGTTGCCGCCGCCCGGCAGGTCCATCAGCTTCTCGGGGCTGCCCGTCAGCGCGGTCTGCCCCAGCTCATACGGGAACGAGAGCACTGCGTTGTGGTTTGCCACCAGCAGGCGACCTTCGCGGAAGGCCATGCCAAATGGCGAATCCAGCGCCGGGTTCTCCATCACGAAGCGCTGCTCGGCCTTGCCGTCGCCATCGCCATCGCGCAGCAGCACGATCTTGTTGGGCGAAGGGCCGCCAGCGCCAACCTTCTTGAACAGATACCCCATCACGACTCCGGTGATGCCTTCGACCTTGCGCGGCGGCGAATTGGTCTCGGCAACCAGCACGTCCCCGTTGGGCAGGGTCACCACGGTGCGCGGGTGATCGAGCTTGTCGGCAAAGCGGGTGACCTGCAGACCCTGCGCCGCGACCGGAGCCTCGCCGTCCTTCCAGCCAATCGGATCGGCCGTCTTGATCGTCGGGATCGTCTGGCCGTCGGGTCGCGCCAGCTTGGGTTTCGGTCCCGAGGTTTCGTTGAGCGTGTACTCGGCCGGGGACCCGTGAATTGACCAGGCAACCCAGGCGGCGATGATGGCGACGATCACGAGCAGCGCGATCAGCAGTTTCTTGAGGAGCTTCATGGCCCGGAATCTAGGCCTGACCGTGTCTCAGAGCAATGGCACACCTGTGCGAAGTTGCGCGGCGCGACTTTTCGGACCGGTTACGCTAGATACCTTGCCATGTTCACATTCGCACCCACCGACGGCCAGAGCCGCGCCGAACTCCACACCGATCTTCTCGAAGCCGCCAAGGCCCTCACTGAAGGCGAGCCCGACGGTATCGCCAACATGGCCAATCTGGCGGCGCTGATCTGGCAATACCTGCCGGATCTGAACTGGGCAGGCTTCTACCGCATGGTCGGCGGGGAGCTGGTGCTTGGCCCCTTCATCGGCAAGCCCGCCTGCATCCGCATCGCGCTCGGCTCGGGCGTTTGCGGCACGGCGGCAGCAACCGCGACGACCCAGCTCGTGCCGGATGTGCACGCCTTTCCGGGCCACATTGCCTGCGATGCGGCGAGCCGCTCCGAACTGGTCGTGCCGGTGATTCGCGATGGCGCGGTTATTGCGGTGATTGATCTCGACAGCCCCTCGCCCGACCGTTTCGACGAGGACGACGCGCGCGGGATCGAGGCGCTTGCCGCAGCAATCGCGGCTCGTATCTGATCCTGCATCTGATTCCTGCCCCGATTCGGGACAGGCGGCACTCTCGCGCGCCGGAAACCTTGGTTTTATGGGGGTCCTGATGGTAAGTTTGCGGTTAACGAACCTTTTCAGGGGCAAACCGCATGCTTCGTCGTCTCTTGATCGCAGCCATTGCGCTGGGTGCCGTGTCATCTCCGGCACTGGCTGGTGAACACCGTCATCCCGGTCCGGTCAGCGGTGGCTGGCAGGGCGGCTACACCGGCGGCTATTACGGCGGTGCGGCAGGCTCCATCTACTATCCGCCAATGATCGGCGCGCCCTACCCCACCGTGGTGATGACCCAGCCTGTGGTCGATGCGCCGCCCCCTCCCCCGCCGCCGCAGGGCTACTATCCCAACGCCTACCCGCAGCCAGACCCGCGCTGGGCCGAAATGAATGAACGCTGCGCCAAGGTCTATGGTGACAAGGGTGTCGGCGGCGCGCTGCTAGGCGGCGTGATCGGCGGCGTGGCGGGCAACCGCATCGCCGGAAAGGGCGATCGCGTGCTCGGCACTGTCGCAGGCGCTGCCGTTGGCGCAGTGGCGGGTAACGTGATCGACAAGGCCGAGGACAAGAGCCTGCGCCGCGAATGCGACGACTATTTCGCCTCGCTTCCGCCGCAGCCTTATCCCGGCGGGCCTTATCCCGGAGGCTATCCGGGCTACTATCCCGGTTACGCGCCCTACGGATATGTGATGGTCCCGGTCATGCTTCCGCCGCAGAAGCCCTGCGTCGAGAAAACCGTCGTCACCGAAACCTGGGTCGAGACAAAGCGCGCCCGCGTGGTCCCCCGCCGTCCGGTCGTCCGCGACAAGCGGGTCAAGGAAAAGCGCGTCTACACCGGCTGAACCCCGGCAGTGCTCAAAGCGAAAGGGTCCGCCCTCCGGCTTGGAGAGCGGGCTCTTCCTATTTCCAGGCGGGGGCCAGACCCACAACCGATCAGAGCTTGCGCCCGATCAGCTCCTTCATGATCTCGTTGGTGCCGCCGAAGATGCGCGTAACGCGCGCGCCGCGCCATGCACGGGCAATCGCGTATTCGTTCATGTAGCCGGCGCCGCCATGGAGCTGCAGGCACTTGTCCATCACTTCCCACTGCAGTTCAGTGTGCCACAGCTTGGCGGCAGCACCTTCTTCGGGGGTGAGTTCGCGCTTCAGATGCCGCGCCAGGGCCCAATCGAGGTGTGCCCAGCCCACCTGCAGCTTCGCCTTGATGTCGGCCAGCGTGAAGCGGGTATTCTGGAAGTCGAGGATCGGCTTGCCGAATGCCTTGCGCTCGCGGGTGAACTCCACCGTATCGTCAAAAGCCTTCTGCGCCGACGCCTGCGCACTGACGGCAATCGACAGGCGCTCCTGCGGCAGTTCGCTCATCAGGTAGATGAAGCCCTTGCCCTCCTCACCAAGGCAGTTGGTGATCGGAACGCGCACGTCCTCGAAGAACAGCTCCGAGGTATCGGCTTCGTCCTGGCCGATCTTGTCGAGGTTGCGACCACGCTTGAAGCCCTCACGGTCGGCTTCGACCAGCACGATAGAAACGCCCTTCCACGCGGGCTGCACGTCGGTGTCGGTCTTGCAGCACACCAGGATCAGGTCGGCGTTCTGGCCATTGGTGATGTAGGTCTTCGACCCGTTGATCACATAATGGTTGCCGTCTTTCTTCGCGGTGGTCTTCATGCCCTGAAGGTCCGAGCCGGTGCCCGGTTCGGTCATGGCGATGGCGGTGATCACCTCGCCCGAAACCATCTTGGGCAGCCACTTCTTCTTCTGCTCTTCCGAGCCGTAGGAGACGATGTAGTTGACCACGATGTCGGACTGCAGCGAGAAGCCGGTGGCCACGCGGCCATAGTAGGCGCTCTCTTCGTCGACGATGGCGTTGTAGCCGAAGTCGAGGCCGAGCCCGCCGTATTCCTCGGGCACCGTCGGGCACAGCAGGCCAAGCTCACCTGCCTTGGGCCAGATGCTCTTGGGCACGATGCCAGCTTCGGCCCATTCGTTCGCGTGCGGGGCGACTTCGTCCTGCAGAAAGCGGCGGACGGTCTGGCGGAAGGCTTCGTGGTCTTCGTTGTAGGCTGTGCGCGGGATCAGGTCGAGCGACATGGCCAATCTCTCCGGTTCTGGTTGTTTGCACGCAGCCTATGCGCACAGCCCCATCCCGGTCAACGAGAATTAATCGACCAATTAATGTCCGATGGTGCAGGCAGTGCTGACGCCGCGACGTCAGAACAGGCCAACAATTTCAGATATTTAGAACTCACCGCCCGTCAGGCGCTGGCAGATCAGGTCCAGCTGGTCGAGGTTCTTGTAGCGAATCGTCACCGCGCCGGTCGTCGGATCGGAGTCCGGCTGGATCGTGACCTTGAGCCCGAGGAAGTCCTCGAGGTGCTGCTGGATCGCTGCCAGATCCGCCGCGCCCACCGGATCCTTGCCCGCGCGAGCCTGGCGACGCTGGCCTTCGGGCCGCGACGCCTTGCGCGCCAGCTTCTCGACATCGCGAACCGAAAGGTCCTTGGCCACCACTTCGCGTGCCAGCCCGATCGGATCGGGTGCGTTGATCAGCGCGCGGGCATGGCCCATCGACAGTTCGCTGCGCACCACCATGTCGAGCACTTCATCGGGCAGCCCGAGCAGGCGCATCATGTTGGCGACGTGGCTGCGTGACTTGTCCACGAACTTGGCGATATCGTTCTGCGTCAGGCCCTCGCTGTCGGCCAGGCGCTGATAGGCCCGAGCTTCTTCGACCGGGTTGAGATCCTCGCGCTGCAGGTTCTCGATCAGCGCCAGCGCGGCAACATCGCGATCATCCAGCTTGCGCACGATCGCTGGAATCTCGTGAACCTGCGCCTTCTGCGCCGCACGCCAGCGCCGCTCACCAGCCACAAGCTGATATCGTCCGCCCGGCAATGGCCGCACGACCACCGGCTGGATCACGCCGCGTGCCGCGATCGACTGCGCCAGCTCTTCAAGCGCGTCTTCATCAAAATGCCGGCGCGGCTGTTCCGGATGCGGCTCGATCGACGCTACTGTCAGCAGCGCCAGCCCGCCGTCCCGGCTCTCGGCGACATCCGCGGGCGAAACCGAGATGCGCGCGATTGGCTCCTCGCGCCGCACTTCACCCATCAGTGCGCCAAGGCCACGGCCAAGCCCGGTCCGGCGTGCCGGTGCTTTCACTGCGTCTTCGCCGCTCATGCCGCTTGTCTCCTCTCGGGCAGGCGACCGATCAGTTCGCGCGCCAGTTTCATGTAGGCCTGCGATCCGGGGCAGGCATGGTCATAGATCAGCGCCGGCAACCCGTGGCTCGGCGCTTCCGACAAGCGCACGTTGCGCGGAATCACGCTCTCGAACACCAGATCGCGCAGGCACGAACGCACGTCATCGGCGACCTGGTCGGTCAGGCGGTTGCGCCGGTCATACATGGTCAGCACGATGCCAAGGATGCCCAGGTCCGGATTGAACCGCTCCTGCACCCGCTCCACCGTCTGCAACAATTGACTCAACCCTTCGAGCGCGAAGAACTCGCATTGCAGCGGCACCAGGATCGTGTCCGCCGCGGTAAGGGCATTGAGCGTCAGCAACCCGAGCGACGGCGGGCAATCGATCAGGCAGATGTCATGCCCGGTATCGCCATTGAGCACCTTGCGCAGGCGATGGGTGCGGTCCTCGACACTGACCAGCTCCACTTCCGCGCCGGACAGATCGACCGTCGCAGGTACGATATCCAGGCCCGGGATGCGTGTCGCCATCAGGCAATCGGCGACCGAAGCCTGATCGATCAGCAAGTCATAGGAAGATCGCTCACGTTCACCCGCCGCGATACCGATGCCCGTCGAGCAGTTGCCCTGCGGATCGAGATCGACCAGCAGCGTCTTCCACCCCGTTGCCGCGAGTGCGGTGGCGATGTTGATCGCCGTAGTGGTCTTGCCCACTCCGCCCTTCTGGTTTGCGACCGCGATCGTGATCATTTGCGTTTGCCCTTGGCGTTCGAGGGGCGCGGTGGACTGCCGCCGAGAAGTCGGCCGCAGATCACACCAGCGTTCGCATCCGTCAGGGATTGTTCCACGTGGAACATGTGATTCCATGATTCGGGGAGCATCTGCAATTCTTGCGCTGCCCCTGCCCCTTTCGGCAACAGCCAGACCGTGTCCGGTGTGGAAAAGCGTGCGGAAAGAGTGACCAGCTTGTCCAGAGGCGCAAATGCCCGAGCAGAAATGACCGCATGCGGACCGGATGGAAGGTCCTCCACCCGCGACAGCACAACGCGGACATTGCCTAGTCCCAGTACATCTGCCGCGCGCTGAAGCCACTCGGTGCGCAGGCGCCGGGAATCTACCAGTGTCACCGGCCGTTGAGGTTGCAGCGCAGCGATGGCGAGGCCCGGAAAGCCCGCACCGGTGCCAAGATCGAGCCACTCCCCCGCTGGAAGTGTTTCACGTGAAACATGCAGCAATTGGGCGGAATCAACGATATGGCGCACCCACACGTGCGGCAACGTTCCTCTCGCCACGAGGTTCTGCCGCTCGTTCTCTTCCAGCAGCAGCGACACCAGATGGGCCAATCGCTCCATGGTGGCAGCGTCTACCTCCAGCCCATCGCGCAACCATGCCTGCGCTTCAGCTTCGGTTGCGATCGTCATGCCAGAATCCTCCGCCGCGCGTGAACCAGCAGACTGGCGAGCGCTGCCGGGGTGATTCCGGCAATGCGACCGGCAGCAGCAAGGGTGTCAGGCTGAGCCTTCTCCAGTCGCTCGACCATCTCGCGCGACAGGCCGGGCACTTCTGCAAAGGGGAAGCCTTCCCCCAAGGGGACATGTTCCGAGGCACGCAGGTCCCGCAGCTCAGCCTCCTGCCGTGCGAGGTAAGGCGCGTAAGCTGCGTCCTCCTCGATCTCCTCGGCAAGGAGCGGATCGAAGGTCTCATCGCCGATCCAGGGCCGCAAGGTCTCGAGCGTCACTTCCGGAAAGCGCAGCCATTCTGTCAGTGAGCGTCGCGCTCCATCCGCGCCAACCGTCATGCCGACGCGGCCGAGCTCGTTAGGCGTTGCTGTCTGCGCCAGCGCCTCTTCCAGCCGTCCCCGCATCGCCTGTCGCGCTTCGAACCACTGGGCTCGCTCATCAGCGATGCACCCGACCGCCAGGCCGATCGGCGTCAGCCGCGAACTCGCATTGTTGGCCCGCAGGCGGAGGCGATACTCGGCCCGTGCCGTCAGCATCCGGTAGGGCTCGCTCACGCCGTGCAGGGTCAGGTCATCGACCATCACTGCCATGTAGCTGTTGGCGCGATCGAGCTCCGGAGCTTCACGTCCCCGCACCGCCGCGGCGGCATGCATTCCGGCGACGAGCCCCTGCGCCGCGGCTTCCTCGTACCCGGTCGTGCCGTTGATCTGGCCGGCGCAGTAGAGGCCTGGAATCGCATTGACCTCAAGGCTCCGGCGCAGCGCGCGCGGATCGATGTGGTCGTACTCGACAGCGTAGCCGGGCACGGTGATCTCGGCCTGCTCCAGCCCTTCCATCGAACGGATCATCGCCACCTGCACATCCGTCGGCAGCGAGGTGGAGACTCCATTGGGATAGACGGTCGGGTCGTCCAGCCCTTCAGGTTCCAGGAAGACCTGATGCC
The DNA here is from genome assembly GCF_015169775.1 of Novosphingobium sp. ES2-1. Taxonomy (NCBI): domain Bacteria; kingdom Pseudomonadati; phylum Pseudomonadota; class Alphaproteobacteria; order Sphingomonadales; family Sphingomonadaceae; genus Novosphingobium; species Novosphingobium sp. ES2-1. The sequence continues at coordinate 3,125,982 of NZ_CP063445.1, forward strand.
CGTCACGGTCGCCGAAGCGATGGATCTTGTCCTCGATCGACGGGCAATAGCGCGGACCCTGTGCGCCGATGGCACCGGTGAAGAGCGGAGACCGATCCAGCCCTGCCCGGATGATGTCGTGCGTCCGTTCGTTGGTCCGGGCGATGGCGCAGAACACCTGCGGCAGCGGACGGGCCTTGGTCAGCGGCGACATCGTCCACGGGTCGGCATCGCTCGGCTGCTCAGGCAGGCGTGCCCAATCGATGGTCCGACCGTCGATACGTGGCGGCGTCCCGGTCTTCAGGCGCGCCATCGGCAGGTCGGCTGCCCGCAACTGCTGAGCGAGGCGATGCGCCGAACTTTCCCCGATCCGGCCGCCGTCCATGCGCTCCTCGCCGCGGAACAGGCGCCCGCCCAGGAACGTGCCGGTGCACAGGACGACCGCCCTGCCCTGCAGTCGCGAGCCGTCGGCCAGGTCTACGCCGGCAACTCGCCCGTTTTCGAGATGGAGCGCTGCAGCCTCGCCCCCGACAAGCGTCAGGTTCGGCTGTGCGGCGATCATCATCTGGATTGCCGCTTTGAAGCGCTTGCGGTCCGCCTGAACCCGCGGTCCCTGCACCGCGCTGCCCTTCGACCTGTTCAGCATGCGGTAGTGGATGGCGCCCGCGTCGGCTGCGCGCGCGATCAGGCCGTCAAAGGCATCGACCTCGCGAACCAAGTGGCCCTTGCCTAGGCCGCCAATCGCCGGGTTGCAGCTCATTGCGCCAACCGTTGCAGGATCGAACGAGACCAGAGCGGTGCGTGCACCCATTCGCGCCGCAACGGCGGCCGCCTCGACGCCGGCATGTCCGCCGCCGACCACGATGATGTCGAATTGCTGCATGACTGGCGCGATACGCGACTTGTGGATTCGCGTCAAAGCATCAGGTGCACTGTTTCACGTGAAACACTACTTGCCGATGCAGAACCGCCCGAACAGCGCATCAAGCATGTCCTCGGTGCCGGTCCGGCCAACGAGTGCATCCAGCGCCCGCCGCGCGAGGCGAAGGTTCTCGGCGGCCAGCAGACCATCGCGCTCCACTGCCGCAAATCGAAGCGATGCCGCCACCTCGCTCAACCGGTCATGCTGTCGTTGATTGAGCGCTGCGTCTCCCGGCGCAGGCAGCGCGCCCTGTGCATGAGCGACCAGTGCTGCGCGAAGCGCCATCATTCCCTCACCTGTCCGTGCAGAGACGATCAGCGCGTCCCCTGACTTCCTGGCAGCGGCCGGATCGTCCGCCCGCGCAGAAACTTCCCACAGGGTCCGTCCTTCTGGTCCCTTTCCTTCTGGACCCAGCCACAGGATCAGGTCGGCCTTCTCTGCGGCCGCCCTCGCTCTTGCGATGCCGATCCGTTCGATCTCGCCCGCGCCTTCATCGCGCAGGCCGGCGGTATCGACAAAGGTGAACGGCACCCCATCGAGCGACGCCGCAAACGTCAGCACATCACGGGTGGTGCCGGGCTCGGCATCCGTGATCGCAGCCTCCTGCTCTACCAGTGCATTGAACAGGGTTGACTTGCCTGCGTTGGGAGGTCCGGCAAGTACGACGCGGAAGCCCTCCTTCAGCGGCTCTGCGCGGGGCCGATCGAGCCACGCGGCGATCTTTCCTGCCAGTGCAAGGCAGTCACCGGCAAACCCTGTCGGTAGCGCACACTCCCCTTCCGCGACATCGTCTTCATCCGAAAAGTCCAGCGCCGCTTCCAGCTTTGCCGAAATGCCCAGGAGTTCCGCGCGCCAGCCTTCAACGTCACGCGAAAGCGCGCCTTCGGCCATGGCCAGTGCGACGCGTCGCTGCAGTTCGGTCTCGGCAGAAAGCAGATCGGCAAGGCCCTCTGCCTCCGCCAGATCGATCCGGCCATTGGCAAAGGCACGGCGGGTGAACTCGCCCGCCTGCGCCCTGCGCAAGCCCGGCAGGCGCTCGAGCGCTGCTTCGGCGGCAGCCACGACAGCCCGGCCGCCATGGAGATGGAGTTCGGCACTGTCCTCACCGGTGGCCGTTCCGGGGCCGGGCAGCCAGAGCACCATTGTGCGGTCGAGGTGGGTACCGTCTGCGGGATCGACGAGAGTTGCCAAAGCTGCGCGGCGCGGCGCGGGCAGCTTGCCTGTGAGTGCGCTCAGGGCAGGACCGGCTCGCGGACCACTGATCCGAATGACAGCAATGCCCGCGGGCGGCGGGCCGGAAGAGAGGGCGAAGATGGTGTCGGTCACCGCTCCGCCCTACACTGTTCCACGTGAAACGTCAGTCCTTCGGCTTCTTCGAACTTCCGCTCATGGCGCCAAGTCCGCCCTGCTCCATGAAGTTCTGGAAGAGCTTCAGCCCGATCTCGCCCATCGGCGCGACCTGCTTGGCGAAGCTCTGCAACTGGTCGAGGCTGCCCGCCCCCTGCATCGCCTTGGCGACGCTCTCGACATAGACGTCATTCGCTTTCGAGACATCGGGCAAGCCGAGGAACCGGCGGGCTTCTTCGGGCGTGCAATCGACTTCGACGGTGACTTTCATGTGCGCCCTTTCGGCATCCGCTGTTCGGCAGAGATTGTCATGCACGCTTGGCAAAGTCCACCGCGGGGGCCAACATGGTATCCGACCAACTCCTTTGAATCGCAGGATGAACGACAATGGGTGAAAAGATCACGTTTGCAGCGCTCGATGGCGAAGGCGAAATTCCGGGCTATCTGGCAACGCCCGATGGCCCCATCCGCGCCGCCATCATCGTCATCCCCGAGATCTTCGGCGTGAATCCCGGCATCCGCCACAAGTGCGAGGCCTGGGCCGATCTGGGCTACATGGCGCTGGCGCCTGACATCTTCTGGCGCTTTGCACCCGGCGTAGAGCTCGATGCCGACGTGCCCGAGCAGTTCCAGGAAGCCCTCGGCTATTTCGGCCAGTACGATCCGGATGCGGGCGTGAAGGACATCGAAGCGGCGATCCGCTTCCTGCGCGGCTACGAAGGCATCGACAAGGTCGGCCTCGTCGGCTTCTGCTTGGGTGGGCGTATGGCCTACATGGCGGCGGCGCGCACCGATATCGACGCCTCGGTTGGCTACTACGGCGTGATGATCGACCAGATGCTGAACGAAGCACACGCCATTGCCAACCCGCTCATGCTGCACATCCCGACTGCTGACCATTTCGTTGGTCCGGATGCGCAGAAGGCGATCCATAATGCGCTCGATCCGCATCCCCGGGTCACGCTGCACGATTACGAAGGGCTGGACCACGGCTTTGCTGCCGAGATGGGCAGCCGCCGTGACGAAGACGGCGCGGCCCTCGCCGATCGCCGCACCCGCGATTTCTTCGCGCAGCATCTCGGCTGAGGCGCCAGCGTTGCGCCCGATCAATGCCGGCTCAACGCCCCTGCCCTAACCAGAAACAGAACAATGGGAGAAGCACATGAAACTCGGCCTTGCAGCCTGGCACCGATATATGGTCAGCGGCGACATTGCGCTGCTCGACGAACTTGTCGCCGACGATGCCGTGTTCCACTCCCCCGTTGTCCACACGCCGCAGGAGGGCCGCGAAAAGGTGCTGATGTACCTCACCGCTGCCGGCGAGGTCTTCGGCAACGGCACCTTCCGCTACGTGCGCGAGCTCGTAGATGGGGCCGAAGCCTGCCTCGAGTTCGAATGCGAGATGGACGGGATCAAGGTCAATGGCATCGACCTGATCCGCTTCGACCTCGAAGGACGCATCGCCGATTTCAAGGTGATGGTCCGCCCGTTGAAGGCGATCAACAAAGTCTGGCAGTTGATGGCTGAAAGACTGGAAAACACATGAAAAAAGCCCGCAGCGCGAACTGCGGGCTTTTTTTAAGTCATTGATCTGAAACTCAAATCAGCCGTCGTAGTCAGCACCCAGCGAGGTGTTGCGCACCGGTGCCGCGGCGGTGATGCGCAGCGCTTCGGCCGACTGCGACAGCGAGCCGATTTCATCGACTTCATCGTCGTCATCGGGCAGCACGCGCTGCAGCGACTGGATCACGTTTTCCTTGAGCACGGCGGGACGCACGGTCTCTTCGGCGATCTCGCGCAGGGCGACGACCGGGTTCTTGTCGCGGTCACGATCGACGGTGAGTTCGGCGCCGCCCGAAATCGCGCGTGCGCGCTCGGCAGCCAGCAGGACGAGATCGAAACGGTTGGGGACCTTGTCGACGCAATCTTCGACGGTAACGCGCGCCATCAGGCACTCCAATCAATCAAAGGATACGGAAAGGACGGCAGCTAGGCCGGAGGTGTGGAAAAGTCAAGGATTCGCATGGACCACTTCCGGCGTCGCGTCGAATCGTCCATCATTGCGCCTCGGCATGGGAGGGATGCAGATGGCGATGCTGGAGGATGTCATGGCGGGAGCCCCGCTCCCGGTGCTGGGCGTTGCCTTCTTCCTGTTGATGGCCCTCCTCTGTCACCTCGGCATGCGGCTCGGGCGTCTGCGGGGCGAGGTCGATCGTGGTGAAAGCGGCGATGGCTACCTGCTTTCGGCGGTGCTCGCCCTGCTTGGCCTGCTCATCGGCTTCACCTTCTCGCTTTCGCTCTCCCGCTACGATTCCCGGCGAGAGATGGTGGTGGCGGAAGGCAATGCCATCGGCACTGCCTGGCTGCGGGCAACGCTCGTTCCGGGGCCCGAGGGCGATGGTCTGCGCACGGCGATGCGCAGTTACGGCGATATCCGGGCGAGCTTGCACGACGCGACTGACCGCAGCGCCGTCGAGGCACGATCCGCCGTCGCACAGGGCACGGTCTGGAAAGCACTTGGCCCTGCCCTTGCCCGGCTCGACCCGCCGATGGCTGCCTCGCTGGTCGGCGCGACCAATGAGATGTTCGATGCCGCGTCCAGCCGCAAGGCGGAGCGAGAGGCGCGCATTCCCGGGCGGGTGCTCGACATGGTCAGCCTTTATGCGCTCATGGCTGCCGGCATGGTGGGCTATGTGCTAGGGCGCTGGCAGGATCGGCGGCATCTCGCTGCCAGTCATGCGCTATTCCTGCTGCTGTCGCTGGCAATGGTGCTGATTCTCGATCTCGATCGGCCATGGTCTGGCGGAATTACCATCTCGCCACAGCCGATCCTTGATGCCCGGGCGCTGATGCATCAGGCGCCGTAAGGGGTCTACTCGTCGTCACTCGCGTAAGCGGCGCGCAGGTCATCCGGCGCAAGGTCGCTGAAGCGGGTGATGCGTGATTCGAAGCGCAGGCGGACCTTGCCGGTGGAGCCGTGGCGCTGCTTGGCCACGATCAGTTCTGCCAGGCCATAGACGCGCTCCATTTCCGCCTGCCAGGCGGCGTGAGCTTCCTGCACCTTGGCGTCATCATTGCCCTGCGGCTGCTTCGGCTCCTTGGCGGCGACGTAATAGTCCTCGCGGAACACGAACCACACCATGTCGGCGTCCTGCTCGATCGAGCCGGATTCGCGCAGGTCCGACAGCATCGGGCGCTTGTCGTCGCGCTGTTCCACCGCACGGCTGAGCTGCGAAAGCGCGATTACCGGAACCGAGAGTTCCTTGGCCAGCGTTTTCAAACCGCGCGAGATTTCCGAGATTTCGTTCACGCGGTTGTCGCTGCGGCCCGATCCCTGCAGCAGCTGCAGGTAGTCGACGATGATCAGCCCGATATCGTGGCGGCGCTTCAGACGGCGGGCACGCGCGCGAAGCGAGCCGATCGTCAGCGCCGGGGTATCGTCGATATAGAGGGGCAGTTCGGCCAGACGCTGGCTGGCGAACGACAGCTGCTGGAAGTCCTCGCGGCTGATTCGGCCCATGCGCAGCGCTTCGGAACTGATGCCTGACTGTTCGGCCAGGATACGCGTGGCGAGCTGGTCGGCGCTCATTTCGAGGCTGAAGAAGGCGACCCCTGCCCCAACCGAATCCTTGAGCGCAATGCCATCGGCCATGTCGCGGCGCAGCCGGTCGGCCGCGTTGAATGCGATGTTGGTGACGAGCGAGGTCTTGCCCATGCCGGGGCGTCCGGCAAGGATGATGAGGTCGGAATCGTGCAGGCCGCCGATCTTCTCGTTGACCGAGGTCAGGCCCGTGGTCTTGCCCGAGATATGGCCGCCCGAAAGCAGCGCCTTCTCGATCATCTCCAGCGATGCGCGCGTCGCCTGCGCAAAGCTCTGCGTCTCGCTCCCGGTCTGCGCACCTTCTGCCACAGCATAGAGTGCGGCTTCGGCTTTCTCCACCTGCTCCAGCGGGGCGACCGAATCGCTTGTATCGAGCGCGCCTTCGACAAGGTTGCGCCCGACCGAGATCAGCTCCCGCAGCAGGGCGAGATCATAGATCTGCTCGGCCAGTTCGCGCGGATTGAGCAGGCCCTGCCCGTCCGAGGTCAGCCGCGCCAGATAGGCAACGCCGCCGAGTTCCTTCAGCCCCTCGTCGCTCTCGAAATAGGGCTTCAATGTCACTGGGGTGACCACCGCCTTGCGATCGATCAGCGCCTGGATGCGCTCGAACACCCGGCCATGGACGGCGGCAAAGAAATGCTCGGATTTCAGCGGGGTCTGCAGTTCCTCCAGGATGCGATTATCGATCAGCACCGCCCCCAGAAAGGCCGCTTCCGCCTCGACGTTGGAGGGGAGCGCGCGGATTTCCGAAGGTTCGCGGGTGAGGATGGCTTCGCTGGCGGACATTTGCCCATAGTGCCCGAACCGGCCCGATCCGGCAATGGACGGACCCTGTGGATAGCGGGGAGCACCGGGTCAAAACCCTTGCCCGAGCCCAATGCGTCTGCAACACAGGTGACCTCTATGGCCGACCCGCGCATCTCGCATATCGAGCTGGACGAAGCGACGATCATCTGGCGCAACGCCGATATCGAGCAGGAGCGGCGCATCGCGATCTTCGATCTGATCGAGGAAAACACCTTCAAGCCGCTGCGCGCGTTCGAAGCCGGGCACACCGGGCCCTATCGGCTCAAGCTTTCGGTCGATGACGGGCGGCTGGTCCTCGCCATCGCCGACAATGATGGCACCCCGCTCGAGACGATCATCCTCGGCCTCGGCCGTTTCCGCCGCCCGATCCGCGAATATTTCGCGATCTGCGACAGCTACTATCAGGCGATTCGCAAGGCTACGGCGTCAGAGATCGAGACGATCGACATGGCCCGGCGCGGCATTCACAACGATGCTGCCGACACCCTGCTCGAACGGCTCGAAGGCAAGATCGATACGGATTTCCCCACGGCCCGTCGGCTCTTTACCCTGATCTGCGTGCTGCATATCAGGGGCTGATCTGAGACTCGGGGCGCGCGCAACTCTCCATATGCCGAAAAAACGGAATACTCGCCGCCCCGGTGCGGCACGAAGGCGCATTCTTGGCGTCCTGCTGCTGGTGGCCCTGGTCGCCGGCGGCCTTGCGTGGTGGAAGGCCCGCACATGGATGCCGGACAGGCGCGACTATGCGGTGCAAGGCGTCTGGCTGAGCGACGATGACGGTCCGATCGACTGGCGCCTGTTGCGCGCCGCAGGGGCCGATTTCGCCTACCTGACCGCAAGCGAAGGCACTTCGACCCGCGACGCCGCCTTTGCCGATGGCGTGATCGCCGCGCGGCAGCGGGGCATTCAGGTCGGCGCAGTCCACGTCTACGATCTGTGCGCGCCTGCCGATGCCCAGGCGGCGAACTTCGTCACCATCGTCCCGCGCGAGAAGGACCTGCTGCCGCCCGCCATCCGGCTCGACATCGATTCGCGCACCTGCCCGCAGGTCCCCGGCGAAGCGCAGATGCAGAGCGAGCTGACCACCTTCCTCAACCAGGTGGAAAAGCACGCCGAAAAACCGGTGATCCTGATGGTCTCGCGCGGTCTCGAGAAGGAGTACCACCTCGCCGCGCGGATTGACCGTAACATCTGGGTTGCGCAGGATTTTCTCGCGCCGACCTATGCCGGCCGGCCATGGGTGATGTGGACGGCGAGCGACCGCTTGCGTCTGGATGCCAGCACAAGGCCGGTGCATTGGGTGGTGGTGCAACAATGAGGATGCCGGTGTGAGCGACGTTCTGGCCGATTCCCGCGAAGACCTGATCGCCGCCGCCCGGCGCGCGATGGACAGCGCCTATGCTCCGTACTCCGGCTTCCACGTCGGTGCGGCGCTGCTGTTCGATGATGGCGCGATCGTCACCGGCGCGAATTTCGAGAATGCCAGTTACGGCCTCTCGCTCTGCGCCGAGACGGTCGCCGCCTCGATTGCCTCGCACGCCGGACGGCGCGGTGGCCTGCTTGCCGTGGCCGTGCTTGGCGGCATGGGCGGCGCAATCGATGCCGCGATCAGCCCATGTGGCCGCTGCCGCCAGATATTGAACGAACTGGCCGCGCTGGGCGGCACCGATCCGCTGGTGATCTGCGTCGGCGCGCAGGAAACCGTGGAAATGCGCCTGTCGGTGCTCTTGCCCAACGCCTTCGGCCCCGCCAATCTGGCTTAGACATTTCGGGCCATTCCCCCCTCCCGAAAGCGGGAGGGGCCGGGGGTGGGCATTCCCGCACAAGCTTCACATGGGAGAGCCAGTTGGCCATTCTTTCCGACAAGTGGATCCGCGACAAGGCGCTCAACGAAGGCATGATCGAGCCGTTCGTCGAGAACCAGCGCCGTGATGGCTGCATCAGCTACGGCCTTTCGTCCTACGGCTACGATGCCCGCGTCGCGCCCGAGTTCAAGATCTTCACCAATGTCGATTCTGCCGTGGTCGACCCTAAGAACTTCGACGGCGCCAGCCTGGTCGACCGCGAGACCGACGTCTGCGTGATCCCGCCCAATTCCTTCGCGCTGGCCCGCACGGTCGAATACTTCCGCGTGCCGCGCGACGTGCTGGTGATCTGCCTTGGCAAGAGCACTTATGCACGTTGCGGCATCATCGTGAACGTCACCCCGCTTGAACCCGGTTGGGAAGGCCACGTCACGCTGGAGTTCTCGAACACCACCCCCCTGCCCGCCAAGATCTATGCCAACGAAGGTGCATGCCAGTTCCTGTTCCTGCAGGGCAACGAACCGTGCGAAGTCAGCTATGCCGACCGCGCCGGCAAATACATGGGCCAGCGCGGCGTCACCCTGCCCAGGTTGTAAGCACCCCTTAACCCGGCGCTTAAATCCGGTTGCAATCGTCACCGAACTCGCCAAGCTGACCGCCATAAGCACAACAGGCGGAGAGGCTGATGGAGAAGTCGGAGAGGCCCTATGACATCGTCGTCTACGGGGCGACGGGGTTCACCGGGCGGCTGGTAGCAGAATATCTTGCACGCCATTACGGGCAGGAAGGCCCGCGCTGGGCCATGGCTGGACGCTCGGCGGCAAAGTTGGCAGAGGTTCGCGCCCTGATCGAGGCGCCCAAGAACACGCCGCTGATCGTCGCCGACGCTGCCGATCCGGCCAGCCTCAAGGCCATGGCAGCCCAAGCGAAAGTCATCGTCACCACGGTCGGCCCCTATCAGCTTTATGGCGAACCGCTGCTCGCCGCCTGCATCGCGGCCGGCACGGACTACGCCGATTTGTGCGGCGAACCCGTGTGGATGCGCCAGATGATCGACAAGTATGGCGAAGAGGCCCAGCGCACCGGCGCGCGCATCTGCTTCTCTAGCGGTTTCGATTCGATCCCGTTCGATCTCGGCGTACTGATGCTGCAGAAGGAAGCGGTGGCCCGGTTCGGCCGCCCTGCCCCGCGTGTGAAAGGGCGCGTGCGCGGCATGAAGGGCGGCGCTTCGGGAGGGACCGCCGCCAGCCTCAAGGCCACGCTCGCCGCGCTGGCCAAGGACCCCTCGCTGATCCCGCTGATGCAGAGCAGCTTCTGCCTCACCCCCGGATTCGAAGGCCCGGCCCAGCCTGCGGGCGACAAGGTCCAGCACGACGATACGCTGGATTCGTGGGAAACGCCGTTCATCATGGCGGCGATCAACACCAAGAACGTCCACCGCACCAACGCCCTTCTCGGCCACGTCTGGGGCACCGATTTCGTCTATGACGAGATGGTGCTCACCGGCCCCGGCGATCAGGGCAAGGCGATTGCCGAGCACATGGCGAAAACGCCGATGATCGGCCGTCCCGACGATCCCCAGCCGGGTGAAGGCCCCTCGAAGGAAGAGCGCGAGACCGGCTTTTACGACGTGCTGTTCCTGGGCGAGATGCCCGACGGCCAGACCATCCGCTATGGCGTCAAGGGCCGCTACGATCCGGGCTATGGCTCCACCAGCCGCATGATCGCCGAAACTGGCATCGCCCTGCTGTCATCCAGGGCGCCCGGCATGATCGGGACCCCCGGCGCCATCCTCGGGGAAACCCTCGTCGAGCGCCTGCGCACCCACGCCGAAATCAGCTTCGGGGCAGAGTAGCATACACACAACAAAGCCCGCCTGCCGCTTCGGAGGGGATCCACGGCAGGCGGGCTCGTTGCAGCAGCAGCCCTCAGTCTGTGGGCTCAGGCCGCCGCGGCGTAGGCCTCTGCCTCGGCAGCGATCAGGATGTCGGCGAGCATCCAGTAGGCCTCGCCCCAGGCTGCCAGCACCTCATCGGTGGCAACCTCGGCACCCAGCACGTCGCGAATCGCCGGCAGCAGGGCCTCGGCCACATAAGGGTAATGCTCGGCCTTCACGCCGGTTTCGACATGGCGCTGCACCATCCGCGTCACCGCGCTCCCGAGGTTCTCCAGCTTGTCGATGTTCTTCGAGTAGGCAAGGATCGCCGCGGCCAGACGGCGCGGCTGCTCGCCGCTTTCCTGCGCGGCCTGATCGAACATGGCCTTCACATCTTCGTTCTGGAACAAGCGCTTGTACATTGCAGTGGTGATATCCACGCCATGCTTCTCGATCACCGGTGCGGTGGCCTTGACGATGGTCTTTGCATGTTCGGAAGCGGTGCGCATCTCGGGATCTCCAATCAGGTATCGAAAATACCGGTATTTTATCTGCTTGATTTAGGCAAGCGGAAAAACGATTCTCACGGAATGCAACTTACCCAGCACACCGACTTCGGCCTGCGCCTGCTGATCGTGCTCGCGCGCAAGGGCACGGCGGTCAGCCTGCCGGCCTTCTCCGCCGAACAGGGCCTCAGCTACCACCATGTCGCCAAGGTCGCGCAAGGAATGGTGCAGGCGGGCCTCGCGCAATCGCAGCGTGGCCGCAGCGGCGGCATCACGCTGGCTCGCCCGGCAGCGGAAATCACGGTCGGCGAAGCGGTCCGCAAACTTGAAAAGGGCATGCGCCTGGCCGATTGCGCCACCTGCGCCTTGCGGACCAACTGCGCGCTTAGCAGCGTTCTGGCCGAGGCGCTGGAAGCCTTCCTCGCCGTGCTCGATCGCTACACTCTGGCCGATGTCTCGCGCGAGGGCGTCGCCGCATTCGCGCCGTGGGCAGCGATCCCGGCTGCACCGTCGTGCGCGGTTACGGCGCCTTCCTGAGCGCGGCCACGCAGGCTGCACGATCCACGTCGCGTCCATCGCCGCGCCGCGCGTCGACATAAGTCGCCGTCGGCTTGCCGCCATTCGCCGGCGGATAGAGATAGACGTCGAGAATGCAGGCCGTGCCCGACCACTGCATCTTGCGGGCGTCATCCTCGATCACGTCGAGCCGCGGCGTGCCGAAGACGCGGCCAAGCTGCAGCGCGTCCGATCCGATCACGCCTTCCAGGCCGGGGATCATCTGCACTTGCGCAATTGGCTTGCCGACCGGAGCCGGCCGTGGAACCGTGGTCCGCACCGGCGCCGATGATGCCGACCGCACCACCGGAGTCTTGCCGCCAGACGGCACACCGCTTCCGCCGCAGGATGCGAGCAGCAGGGCCAGAGCGGAGACGGAGAGGAACTTGGGGAACGTCACCGGTGCGGGATGCCGCGCTCCCCGGCCATCGTCAACCGTGGCCTTCGGCGGACTGGCGCGCGGGCCGTCCAGACCGGCGCGTTCGCGAGCTTGCTGCCCCCCGCTATTGCTGCAACGCGGCATAGCGGCTAGGCCATCGCCATTCCCGAAATCACGGAGCCTGCCTGAATGTCCGAACCGCTTTACGACGTCATCGCCATCGGCAACGCCATCGTCGATGTCATGGCTCCTTGCGAGGATGCGGACATCGAACGGCTCGGCCTCGCCAAGGGCGGCATGACCCTGGTCGATACCGCCCGTGCCCAGGAGCTTTACGACGCCATGGGCCCGGCGCGCGAAATTTCCGGCGGTTCTGCTGCCAACACGCTGGCCGGCCTTGCCGCACTGGGAGCGAAGTGCGCCTTCATCGGCCAGGTCGCCGATGACCAGCTCGGCGAAGTCTTCGCCCACGATATCCGCGCCGGCGGCATCGATTTCCAGACGCCGACCCGCGCTGACGAGCCGCCGACGGCGCGCTGCCTGATCTTCGTCTCTCCCGATGGCCAGCGCACTATGAACACCTTCCTTGGTGCCTCGCAGTTCCTGCCCGCCGAAGCCTTGGACGATGCCCAGATCGCGTCTGCCAGCGTGCTCTATCTCGAAGGCTACCTGTGGGACCCGGAAGAGCCGCGCAAGGCCATGCGCCGCGCCATTGCCGCCGCGCGCAGCGCCGGCCGCAAGGTCGCCTTCACCCTGTCAGACGCCTTCGTCATCTCGCGCCACGGCGACGATTTCCGCGCCCTGATCGCTGACGGCCAGATCGACATCCTCTTCGCCAACGAACACGAACTTGCCGCCCTCACCGGCGTCGAGGACTTCCACGCGGGGCTGGAACAGCTCGCCGCCAAGGTCCCGACCGTCGTGGTTACCCGCAGCGAGAACGGCGCCCACGCCATCAGCAACGGCGAACACGCCCACGTTCCCGCCGAACCGATCGCCAAAGTCGTTGACACCACCGGCGCGGGCGACCTCTTCGCCGCCGGCTTCCTCTACGGCTACGTCCGCAATAAACCGCTCGCCGAAAGCCTTACCCTCGGTGCCGTCTGCGCCGCCGAGATCATCTCCCACTACGGCGCACGGCCCGAAGCCAACCTGCAGGACCTGGTCGCCAAGCGGTTGGGCTGAAACCCGCCCAACATACATCACCCGTCGCCCCGGCGCAGGCCGGGGCCTATAACGCCGATGTCCGGCTCGACGGTGAGGTCATGGACCCCGGCCTGCGCCGGGGTAACACGGTTTGCTGGTCAGGCCTGATCCGCTTCACCTGCATTCACAGTAGATGAAGCCTCCGGTGCCGCCACTACCGGCGCGGCCTTCACCAGCCCCTCCAGCGATCCGCCGTCGAGCCCCAGCTCCTTCATCAGGCCATCGATGATCGGCGCCTGCGCGCGATAGCTGAGTGCAGCCGTCAGCGCATCGCTGGCAAGGTTGCCATTGGCCGGGGCCGCGCCGCCCTCACCCGAACCACCGCCGGATGAGCGCGTCAGCCCATCGACCTGCACGATCTTGATCGAATCGATCGCTTCCAGTGGCTTGGCGGATTCGCGCACCAGCTCGGGCAGGACCTTGAGCAGCGCCAGCTTGGTCTGCAGCGAGATCTGGTCGGACGAGAGCAGGTTCGCTGCCTCGTTGATCGCACGCTGGCCCGCCGCTTCCACTTCGAAGCGTACCCGGGCAGCGTCGGCGCGGAGCTTCTCGGCCTCGGCCTCGCCCTCGGCTTCAAGCCGGGCGGCTTCGGCGCGATTGGCGGCAGCGGCCTTCTCGGCCTCGGCTTCCACCTTCACGCGGATGGCATCGCGTTCCGCCGCCTTGGCCGCTTCGATCAGCTCGATGCGCTTGCCGCGCTCGGCCACTTCGGTCTCGCGCGAAGTGATGACCTGTTCCTCGGCGGCAACGGCCTTGGCGCGGGCCTCGTCGGCTTCGGCCTTGGCCTGGCTTTCCTGGCGGCTCTTGTTCTGGATCGCGATCTGCTGCTCCTGCCGGGCGATCTCGATGGCCTGCTGCTGCGCGATCCGCGCCTGCTGCACCGCGCGATCGGCTTCGATCTGCTGACTGTCGACCAGCTTCTTCGCCTCGATCCGCGCAGCTTCCGCTTCCTGATTGCGCAAGGACTGCTCGCGCGCCACTTCCGCCGCCTGCTCGGCCCGGCGCATCTCGATCTCGCGCTCCTGCTCCAGTCGGGCGAATTCGTTGTCGCGCTTGATCTTCAGGGACTGCTGCTCGGCTTCGAGATTCTTCATCTCGATCTGCACCCGCGTGTCCTGCTCGATGTCGTTGCGCGCCTTCTTGCGCAGTTCGATCTGCTCGGTCAGCTTGGTCAGGCCCTCGGCGTCGAAAGCATTGTTGGCGTTGAAGTGTTCGATGCTGGTCTGGTCGAGCCCGGTCAGCGAGACCGATTCCAGCTCCAGCCCGTTCATGGCGAGGTCGTTCGAGGAGACCTGCTGCACCTTCTGGACGAAGTCGGCGCGCTGTTCGTGCAACTGGTTCATCGTCATGCCCGCCGCGACCGAGCGCAGCGCGTCGACGAACTTCCCTTCGACCAGATCCTTCAAGGCTTCGGGCTGCATCGTGCGCATGCCCAGCGTCTGCGCGGCCATGGCGATGGCACCGGCATCGGGGCGGACGCGCACGTAGAACTCGGCCTTCACATCGATCCGCAACCGGTCGAGCGTGATCAGCGCATCGGTGTTCTTGCGCTCCACGGCAAGGCGCACGGTGTTCATGTTCACCGGCATCGTTTCGTGCAGCACCGGCAGCACCAGCGCGCCGCCGTTGATCACCACCTTCTCACCGTCGAAGCCGGTGCGCACGAAGCCCACTTCCTTGGTCGCGCGGCGATAGAGCCGGGTCAGCGTGAAAGCGATCACCAGCAGGAGCGCAAGGCCGGTGCCCGCATAGATGCCGATGGGAACAAGCTGGTTCATGTCAGTCTCCGAAGAGGAAGAAATCCTGAAGGAAGGTCAGTCGGCAAGGCGCAGCGGGCCATCGACCGGCACGGCGTAGAACGTCTCGCCCTCGCGGTGGACGAGCAGCACCTCGCAGCCCTCGCCGAGCATCGCGCTGTCCTCGTGCGGTTCGACCATGACGAGGTGGAGCTGTCCGTGCACGTCGCGCACCTGCGCCCGCGCCGCGCTGCCACGGGTGGCGCGGCCGATGTGGATGATGCCCTTGCGCCCGAGCAGCGCATCGACCGGAACGGCGGTTGTCTCGTCATGCGGCCAGACGCGGCCAGCCAGCCGGGTCACCACGGTGTTGACCGGCCAGGCCGCCACAAGACCCATCGCGGTCGCCGCGCCGGGGCCGAAGGGAGCGCCGAAAAACGAGGTCACCAGTTCCTGCAGCGACAGGCCGACGAGCCCGAAGGTCGCGAGGAAGAACGAAAGCCACACCACAAACGGCAGCGCGCCCAAGCCCGTCACGCTGGCCAGAGTAGACCCCGCATCGAGATCGGCGTCCGGCCCATCCGCGTCGCCCAGAAAGTCCGATATACCCGTAACTTGCACGATGACCAGCAGCACCAGCAGGGCCAGCGCCACGGCAAACGGCAGATTCTCGGGGGCCAGCAGCCCACCCATCCCAGGAACTCCCCTATTGGCCGCAGATCATGGCAACCGGGGCGCGCCGCGCAAGCGGAATCGGACAATGGGAGTGCCGATTTTTGCGCCGGAACGGTCGGGGCCTACCGCGCCATGAATGCTTCGATCTCGGCCACGGTGCGCGGGATGCCGGTGCTCAGGCGTTCGCAGCCGGTGGGGGTGACGAGGTAGAGGTCCTCGATGCGGATGCCCTGGTTCATCTGCTGGTTGTAGAGCCCCGGTTCGATGGTGATGACCGCGCCCGCCGGGATCGGTTTGGCATAGTCGCCCGCGTCATGGACATCGAGGCCGACGAAATGGCCAAGGCCATGCGTGAACTCGTCAATCCGCCCGGCTTTGCGGAACAGGGCATAGACGGCCTCGGTCATGTCCTCGTGAATCACGCCGGGTTTCAACAGCCTGGCCGCCGCGTCCTGCGCCGCCATGACCAGTTCGTAATCCGCGCGCTGCTGCGCGGTGAACCTGCCCGAGGCCGGGAAGGTGCGCGTGATATCGCAGGCGTAACTGCCGACCGAGGCGGCGGCGTCGATCAGCACCAGGTCCTGCGCACCGATCAGGGCATTGCCATGGGCATAGTGCAGCGAAGCGGCATTGCGGCCGGTCGCCACGATCGAATCGTAGGAAAGCCCTTCGCCTCCGCCTTGACGGAAGCCGTCTTCCAGCACTGCGGTCAGCTGGCGCTCGGTCATGCCGGGGCGCACCGCCTTCATCGCGGCTAGATGCCCGGCCTGCGTCGCAGCCAATGCCTTGCGCATCAGCTCCAGCTCGCGCGGTTCCTTGACGGTGCGCAAGGCAGGAAGCAGCGCACTCTGGTCCTTCATCGTGCAGCCGGGAACGTGGCTCATCACCCGGCCATAGAGTTCCATCGCCGGCGGCACCGGGGCCGAAGCGCTGGTGATCGGCCCCATGAAATGCAGCGTCCGGCTCCGCGCGGCGAGCTGCGTGACGAGGCCGTCCAGCGCCGAAGTGCGCCTGACCCGCTGAATTCCCGTGCGTTGTTCGATCAGCGAGCCCAGCGGCAGGCGCTCGACATCCCAGCGCTCGGTCTCCACGTCGCGCGAGGGCAGCAACAGGAATTCCCTGTAGGTCCGCTCTGCCGGGGCAAGCACCAGCACCGCGCCGGGTTCGTCGACGATGCCGGTCAGCCACGCAAAATCACCGGACTGATAGAACGGCGGGCTTACCGGCCCGCTGGTCCGTTCGCGCTCTGCCCCATGGATCACTGCCACGCCATCCTTGAGCGTGGCCATGAGCTTCGCCCGGCGCTCGCGATAGACTTCCGGTGCGAACGGGAAGGTGCCAGTCGGCGTGGCGAAGCCTGGGGGCGGGAGGACTTGCGCGCGGATCGAGATCGAGAGCGAGGCAGTCGCGGCGGCGGCTCCGGCGAGGAGCGAACGGCGGGTCAGGTGCATGTCGGATTTCCCTATCAATCAGGGAAGCCTAGAGTGTTTCACGTGAAATACGAGATGCCCGTTTGCAGGGCGAAAGTGCCCAGGAGTCAGGGGGGAGTTGGGGGTGAGTTCGGGGGGAGTTGCCGTTCTGCCCCCGTGAGTTGGAAATGCTTCAGGCCTGCTGGATATAGACCCGCATCGCGTCCGCCTCAGCCTCGATCTTGTCGAGCCGGTGCTTCACGAGGTCTCCGATCGAGACGAAGGCGACCATGCGATTTCCTTCCACGACAGGCAGATGACGGAAGCGGCGCTGGGTCATCAGGGCCAGCGCCTCCATCACCGACGTCTGCGGTGAAACGGTGACGACGGGCGCCGTCATCATGTCGCGCACCTTCATGTGCAGCGCCGCCTCGCCATGCTTGTGCAGGCAGCGGATCATGTCGCGTTCGGAAAAGATTCCCGCCACGCCGCTCTCGCCATCGCTGACCGGAAGGGCGCCGATGCGGTGGTGGGCGAGCATGTCGATCGCGTCGGAGACCTGCGCGTCGGCCGACACGCTCCAGACTTCCCCTCTTCCCTGAATGACTTGCGCAATCGTCATGGCATCCTCCTGCGTGATGCGGCCGACTTGCGCCTTCGGGCGTCTTTTCGGGCCGCCTGGTCTCCCATAAGGATCATGCCATCTTGGTGGCCATTGTCAAAGCCGTTGCGCGCACCATCTTCGATCGCCAAAGGACTTTGCCATGGCTGGACATTCCCCGCTCGATGATCCTGAAAATGCACGATTTGCCTGGGCCCGTTACCGGCAGATCATGAACTGGATGGCGCTGTTCAGCACGGCCGTCGTCGGCGTGGTGCTCACGGTGCTCTACATCCAGATCGGCTTCGTCTCGATCCACCTCTATATCGCCTCGGCATTGGGAGTCTGGCTGACCATCATGCTGATGGCGGCATTGATGGGGCTGGTGTTCCTGTCCAGCGGGACCGGCCACGATGAATCGATCGAGGACCGGCTCGAGGACGAGCGGAACCGCTAGGGCCCTAACCTTGGGTTTCTGGCGTTGAGGTTTGGGCATTGCGCCCCTATCTTGGCGCCATGAGCGAAACACAGGTCACCCTCGCCCCGAGCGCCGCCGCTCGCGTTGCCACCATTGCGCAAAAGCAGGGCAAGCCCGCGATCCTGCGGCTTTCGGTCGAAGGCGGGGGCTGTTCGGGCTTCCAGTACAAGTTCGGCCTGGCCGAGGCGCCAGAGGATGGCGACCTGATCGCCGAGACCGACGGCGTGCGGCTGGTGGTCGACGAGGTCAGCCTGGGGCTGCTGGAAGGCAGCGTCGTGGAATACGTGGAATCGCTTGGCGGCGCGGCGTTCCGGGTGAGCAATCCCCAAGCAGCTTCGGGATGCGGCTGTGGCGCCAGCTTCGCGATATGATCAAGGTCGCATCGTTCAACATCAACGGGATCAAGGCCCGCCTTCCCCGCCTGCTCGAATGGCTGGCGGAAACGCGGCCCTCGGTTGCCTGCCTTCAGGAAATCAAGACGCAGGACGAAGGCTTTCCCGCCGCCGAGTTCGAGAAGATCGGCTATCACGCGATCTGGCACGGGCAGAAGGGCTTCAACGGCGTGGCGATCCTCGCCGATGGGCAGGCGCCCGTGGAAGTGCAGCGCGGTCTTGCCGGAGAGCCCGAGGACGAGCATTCACGCTATCTTGAGGCCGATGTCTTCGGCATTCGCGTGGTGTGCATCTACCTGCCCAACGGCAATCCGCAGCCAGGCCCGAAGTTCGATTACAAGCTCCGCTGGATGGAGCGCCTGCGCAAACGGATGGCCGAGATTGCAGCTGAGGACGTGCCTGCAGTGGTGATCGGCGATTACAACGTGATCCCCGAGGACAAGGACACCTTCTCGGTCAAGGCGATGGCCAGCGATGCGCTGATGCAGCCCGAATCACGCGATGCCTACCGCCGCCTGCTCAACGACGGCTGGACCGACGCGATCGACACCTTCAATCCGCAGGGCGGCGTGTGGACGTTCTGGGACTACCAAGCCGGTGCCTGGCAGCGCGACCATGGTTTCCGCATCGATCACGCCCTGCTCTCGCCCGAACTGGCCGACCGACTGGTGGCAGCAGGCGTCGACAAGGAATACCGTGGCCGCGAGAAGGCCAGCGACCACGCTCCGGTATGGGTGCAGTTGCGCGAATAACGGTTCGTCGCAGCTCGTGAACGGTTCATAGATTGTCACATCACCTGAACGAAACCCTGTGCAGGGCGTCACCAGAGATTCAGGCGACTCGAGGCATCGCGTTCGGGACGCCAAGACGATTTGTGAAAGCCGAATGCCATGGGCCTGTTCAAGCCTGATTTCTTCCGTTCGCTTGCCTTCGGGTTCCTGATGGGTGCCGCTGTCATGGGCATTTCGGCCGGAACCACCGCACTGGCGACGCCGGATCTTGAACACGCCAGCGAACAGGCTTCGCATTAAGATGCGCCGCCCGATCCTCTCCGCAGCACTGGCGGTGGGGATCTTTACCGCATCGTGCCAGCAACCCGCACAGGCCGAAGGCGCGGTGGCGACGCCTGCGGCGACGGTGCAGGCAAACGAGCCGGCGGGCAAGAAGACCGCCGTTTTCGCAGGCGGGTGCTTCTGGGGAATCGAAGCGGTTTTCAGCCATCTCAAGGGCGTGAGCAGCGTGGTCTCGGGCTATCACGGCGGCGCAAAGAACACGGCGATCTATGACGTCGTCGGCTCAGGACGGACCGGCCACGCCGAGGCGGTGCGCGTGACCTATGATCCGGCCAGGATCCGCTACGACCAGCTCTTGCGGGTGTTCTTTGCCGTGGGGGCAGATCCGACGCAGCTCAATTACCAGGGGCCGGACCACGGCTCGCAGTATCGCAATGCGCTGGTGCCGATGGACAAGGAACAGGCGCGCGTTGCCGCGGCCTATCTTGGTCAGTTGAAGAAGTCCGGCCTGTGGAAGCAGCCGATCGTCACGACAATCGAGCCCTACAAGGCGTTCTACCCGGCGGAAGGCTATCATCAGGACTTTGCCGCCAACAATCCCGACCACGGCTATATCAAGCGGTGGGACGCGCCGAAGGTGGCCAACCTCAAGCGGCTGTTCCCTGATCTTTACAAGGTCGGCTTCACGCGGAACTGATTTGCGCCAGGGCGCGGTCGTGCCTATCTAGGGCCGATGTCCGGGCACCATCATCACGATTTCGCAGGCGACATGCTGATCGAGGCCGCGCGTGAAGCGCTGACAGCCTCAGGAGAGCAGTGGACGGAAATGCGCGCCGACGTGTTCGAGGCGCTGGCGGCGCACGAAAAGCCGGCGTCGGCCTATGACATCGCCGAGAGCGTCGGCACGCGGCGGGGCAAGCGCGTGGCGGCCAATTCGGTCTATCGTATTCTCGACCTGTTCGTGCGCACCAATCTGGCGCGCAGGGTGGAAAGCGCCAATGCCTATGTTGCCAACACGCATCCGGGCTGCCGACATGACTGCATCTTCCTGATCTGCGACTTGTGCGGCAAGGCCGTGCACAGCGATGACGATGCGCTCACGGGCGCGCTGCGTCTGGCGGCGCAGGCAGCAGGCTTTGCCGAAGTGCGACCGGTCGTGGAGATTCGCGGCCATTGCGCGGAGTGCGCCAGCGAGGATTGATCGGCGAAAGCTGGTTTGCCTGATTGGGGGAGAGGGCGACATGGACGATCAGGCGAGAGAGCCACGGCACCTGCCGACGCGGAAGCAGTTCGCCGCCGTCATTTCCGGAAACGCGCTGGAATTCTACGATTTCCTGAGCTTCAGCTTCTTCGCGGTGAACGTCTCGCGGGTGATGTTCCCCGCAGGTGCGCCGGGCAGTGCGCTGCTGCTGACGCTGATGACGGCGGGTGCCGGCTTTGGCGCTCGGCCGCTGGGCGCGATCCTGTTCGGACTGCTGGGTGACAAGGTGGGACGCCGACCGACGATGCTGGCGACATTCGCGCTGATGGGCTTCAGCGCAATCGGACTGGCACTGACGCCAAGCTATGCGAGCATCGGCATCTGGGCGCCGATTCTCGTGGTGGCATTCCGGCTGCTGCAGGGGCTTGCGGCAGGCGGCGATGTGGGGCCGACCACGGCGTTCCTCGCCGAAAGCTCCCCGCCCGAGCGCCGCGGGATGCTGGTGGCGCTGCAACTGGTCGCCATGCGCATCGGCGTCCTGGGCAGCGGCCTTGTCGGGTTGGTGCTGGCGAGCAGGCTGACGCCGGCCGAGCTTGATGCCTATGGCTGGCGCATTGCCTTTGCGATCGGTGCAGGGATAGTGCCGCTGGCTTTCATTCTGCGGCGGCGGCTGGACGAGACGCTGCATTTGCCGGAGACCGGGCCGAATGTGGTGACCGAACTTGACGTTGCGGCCTATGCGGCGGCGCTGCTTGGCGTGTTCGGGTTCCTGCTGGCGGGCGCGACCGGGGATTTCCTGTTCGTCTATGCAGTGACGTTCCTCAAGATTCCGGTGACGAACGGCTATCTGCTGCAGATGGCGGCGGCGGGCACGCAGATCGTCGGGCTGCTGGCCGGTGGCTGGCTGGGTGACAGGATCGGGCGGCAGAAGGTGAACTTTGTCACCGCAGTGCTGGCGGCGCTGGTTTCGCTGCCGCTGTTCCGCTGGGGCATAGCGGGCGGGTCGCTTGGACAACTTGCCCTTGCAGCGGCTTTGCTCCTGCTGATGGCGACGGTTTCGGCAGCGGTTGCCTATGCCGCGTTTGTCGAGATCACGCCCAAGCGGCATCGCGCCGGGCTGGTCGGCATCGGCTATGGCCTGGTGGTGGCGGTGACTTTCGGGCTGACTCCCGTGCTGCTCACCCGCTACATCGGGCAAAGTGGGGATCTTGCAGCGCCGGGCTATGCCTTCGTGATTGCGGCGGTGGCGCTGATCGCATCCTCGCTCATGCTGGGGCGCCGCGCGCCACGGACCTTCGGGAAGGCCGTGGCAACATGATCCCGTTCGACAGCGCCAAAGCATCGGTGTAAGGGCGGAGGGATGAATTCAGAACCGGCAACGCCGCTGCTCGACACGGTCAAGACACCAGACGATCTACGCAAGCTCGCACCTTCGCAGCTTCGCCAGCTTTCGGACGAATTGCGGACCGAGATGATTTCTGCCGTGGGCACCACCGGCGGACATCTCGGATCGGGCCTTGGCGTTGTCGAACTGACCGTGGCGATCCACTATGTGTTCAACACGCCGCAGGACAAGCTGGTGTGGGACGTGGGCCACCAGGCCTATCCGCACAAGATCATCACCGGCCGGCGCGACCGCATCCGCACCTTGCGGCAGGGTGGCGGGCTTTCGGGCTTCACCAAGCGCAGCGAAAGCGAATACGACCCGTTCGGCACTGCACACTCGAGTACCTCGATCTCGGCGGCGCTGGGCTTTGCCATTGCCAACAAGCTGAGCAACCGTCCGGGCAAGGGCATTGCCGTGATCGGCGACGGCGCGATGAGCGCAGGGATGGCCTACGAGGCGATGAACAACGCCGGCGAGGCGGGGAACAGGCTTGTCGTCATCCTCAATGACAACGACATGTCGATCGCGCCGCCGGTTGGCGGGCTTTCGGCCTATCTGGCGCGGTTGGTATCCTCGCGCCAGTTCCTGGGCCTGCGCGAGATCGCGCGCAAGCTTTCGCGCAAGCTGCCGCGCCCGCTGCACACTGCCGCGCGCAAGACCGACGAGTTCGCGCGGGGCATGGCCATGGGCGGGACGCTGTTCGAGGAGCTGGGCTTCTACTATGTCGGCCCGCTTGACGGGCACAACATCGACCAGCTGATCCCGGTGCTGGAGAACGTGCGCGATGCGGCCGAAGGGCCATGCCTCGTCCATGTCGTGACGCAGAAGGGCAAGGGCTATGCCCCGGCCGAACAGGCGGCGGACAAGTACCACGGGGTGCAGAAGTTCGACGTGGTCACCGGTGAGCAGGTCAAGGCCAAGCCCGGTGCTCCGGCCTACCAGAACGTGTTCGGCGAGACGCTGGCGAAGCTTGCGGAAACCGACCCGACGATCTGCGCGATCACGGCGGCCATGCCGAGCGGCACGGGCGTCGACAAGTTTGCCAAGGCGCATCCGACGCGCACCTTCGACGTCGGCATTGCCGAGCAGCACGCCGTGACTTTCGCGGCAGGTCTTGCGGCAGAAGGCATGCGCCCGTTCTGCGCGATCTATTCGACCTTCCTGCAGCGTGCTTTCGACCAGGTCGTGCATGACGTGGCGATCCAGAACCTGCCGGTGCGCTTTGCCATCGACCGCGCCGGGCTGGTGGGTGCCGACGGCGCTACCCATGCCGGATCGTTCGACATCACCTACCTCGCCACCCTGCCGAACATGGTGGTGATGGCGGCGGCGGACGAGGCGGAACTGGTCCACATGACCTATACCGCCGCCCGCCATGACAGCGGCCCGATCGCGTTCCGCTATCCGCGCGGCAATGGCACGGGCGTGGCGCTGCCGGACGAGCCGGAGCTGCTCGAGATCGGCAAGGGGCGCATCGTGCGCTCGGGCTCGAAGGTGGCGCTGCTTTCGCTCGGCACCCGTCTGGCCGAGGCATTGAAGGCGGCGGACCAGCTCGAGGCCAAGGGGCTCTCGACGACGGTGGCAGACTTGCGCTTTGCCAAGCCGCTCGACACCGATCTGATCCGCCAGTTGATGGCCACGCACGAGGTTGTCGTGACGATCGAGGAAGGCGCGGTCGGCGGCCTTGGCGCACACGTGCTGACGATGGCGAGCGACGAAGGGCTGACCGATGGCGGCCTCAAGATCCGCACGATGCGGCTACCCGACGTGTTCCAGGACCACGATGCGCCGGACAAGCAGTACGACACCGCGGGCCTCAATGCGCCGCATATCGTCGATACCGTGCTCAAGGCACTGCGGCACAACTCTGCCGGCGTGAACGAAGCGCGGGCCTGACGCAGAAGTTGCGGCCGGCACGACCACATCGTGCCGGCGGATTATCGCACGTTCAGCCGATCCACATCCACAGTCCGGCAGGAATGCCGAACAGGTGGTAGTGCAGCCACGTGGCGATGAACCAGACGAAGAAGGCAAGGACCCAGGAAAGGCGCAGGCCGCCGAGTTCCTGCAGACGGGGCCAGAAGCTGGTGCGGCGCTGCCATGGCAGGAATTCGCGCTTGTTCTGGGCGACCTTGCGCTTGTCCTGGAAGTGCGAGCCGAGCAGCGCCAGCACGATCAGGCCTGACATGAAGACAAGGACACGAGGCGTCGGCGAAGCGACGATGTGACCGAGCGCCCATAGCGCAATGCCCCACATCATCGGATGCCGGGTGATCCTGAATACGCCGACCGGAATCCACGTGCCGACACCGGCGGCATTCTTGCCGGCCAGCGCAGGATTGCGCACGAACGATGGCAGCAGGAACGCCGTGCCGGTTATCGTGAGCAGGCTGGCAACCGCCCAGGGACCGGCGGCCATGCCATCCCATAGCGGCGTTCCCGCCTTGACGCGGTCAAAGGTGACGATCGCCCAGGCCAGTGCGCAGAGCGAGACCAAGGAATAGAACAACAGGAATCCTTGCGCGCCCATCATCGACTGAAGGCGCGAACGAATTGGCCCTGACATCACGAAATGCGAAAAAACGAAAGCAGTTGTCGCCACAATCAGTTGGATCAACGCATGATCCATGAACTGTCCCCCAATCCGCGGCCCCCGTTGCCGCTTTCGACCAACGCCCGCGTTACCCTGATGATACTCTCAAGTTGGCCAAAGCAAACCCCTGCAGAAACATTCTCACGTTCGAACGGTTCCCGCCATAAGGGAGAATATCAAGCCACCCCGTGCATCAGCTTCCTCAGCGGCACCGCGACGACGAGAAGCACGGCGCCGATGCCGATCGATATCCAGCCGATCGTTGTGAAGACACCCACGTAGGTATCGAGGCTGACCTTGAGATTGGTGACCTGGCCGCCGACGGTTTCGACGCTGGCCACCTGCGCGACCATCCCGGCAACGTACTGCGCCACCGCGATCGACAGGAACCACACCCCCATCATCATGCCGACGATGCGGGCCATGGACAACTTGGTGATCATCGACAGACCCACCGGCGAAATGCACAGCTCGGCCATCGAGTGGACCAGGTACAGGCCAGCAAGCCAGACGAGTCCGACCTTGAACTGCGCATCGGCAAACTGCGCGCCCCACACCAGCAGCAGGAAGCCCGCGCCCACGCCCATTAGCGCCAGGGCGAACTTGACCGGGATCGAAGGTTCGACGCCGCGCCGGGCCATCGCATTCCACATTGCGCCGAACACCGGCGCCAGCGCGACGATGAACAGGGCATTGAAGATCTGCGTCTGGCCCGCGGGCATGACGTAGACCTCATCGGTGGCAAAGCCCCTGGCCCGGGCATAGACCATGCCGATGAAGCCGGCCGTCATCACCAGGGCGAAGCCAGCACCCATCTTGCGCCTGGTTGCTGCCGGTTCACCATTGCCGAAGAACCAGGTGAGCAGCCAGCCCAGTCCGCCCAGCAGGAGCGCGAAGAACAGGTAGTAGGTGAACGGATAGGCGTTGAAGAACGCGAAAAGACCGCGAGTCCAGCCCACTTCGAGCACGGTGTTGCGCTCGGCAAACAGGGTCAGCGAAGAGCCGGCCTGCTCGAACAGGGTCCAGAACACGGTGTTGAAAACGATCAGCACCATGGCCGCGACCATCATCTGGAATTCGACGCGGCTGCCCGATGCCAGCGCCCAGATCAGGATGCCGGGAACGGCGAGAAGAAAGGTGCCGAACATCAGCTTGCCCATGATCGGCAGGCCGAGGAGATACCCGAGCAGTCCCTTGCCCGGCTCTGGCGCGACATAGGCCATCAGGTTGGTGAACAGGAAGAAGAACAGCGGCACGCAGACCAGCGCGGTACCATAGATGAGCCAGTCCTTGCGCGGATCGGCCCCGGCGGGACGCTCGCCATAGCCATCGAGCCTGCCGCCATCGAACTGGAACAGGACCCACGACAACGTCATGCCGATGGCAGCAAGGCCAAATCCTGCCCACCATCCCACGGATTCGGCGAGAATCGGGCAGAAGAACTGCGAGATCAGCGAGCCCAGGTTGATGCCCATGTAAAAGATCGTGAATCCGGCATCGCGGCGGCGGTCACCATCGGCATAGAGCGAGCCGACGATTGTGGAAATGTTGGGTTTGAAGAAGCCGTTGCCGACCGTGACCAGCGAGAGGCCGACGAGCAGTATCGCGATGTGCAGCTGCGAGCGTTCGCCGTCCGACTGGAATCCGCCAGGCGCGATGCGCTTTGCCTCGACCCCGTCAGCCGTCTTGAGCGAGACAGACTTGTCGTCGTTTCCGACGATCTCGAGGCGTTGGCCGCTCATTTCGACCGAACGGACTTCGCTGCCGGCGGTCTCGGTGACGGTCACGTCATACCGCTGGCCTTCGATCGTGGCATAGGGCTTGGCCGCCTCGCCCCCGAAGCAGAGCATGAAGTAGCCGACCGCCATCAGGATCGCGCCGAACTTCACCGAGCGTTTGGAGCCCAGGTAACGATCAGCAATCAGCCCGCCGATCAGCGGGGTAAGATAGACGAGTGCAGTGAAGCCACCGTAGATGCCGGTGCTGGTGGTATCGTTGAAGAGGAAATGCTTGGCGAGATAGAGCGTGAGAATCGCCCTCATGCCGTAATAGCCGAAGCGTTCCCACATTTCGGTCGTGAACAGGCGCTTCAATTGCGGTGGATGGCCGAACCACTCGCCAGTTGTCGTGGTTCGTGCGAAGTTCGTGTCTTCTTGGGCCATGCCGGCGAGCGATCCCGTCGTTGCTGTGTGAGCTTTTTGCACTGCCGCGCCTGTCCCGCACGGCAAATTTCCGCCTTAGTGCCACGTGTCGCGATGGCAAGAAACTATTTTCAATCGCAACCAATGTCGCAAAGCGGCAAGAGCGTGCCCGGAGCCCTGCCGCAACGAGCCGTTGTGTGCTGCGCTGTATTATGGCACTATGGCACCATGGGCATGAACACCAGCCAGGCAAGCCGCCCGGTCTACCTCCGCCTTCGCGACGAAATCTGTGCGGCGATCCTTGACGGTCGCTATGCGGAGGGCGCCATGCTGCCGTCGGTACGGGCCTATGCGGCCGAACAGGGCGCCAATCCCCTGACCGTGGCCAAGGCCTATCAGCAGTTTCAGGATGAAGGCTTGGTGATTGTCCAGCGCGGCGTCGGAATGTTTGTAGCACCCGGTGCCGTTGAAGCCTTGCGCCAGCGGGAGCGCGAATCTTTCCTGCAAGATGAATGGCCCGCAGTCGCGGCGCGGATGCGCCTGCTCGGCCTCAGCCTGGCCGACGTAGCGGAAATCGCCTGAAACGGTCCATTTTTGGCCACTTTGAGTAATATGAAACGATTGTCATGACCGGTTGGGCGTGGCAGGATGTTAGAATGTGCTCATACGGGGGTTTGGGCACAGGGATCGTAGAAAATCGGGGGGTGGCCGCATGGTCGCTCGGCGGAGGGAAAGAATGATAAGATCGGAGCTGCTGCAGGCTCTCGCCAAGGAAAGTCCTGGCATGCGCAGCGAAGAAATCGAACGGGTTGTCGACGTTTTCTTCGATGAGATAGCCAAGCGACTGGCCGATGGTGGGCGTGTCGAACTTCGTGGTTTTGGCGCGTTCTCCACGCGCGAACGCGATGCCCGGAAGGGCCGCAACCCGCGAACCGGCGAAACCGTCGAAGTACCGGGCAAGCGCGTGCCCTATTTCAAGGCAGGCAAGGAAATGCGGCAACGGCTCAACGCCGACTGAGCTTTCGACCGGAAATTCAGCAAGGGCGCGGCAACAGGCGTTGCCGCGCCCTTTGTGCTGTGGCAGGCGCGACTTGCACGAGTTGCAGCATTCAGGGCCTTAACCTGACCTGCCAACAGTTGCGGACGTGGCGGAATGGTAGACGCCGGGGACTTAAAATCCCTTGATCCTTGATCGTGCGGGTTCGAGTCCCGCCGTCCGCACCATGATCCTTTGCTTTGTAATTGTTTGCCCGGACTTGATGACGAGTTTGGCTACACATTTATAGCGTTTGTTTACATGTCTGTAAAAATCCAAGTCATTCCGTAATTTGCTTGGTAACTCCGCGGTAGGAATTACGTGCTAATACTGATTCTTGCCGGGGCATGCGTGCGCTTCGGCGCGGCTTCACGTGCACGGGGGATCGGGCTTGGCCCAGGCAGACGACGATCAAGTGCCTAAGGACGCGGAAGCCGGAGCGGAACAACGCGCCGCGCCGCGTTTCACCCTGCTGATCCGTGCCGCCAAGTTGATCCTGGATGACGAACGCGAATTCCTCTGTGTCATCCGCGATGCTTCGACGAGCGGCCTCAAGATCCGCTTGTTCAACCCGCTGCCCCCTTGTGGATCGCTGGCCATCGAAATGAGCAACGGCGATCGCTATCCGATCGAGCAGATCTGGAGTGAAGGCGAATACGCGGGCTTCCGTTTCCTGAACGACATCGAGATCGAGCGTCTGCTTGACGAAAGCCACGGAACTTTCCCCAAGCGCCAGGTCCGACTGCGCATCCATCTTGATGCAATCCTGCATTCCGGAGGCGATGCAGTACATGTCGCATTCCAGGACATTTCGCAGCAGGGCGCGTGCATCGAGTGCGACAAGTGGCTTCTCATGAACGAGCTCGTCCGGCTGGAAACGGAAGTTCTGCCCCCGATCTACGCCAAAGTGCGCTGGCGCAGCCACCCGCGTTACGGGCTTCTCTTCGAACAGACCTTCAAGATGGACGAACTCGCGCGGA